>PLPU01000343.1:0-5110 GCA_003159975.1 Acidobacteriaceae bacterium
GCAGGGAGTAGGGAATAGGGATTGGGGAATAGAAAGTCCGGTTGGCAGCTTCGTGGAAATCTGCCACACTGTGAAACTGTGTAGTGGTTTAGGGCTACATTTTTTGAGAAAACGTCGCGGTATATGCGTACGGAATTGAGAGAGTGACTTTTTGTTGGAAGAATGTGTGGTTATAGGTGGACGAAAACGCGGGAAACGTCCTGCTATACCAGGATGAAAACATTGAAAACATGCTCAAAAACGTGCGATTTGGGTGCGGTTTCGTGCTGTTTTGAGGCATTTTGAGCGCCGAAATTGGTCCGGATTGCGCGGGACGGGTCCGCTTTGAGCCTTGAGGGACTGTTGAGGTTGGTGAAAGCCGGTGCGGGAAACGCGGTTCCGGCGAGGTGCGTAGACTTTACATGATGAATCGAAGGCGGATGTTTTTGGGGCGATGGCTGAAAGCCGGCCTGACGGTTGTTGCGGCCTGGCTGGTGGTATGCACGGTCGTTGGCGTAGTGACTGCGGATTGGGCGCTGCATCCGATGCGGCGCGCGCCAACCCAGGCCGATGTGGAGCACGCGGAGGCGATTGCGGCGCGCGATCATGCGTCGCTCGCGGATGTGCAGGTGACCGCGGACGATGGGGTGACACTGCGCGGATGGACCCTGCGGCCCGTTACAGGCAATGGCGATGCGGTGATCCTGCTGCATGGGCAGTCGGACAATTGGCGTGGGATGCTGGGATACGCCGATATGCTGCTGCGGCATGGATATCAGGTGGTGCTGCCGAATGCGCGGAGCCATGGGGCGAGTGGCGGCGAACTGGCGACCTACGGCGTGAAAGAGGCACGGGATTTGCGGCGGTGGTTTGACTGGGTCCAGAAGAATGACGCGCCACGGTGCATTGATGGGCTGGGCGAATCGATGGGAGCGGCGCTGCTGCTGGAGTCGCTGAGAACGACGCCGGGATTTTGCGCGGTGGTGGCGGAGTGTCCTTTTGCGAGCTTCAGAGAGGCGTCGTATGACCGGCTGGCGGCGAAACTGGGCGCGGGAGCGTGGCTGGGGCGCACGCTGCTGCGGCCAGCGGTGGAAGCGGGATTCCTGTATGCGCGATTGCGGTATGGGGTGGATTTGGATCAGGATTCACCGGAAGACGCTGTGGCTGCGAGCAAGGTTCCAGTGCTGCTGATTCATGGGAAGCTGGACAGGAACCTTTCGCCGTGGCATTCGGAGTTGATTATGAAGCGGAGTGCGGGGCGGATTCCCGCAGTCGTGCTGTGGGAACCGGCGGACGCAGGCCATACCGGCGCGGCGGGCGCGGAGCCGCAGGAATATGAGCGGAGGGTGATTGGGTGGTTTGCGGGGCATGGGGTACAGCCTTAGAGCTCGCTGCGCGCCTTGCGATAGCGGCGCCAGACGAAAAGGCACGGCAGGCCGAGGATCGCGAGCCAGATCAGAATTACGGGGCCATCTTCTTCGAAAAACAGCACGAATCCGAGTAAGGTTGCCGCTGCGTTGTCGAGGCCGGCGACGAATGCGTTGTGGATGCGCGTGGAGGCCGAACTGGCGGGCGAGTTGAACTGTGCTTTGTACTCCTCGACCAACTCAAGGTCGATGGTGGCGAAGTCGACGCGATGTTCAAGAGCCATCTGGTCCGCTTCCATGGATTCGATTTCACCCCGGACGCGGGCGATTTCCTCCTCAACCTGGAGAACATCTTCGATTTTGCCCGTGCGCTGGGCGAGTATGTCGCGGAGACGCTGCTCTGTCTCACGCGAATTCTGTAGACGCGCAGCGAGATCGACGTGTTGTTGCGTGACTTCCTCGCCGGACTGCTTTTCATGATCGACGCGGCCAAGCGCTCTGAGTTCGGCGAGAGCCGAGGGCAACTCGGACGCGGGGACGCGCAGAGATGCCGCGATTCCGCGCGACGATGCTCCTTCAGAGAGATCGAACGTGATTTGTGCGGAGTATCCGCGGTGCCGCGCAATGATGGCGTCAAACGACGAGCGGGCAGCGGAGATGTCTTTGACAATGACGGTGAGAGATGCGGTCCGGGCGATCATAGGGGCGGGCGTGGCGGTTGATACCGCACGAGCGTGTGGGCCGCTCTGAGCCTTGCCGGCAATTGGGGGTGGAGTTTGCAACGCACCTGCCGAGTATCCGTAAGCTCCTGCGACGCTCGAAGCGCTCGAAGTCAAGGAGTCCATATGCTCGGCTCTGCCATTCAGTGGGATGGACCGCTGATCGGCGATGGACTGGCCATCAATCGACTGGCTTTCACCCTGCGGATTGATGGAATTCATCATCATTGGCTTTGCCATCTGGTAAGAGGGACGGGGAATCGACAGGCGGATTGCAAGCAGGAGTACGATTGTCGCGCATCCAGTTCCGAGCGTCCACTGCTTCCACGTCCAAAAGCTGGGCCGCGTGAAGAGCTTCTGTTTTGGAAGGCTTTGGCCGGAGGATTTTCGTCGCGCTAATTCTGTGATGGAGTCTTCCAACCGCGAAGGAACAGGCGGAACGGTCCAGTTGGAGAGCGATTGAGGCGTGGCGCGAAACTGCGCGGCGACGTCGGCGCACTCGGCGCACTCGTCGAGATGAGTTGCGATCGTGCGGGCCTCGGAGATCGGCAGTTCGCCGTCGAGCCAGGCCATGATTTCATCGGGTGCGACGGGGTGCGTGGTGGTGTTCATATGCGTTCCTCGAATTCCGCCAACTTCTTTGAATTGGAATTGGGAGCCGGAGCAGCGAGCAGATCGTGAAGGGCGGTGCGGGCGCGGAAGAGGCGCGAACGAACCGTGTTGAGCGGGATGCGACAGAGCTCGGCAATCTCCGCGTAGCTTAGCTGCTCGAACTCGCGCAGCATCAGGATTTCGCGATCGATGCTGTCTAGCTTTCCGACGGCCTGGCGAAGCAACACCTCCGCAGCTATGGTGCTTTCGACGGAAGGCTCGGAGTGTTCGGGCCGCGATTCCCAAAAGGTGGCGCGAAAGGCGGATTTGCGTCGATAGGCGTGCAGAATCTTGAATGCGATTGCGTAAAGGTAAGTTCGAAAGAGCGCGCTTGCCTGGTAATGAGAGGCAGCGCGCAATAGGACGAGAAAGGTTTCCTGGGTCAGTTCTTCTGCCTGTGAGGGATCGGGAACGCGGCGGCGGAAGAATCCAAAGAGCGGCTGCTTGTAGCATTGGAAGAGCGAAGTAAACGCGTCAGAAGAGCCGCGCGCGAAGGCGACCATTAGCTGCTCGTCGGTCAGCGTCGTTGGGGAATCGTGCGCGTCGGGATTTTCTCGGGCATCGAGCATGATGAGTGGCTTTGCCGCCTCTGAGTGTAGAACGAACGCGTGGGATGCTTCTTGCATGGTGTCGTCCAAACCCTTCACAACTGGTAATGCGGCGACGAGGGGAAAAGTTCCCGGGGGATGAAGATTTGACGGGAAGGGGCCTGAAGCGCCTGGCTCTGTTGGAATTTTCAGGGGGATGTGCTGTCGGGGATAGAGAATCGAAATTTGGAGCGTTCAGCGTGGGTGTTGAACCTACCGCGCTGTCCGCCAGACAGCCTGCCAGGCCTCATATTCGCTCGGCCTGATCTGGTAGCGGGCGAAGTTCCCTTCGTGCAGGTTTAGCAACTCGCTCTCAGCCATCTCCCGGAAGCGCTTGCGGTCGTCGACGGCGATGTTTTCGCCGGCCCATGATTCAATAATGGAGCCCACCGCCGCCCTGCCATTTCGGTCACGCACGACGCGCGAAACGACTTCTCGCAAAGCGGCGCTGTGCTTGAACCGGAATGGATCCGGTTCGCCGAGCGATTGCCTGACGGCGGAATATTTTTCTGCCGAGCGCCCGTATGCCCAGATGAACACATCTTTCAGAAGATCGACTTGATTGAGTTCATACACGCTCAGCAGAGAATCCGTGTACAGAGATCGCGGAACATCGGTGAAGGACAGCGGTGACAGATTGTTTTTAATGAAGGGGATATTTGCGGCGAGACGGGAGACGCGCTTGTTGACGTCGTCAAAAGGTTGCAGGTATGGCAACTGCACCATGATGAAGAGCGCCTGCTCGAATGGATCGTCGATAGCAGCGGCTTTTGCCAGGATGTGGTTGAAACACTCGTGGATGAGCTGCGGCACTTCAAGCGGGTGAAAGGTGGACCTCTCGATGGCGACCGCAATATGCCTTAGCCGCCCCGCCGCTCCTTCGTCCTGCAACAGGTTTTGCGCGAGAATTCCGTGGAGATTGAGGATGGTATAGCGATTGAAGCCAATCTCATCGGCCGCGCTGACGAGAAACTCAATCGCCTCCTTGTGATTCACGATCATCTGCGCCTCCAGCCGATCGCGTCCTTGCGCTTCCTCGCCGAACTCGATGAGCCGTTTGGTATCGAGCAGGGAATACGTGTTCCCTTCAAGACGGCTTGAGTTCCACGACAAGTCAATGAGGAGCCGGCTGAGAATGTGTTTTGCGTAAGTGCCTGCGGGAGCCTCGGCAGAATTAGGCCTTCCAATCGCGGCGAGGTGGGCGCGTTCCGCCTGGGAAAGGTATGAGCTGGAATTCGGCCGGTACGAATCGAGGAACGGACGGTTGTAGCCGACGGGCTTTCGCGCCGCGAGAGGCTGACTGAGGTAGCGCCGTATCACGAGACTTGCTGCGGATAAGGGGATGACGGTCTCATTTTCCGCAGCCAGGACCGGGATGGCGGCCCGTGGATGCTGTTGAGTTTCGGGCAGACGGTATTTGGCTGCGCGGCGATCACCTTGCTGGATGAGGCGCCCTGCATCGACAAGATGCTTGAGGCGAAATTGGAGCGTTCGCGGCTGCGGTGCTGACGTCAGGGCGTGGAGGATTTGGGCCAGGCTTGCGCCTTCGGGGTATCGCTTGACGGCGGCCAAGATCGCTGACAGGGTTTCGTCCGGTATCTGTTTGGGCATAAATCTCCCCTTTTCGTTGCGCTAATACAGTTTAAGCGCAATATAGCGCATTTATGCGCAATTAAAACCGAGAACTCTTCAAAACAGCAGCCAGCGGGCCTGCTCGTGTATCTTGGCCGGAGAGACAGATTCCCTGCTCCGGAGATCATCCGAAAAACATGCCGACTCTTGCCGCAATCGATATTGGTTCCAACTC
>PLPU01000503.1:0-3540 GCA_003159975.1 Acidobacteriaceae bacterium
TCTGGCGGACAAGCGCCATCTCCCGCATATACTGCTCCCGGAGATCGTCAACCGCGAAAGCGACTGGAGTCATGAGTTTTTCGTGTGGCTCGCCGAAGCAAGTTAGGAATTATTAACAGAATAAGCGAAGTTGGCGCGGAAGGGGAATTTCACTCACACCTCCTGCGCCATAGCGGCTGCATAAATTGTGGGTCGCTAGACGATGCTTGCCTGTGAGTCCCTAACTTCTGGCAAGTGGCTCAGAATTCTCCCGGCGGAGGTCGGCAAAGACCCGATGCGCGGGTACCGGGTCGGTCGATCGGTCGTACACCTCTCGGAACCCCATCCCAAGCTCGTTGAGTCCGGCTTCAACGATACTGAGATAAGAAGCTCTAAGCGCCGCCCAGGCGCGCGAACTGGTTCCATCCAAAATCCATTGAGGCTTCGCGACATAGGCATACGCCTCTCCGTCGGCCAATTCGATGTCTTCGAAATCCGCCGTGATCCGCACCCGGTCGTAAATCCATTCGCGCTCGTCAAACAGCGAAAACTCTTCCTCGGTCACGCAATACAGCAGCCCGTTGACTCTGTCACCGGCAACTGGCCGCAGGTTGAGGTAAATGATGTTCTCCGGCACAAACTCTTCGTCCTCTGTCTTCTCATAGAAGCCCCGGTTCGGCATGAAAACATCCCAGCTGCGACGCCATCCGGTCAGTGTGCACTCGATCGGCTGCTGCGCGAAGGGGTGTCCGAGCGTTCGCTCCATGCTTTGTCTTAGTAGGAGCGATCCGTAGCCAAACATAGCCGCGTATCCTGGCTTGAGGTGGATTTGTGTCTTCATTTTTGTGAAGCTCTCTTCTCGTTTTCATCGCCTTGCTGCTTGTCCACCCGGAATCGAAAGCCGATTTGGCCCCCGTCTCGGAGGTCGTAAACGCTCCATGAGTAAACTCCGGGGCGATTGATGTCAGGGATTACCTCCAACTGCTGGCATCTTGGGTCAAGCCACCCGTCGCGCACACAATTGCACGCCGTTCCAGCCACGTCGTTTCGATCGCCGTGAGTTTCAGGAATATTCCCTGGGATGAAGTAGGCTTCGGGCGGAGCCGGGATTTTCCAGCCCTGGGACAGGTAGGCCCTCAGGTCGAGCACTTCCACAACTTGGTTGAAGCGGGAATTCGCCGGCAGGTGCATGTGGCTGTTGCGGTCCCCCACGTTATATCCACCATAGATCGCCAGTTCGAGTAGGTACGTCTTCGAACGCTTCGGCTCGAATCTGTAGATGAACTCCATATTCTTCTTCGCGACTTCCTTTTCGAGGGATGAGGATTTGTTTCCCTCTGGCTCTTGTTTGACTAACAGCCTCCCATTGGTAAATTTCCTGAAGTACCAGTAAGGCAATTCGCCGCCGTCTCCGCACCGTGGCTGGGGCAGATTGGAGAAGTGAATATTGTAGCCCTGGATGGCCAGATTGTAGGGCTCCGTCATATGTTCGAGTTTGCGAAATTCCAGCGGAATTTGTTTGCGATCGATCGGAGAAATTGCATAAGTTCGCTCATACCGATCGACCGTAAAGATATGGCGGTGTTCAGCCGTCGCAGCAATTTGCTGCGCAAACTCGTCAACCTCGGCTTTTCGGCTCGCGTTGATCTTTGTGCGCGCGAACTCGCGCACCGGAACTGGCCACGTCCCGCTCTTATCCTTGCGCCCGCGCTTTACCCGATCGTCGAAGAGCTCCGCGAGATTTTCCTCATCCTGCCGCCGAAGCTCCTCTTCGCGCCGGCGCTTCGGCCCTCGGAACAGAAAGTCCCGGATCTCGTTGGACATCGGAAGAGCCAACAGGCAGGCGATTCCGGAGAATACCACGACATAATCCAGCGGCGACCTCTCCTTGCCCATCATCCAAAGGGTCTGGCCTGTCGCCTCCCGCCAGATCCACGCGCCAAAAGCCACAAATGCCACCAGCAAGGTTGAAATGGCGAGAAACCGGAAGATGTGCTTGATCCACGTCAGGTAATCCTGCGGGGCGGGGTCGTAGAGCAGCACCTGCTCCACCCGGCGAATCTGCCTCACATCCACCTCCACCTTCCGGGGGTCCGGTTCGACTCGAAGCAGGTTGAGGAGGTACGCTCGTATGAGGTTTGCCCCAGCCCGAATGCCGACCAATATCAGAAGCGGGTCCTCACGAGCGGCCAATTCAGCGTAAGCCAGCGGGGCGTCCGGCGAGCCGTGCGGTGGGTATTGGTCCGGCGAAACCCTGTATCTGGAGCTTTCGCCGGTTAGAACCCGGTGCAGTTCCTCAAGCTTGTTTTCCGAGCCGGACAGATCGATTCCATCGAACTCATAGCCCGGGCAGCGCAGGGGGTCCTGCCGAAAGAGCTTGAGCAAACGTGCCCAGTGGCGCCGGTCGTGCCGGTCCGCTTCAATGAAAAGGACAAAATGTTTGATTGCGCGCATGTCAATGCCTCAATTGAGTAAGTGACACCTCGCCCACAGCTGGAACCGAGGCAATACTGCGGTCTACGTGCATCTGTGCCCATAGGGCCTGACTTCTTGAGACTTGCTACAGCGCCGTTTCCCCGCGCTCATCATTGCGGATGCGGATGGCCTCTTCAATCCGGCTCACAAAAATCTTGCCGTCGCCGATTCGTCCCGTGCGCGCCGCGGAGCCGATAGCCGAAATGGCCTTGTCTTTCATATCGTCCGTGACCACCAACTCGATCTTGACCTTGGGGAGAAGGTCGACCGTGTATTCGCGGCCGCGATAGAACTCGGTGTGACCCTTCTGGCGCCCATGGCCACGCGCTTCCAGAATGGTCATGCCTTCAATGCCCGCTTCAAGCAGGGCGTCTTTCACAGCATCCAGCTTCGACGGCTGGAGAATGGCTTCGATCTTGACCATATGCAACTTGCCTCGTTTGACAGCGTAACAGGCTCAGCTATGCCTTGGGCGTCCGGCCTGAAGTTTTCCTCGCCAGCTACAGCACTTTCGGAATTGCTGTAGACCGAAGGCTCACACTCAAGTGGCTTTTTCCTCAAGAAAAAGCCACATTTCAATGCACTCAAAAGGACCACATTAATTCCGAAAGTGCTCCTGGGGAAGGCAGCCGGTCAGGAGTTGAGGTCGTAGCCTTCCTCCCCATGTTGCGAGAGGTCGAGACCGGCAGCTTCCTGGTCCGGCGAAACGCGCAGCCCGATCACTTTGTCCACCACGAAAAGCAGCACCAGGGTGCCGGCAATGGAGATGCCCCAGGCAATGGCCACGCCGGCGAACTGGTTGATCAACTGCCCCCAGTGTCCGTCCATCGCGCCAGTGGGGATGGGCTTGCCCGCGGCGTCTTTTCCAAAGACCGCGTTGATGGCGCCTGTTGCGAACAAGCCGGTCAGCAGCGCCCCAATGGTCCCACCTGCCCCGTGGACGCCAAAGGCGTCAAGAGAGTCGTCGTAACCGAGCCGGCTCTTGACTGCGAAGACCATGAATGAACAGAAGACGCCCGCGATCAGCCCAATGGCAAGCGCGGACATCGGCTGCACAAAACCGGAAGCGGGCGTGATAGCGACCAG
>PLPU01000503.1:3569-8972 GCA_003159975.1 Acidobacteriaceae bacterium
TCGCGCCCAGAGCGCTGCCGGCATTGAATCCAAACCAGCCCACCCATAAAAGGCAAGCCCCAATAAAGCTCAGCACCATCGAATGCGGCGGCATCGGGGTCTTCGGATAGCCGACGCGCTTGCCCAGATAGATGCAGGCCACCAGCGCCGATACGCCCGAGGTAACGTGCACCACCGTCCCGCCGGCGAAATCCAGCGAAGGGAAGCGACCGCCTGTTGAATTGAGAAATCCGCCCACTCCCCACACCATGTGCGCCATCGGGCTATACACAAGCAGCGACCAAAGCGAAAGAAAAACCGCCATCGCGCTGAACTTCATCCGCTCGGCGAACGCCCCGGTGATCAGCGCCGGGGTGATGATGGCAAACATGAGCTGGTAGATCATGTAGGTCTGCTCGGGAATGGTCGCGGCATAGTCGGCGTTCGGTGTCAGACCCACCCCGCGCAGAAAGACGTGCTCGAAACCGCCAATGAAGCTGTTCCCGTGGCCAAAGGCCAGCGAGTAGCCCACCAAAGCCCACAGGATGGTCACCAACCCCATCATGGCGAAGCTCTGCATCATCGTCGACAGAATGTTCTTCCTGCGCACCAGGCCGCCATAGAAAAGGGCCAGACCGGGTCCTGTCATCAGCAGAACCAGCGCCGCCGACGTCAGCATCCAGGCGTTGTCGCCGGCCGACTGGGCGTTCTGAACCGCCTGTTGCAGCGCGGCGATCTGCGCCTGCGTGGCAGGCGCCCCAGCGGATTGAGTCTGTGTCACGGGCGCGGCGGCTTGAGTCTGCGTGAGAGCGAGGGTAGGAACTCCCAGGAAAAAAGTCAGAAGCAATAGCTTGATCGTTCGCGTACGCATTTTTGATTCCGCTCCGGAAATAAGCATCGATGCAGGTAAACGTGGACAGGAAACAGCGGTAATGTTTCAGTGATCGGCTTTAGGCAACTGCAATCGCTCGATTGGCATCCGTAGATTTGTGGCCGCACTGAGAACGTTCATTTCACGTGGGCATGGTTTTTCCTGGAACATTGAAGAATAGCGCAATGCGGCGTCTTCGGCGACTTTTGCAGCCGGTTTCTTGTCTTCGATGCCATGGCGTGGGGCTCGGTTCCGCATCGGAACGCGGACTCTCCCATCGGAAGAGTTAAGCGAAACCCATCATCGGGCCCTGAAGAGTTCATCGAGCTTTCGCGAGGGGGGCCCTTGAACAGAGATTGTTGAGCATGTCTCCGCATTGCAATTCAGTCGAATTGGTCGCCGAAAATCCGTGGAAAAGTGCAATTGTGACCACTTCTTCTTCACTGAAGTCGAGGTATATTAGACATATGGCGGCAACGGCGGAGCGGGACCACTACCTTTTTGGAGCACTGGAAAGCAGCGCGAAGAACCGCGTCAAGCTCCAGGAAGTGAGCTATGGCTTCGAGCAGCCGGAAGGTGTGTTTCTCACCTCGCTCGACTTTGCGGTGAATTGGATACGCAAGAGTTCGGTGTGGCCCATGACTTTCGGACTGGCCTGCTGCGCCATCGAAATGATGTCCATGGGCGCGTCCCGGTTCGACATAGCGCGTTTCGGCGCCGAGGTCTTCCGGCCGTCGCCTCGCCAGTCGGATTTAATGGTGGTTGCCGGACGCGTCTCCCAGAAGATGGCGCCCGTAATCCGGCGCCTCTACGATCAGATGCCGGAGCCGAAGTGGGTCATCTCCATGGGCGCTTGCGCCACTTCCGGCGGTGTGTTCAACAACTACGCGCTGCTTCAGGGCGTCAATCAGGTCATTCCTGTGGATGTGTACGTCCCAGGCTGTCCGCCAAGGCCCGAGCAACTTTTGTACGCTATTACGCTTCTACAAGAGAAGATTCAGCGTGAACCACGCAGCCTTTTGAAGACTTTGAATGTGGGATAGCCTTGCTGCGAAGTCAGTACCGCGGGTTGAGTTACTGAGGTAATATCTCTCTTCTCGCGCGCTTTGGATTGATAACGAGGTAGGCAACTCGTTGAAAAAATGTGCTCTGCGGAAATCGTCCTATGGTACGTTTATTAGTACTGTAGAGACGCCTTATGGGCCGCTCGTTGTGCGGAGCCAAGTCAGTTCAGAAAGAACTTGCTCCTGCTGCAGCCCCTTTCTATCGGTTCATTCAGCTTGATTTGTGGAGGAGAAAACTCATGTACGGTCGTGTTTTGAAGTCTCTGAGTGGGATTGCTGCTTTGGTTTGTTTGGCATTGTTACCCGCTGCCCTGGCTGCTCAGGATTCAGCTAAGCCACCAGCCCCTTCGGCTGATTCCCCGTCGAAGTATGACATCTTCCTCGGGTACAGCTACCTCGCACCCCATGGCACCGTGAATGGGATCACATTCAACGCCATCGACTACGGCGCCATCCTGGGCGTCTCCCGTTATTTCAACAGGTATATGGGCGCGCAGATCGAGATCGATGAACACGTACTGCTTCCGGAGACACCGAATACGTCGGTAAGCCAGCCGGGCGACGATTTTGAGGGCGGATCGGGCGGTTTGATCTTCCGCTACCCCGCCGCCGACATCACGCCGTTTGTTCACGCTCTGGTTGGTGTTGAATCGGTGGGCAGCTACGCACTTCCCGAAAAGTTGGGCGCTGTGCTGACCGTCGGCGGCGGTATGGATTACGCCACCCCGTTCTTCCACCATCATCTGGCGATTCGCGTGTTTCAGGCGGACTACCAATATACACACGAAGACTTTGCCCCCGGTTATCGCGGCAATTTCAATATGGCCCGCTTGAGTGCCGGACTCGTGTTCCGCATCGGCTCCATTGTGCCGCCCCCGCCGGTGACCCTGGCTTGCTCGGCCAGCCCGGCCACCATCTTCCCCGGTGACCCGGTTACCATTACCGCCATCGCGGGCAGCCTCGATCCCAAGGACAGCACCGTTTATACCTGGTCGGGCGTTGCCGGACTGAAGAATAATGGAACCACCGCCACGCTTGATTCGGCGGCCACCGGCGCGCTGACGGCAGGCGCCTATACCGTGAAGGGTGAAGTCAAGGAAGGCAAGGCCGGCAAGGAAGGCCTCAAGCCCGGCGAAACCGCGGATTGCTCGGCCACCATCACCGTCAAGGCCTTCGAGCCTCCCACCGTCAGTTGCTCGGCCAGCCCCAGCACCATCAATCCTGGAGCCACCAGCACCATCACCGCGGTAGGCGTGAGCCCGCAGAACCGCCCGCTGACTTATAGCTACACGGCAGTCTCCGGAACCATCGGCGGAACCGGTACCACCGCCACCTTCAATTCCACCGGTGCACCGACCGGCGCTGTCGGCATCACATGCAACGTATCGGACGACAAGGGACAAACCGCGAGCGCCAACACCACGGTCACCATCACCGCGCCCTATGTTGCTCCCGCTCCGCACACCCAGGCCCTGTGCTCCATCTCCTTCTCGAAGGATGAAAAGCGCCCGACCCGTGTTGACAACGAAGCCAAGGCCTGCCTCGACCAGGTTGCCCTCGACCTGCAGAACTCCGCGGACGCGAAGGCCGTGGTTGTCGGCGAGTCCGACGCCAAGGAAAAGGAAGCGACCGCCAAGGAAGAAAAGGCGGCCATGAAGCACAAGCACATCATGGTTGTCGACTCCGCCGCTGAGCGTGCCGTGAACACCAAGGAGTATCTGGTGACCGAGAAGGGCATTGACCCATCCCGCGTCACCGTTGCCACCGGTACCACGGACGGACAGACAGTGGAAGACTACCTGGTGCCCGCCGGCGCCTCCTTCTCCGTGGACGTCATGGGAACCACCCCTGTGGATGAGACGGTCGTCAAGCCCGTGGTGCGCAAGCCCCTCGGCGAGAAGCCGCACCACCACATGAAGAAGGCTGAAGCTGCAAAGTAAGCTGTCGGCCTGCTTCTGAAACAAATCCAATCGTCTCTTCCTCCATCCATCCGGGATGGAGGAAGAGGCAGCGACAATGCTGAGAGATTCCTCCTGAACTCATTTGAGGCTGACCGGCAAGCCGGTCGGCCTTTTCAATTTTGTAGAGCATTCTTTGCACAAATTTCTCTTTTGAACGCTGGGAGTTTTCTTTCCTCAATGAGCCGCTCGCGGATCTGTTCTGAAAGCCTGTGTCGGCGCGTCCGTCTTGCGCTGGCCATTCCAACTCTGATTCTCGCGATGGCCGCGCAGCCGTCGCCGTCCCAGACCCTTTGGAACGCAGTTGGCCCTGCCGGTGGCGACGCGCGCGCATTTGCCGCTGTTCCCGGCCATCCCGACCATCTTTATCTGGGCACGCTCAGCAGTTGGCTTTATGAATCCCGTGACGGGGGTGCCTCCTGGCATCGCCTGGCCAGGATCGGGACTTCTGACGGCCTTATTCTGGACAATATCGTCGTGGACGCGGCCGATCCTGCCACGCTCTACGTCGCTGGTTGGCACGACAGCGACGGCGGCCTCTGGATCAGCCACGACTCCGGCAAAACCTGGACTGAGTCGCCAGGCCTGCACGGCCAGTCGATTCGCGCCTTTGCTCAGGCTCCCTCAGATCCCCGCACGCTCTTTGCCGGAACGCTCGCCGGAGTCTTCCGCTCCACCGATGCCGGCGGCTCATGGGCCCTGATCAGCCCGCCCGGCAGCACCGAGATTCACGAAGTCGAGTCGCTGGCCGTCGATCCCGCCAATCCGAACATTCTCTACGCCGGCACCTGGCATCTGCCCTGGAAAACAGAAGACGGCGGTGAACATTGGCACAACATCAAGAAAGGCATCATTGAAGACTCCGACGTGTTCTCGATCATCATCGATCCCGTCAAACCCAGCACCGTTTTTCTGAGCGCCTGCAGCGGAATCTACAAGAGCGACTCGGCCGGCGAGCTATTCCGCAAGATCGAAGGCATTCCCTCCACGGCGCGCCGCACGCGCGTGCTGATGCAGGACCCGGAAAACCGCGAANNGTGCTGCTGGCTACCGATCGCGGCGGCGTGCTCGCCAGCAGTGACGCGGGCGAGACCTTCACCCAATCGAATCAGGGCATCTCCGGACGCAAAGTCGAGGCGCTGCTGGTCGACCGCGCCAATCCCGCTCGCCTGATCGCGGGCGTGGTCAACGACAAGCAATACGGCGGCGTGTTCATCTCAACCAATGGGGGAGCTCAGTGGCGGCAAACCGGCGAGGGGCTCGACGGCCGCGATGTCTTCGCTCTCGCCCAAACCGCCGACGGAACAGTCCTGGCGGGCACCAACCACGGCATCTTCGCCCTCAGTCCCGACGGGCCCGACGGCAATCCCATCTGGCAACCGAAGAACACCATCGCCAACACGATTGTCAGAATAGCGAGCGAGACTCACTATAACAAGCGCGTCAATATTGAAAAAGAAGTGCAGGCTCCGGTGATTCAGTTGGAAAGCCGCGTGAATGCGCTCGACGTTTCAGGCGACGTATGGCTGGC
>PLPU01000503.1:8996-10312 GCA_003159975.1 Acidobacteriaceae bacterium
CCACCTGGATGCCCATGCAGATTCCCACCATGCTCACGCGCATTCATCGCGTGGCCTTTTCAGCGGATGGAACCCTCTGGCTCGGCGCCCGCGAAGGCGTCTACTTCACCCACGACCTGGGCAAGTCCTGGCTCTGGATCGAGCGCATGCCCTTCCGCGACGTCGACGACCTCTACTATGACCCAGGCCTCGACAAGGTATTGGTGAGCTCGCGTGAAAGCGACCAGGTCTACTCCATCGCCCCCAGAACGCTCGATTGGAAATGGAGTCAGCCCGGCTACCGCATCAACCTGATCCGCGCCGCGGGCAACAAGCTGGTAGCCGCCTCCATGTTCGACGGCGTCCTCGTCGAGCCCTAAGCGCCGCATTTCCGTCGCCTCCCGTCCGACCCCGCTGCCCCCCCGTCTGAACCCGCCGCGGAAAAACTTGTTGCTAGCGCAATACTCACAAGGCTTTGTAACAGGGCACGACTTCAGTCGGGCCGATAAAGCCAACAGAAAAAGACGGGCTTCAGCCCCTGCGGAATGTTTTTCGGCGTCAGATCAAAAATCAGGCGGGTGCCCCATCCATCGAGCGTTTTTTTGCTCGATGGGTGGGAGACCACAAAGGCCAACCATCGGCCATCGGGTCTTTCCGCCCTCCATCCTGTTTCTTTCTTAGGTCACGACTTCACAACCTGCTGAGAAACTCGTCCTTGACGTAGATGTGCGAAAGGGCACGACTTTAGTCGTGCCGCTAGTGCCCATAAAATGCGTCGGGCTTCAGCCCCTGCGGTACGTTTTTTCGGCATCAGATCAAAAATCAGGCATTCTTCAACAATCCCTGATTCGGATGGCGACGGCTGGTCGCCTACGAGAGCCCGCACACCCTGTACCGGATCGCCGTCTGACCACCAAAATCCATTTGCATATAATTACCCACTTTTAGAGCACAATGGTTTCATAGTGTCTTCCACAACCAATGCAGACCGAAGACATTGCCCGTAACGCCTTTGTTATGTAATACTTGCAGCGTAACCACGAAAAAGCACCGGAAATTGGTCCATAAACCATTTGTTTTCTTATGTATGACAATAACTCATTTGTTATGTCATGCTTACGCTGCGGCCAACTAGTAACCCCGTGAAAACAAGGATTTTAGGAAAAAGACCCGGGGGAGGGGTAGGGGTGGTGGTACGGACCGGGGACATGCCTGACAGCTTGAACCGGGTCACCAAGCTGAAAGCTGACTCCCGGCAATCCGTTCCGATCTCCAGAACCATGTTTCTGTATCATAGGAAGCATGAGCACTGACACCCTCGACTCCCACCCACCCGC
>PLPU01000593.1:0-4542 GCA_003159975.1 Acidobacteriaceae bacterium
ACGCAGAACGGCCGCTCCGAGGAGCGGCCGTTCTTGTTTTTGGCTGCGTGCGAAAGCTAGCTTTCGCGCTCGCTCTTCCAGTTGATGAGATCGCCAAGGGTGGTGGTGGACGAGGAGACCGGGGCCTTGTGGCTGCCGCCGCCGCGATTTTCCGACTTGTAGTCCTGAACCTCGGCGCGGCTGGCTTCGTGGCCACTGACTGCGCGCAGGCTCAAGCCTACCTTCTTCTCCTCCACGTTGATCTTGATGATCTTGAAGTCGTGCTCCAGACCGGTTTCAAGCTTGGATGGACCGCCGCCTTCGTCGCCTGCCTCGGAGATGTGGCAAAGACCTTCCACTCCCTCGGCAATCTCAACGAATGCGCCGAACTGCGCCGTGCGCAGCACCTTGCCGTGGACCACATCCCCGACGCGATGAGCGGCGAAGAAGCTTTCCCAGACATCGGGCTGCAACTGCTTGATGCCCAGCGAGAGGCGACGATTCTGCGGCTCGACGCCGAGAACGACTGCCTTCACCTTTTCACCCTTCTTTACGATTTCAGAAGGATGCTTGACGCGCTTGGTCCAGCTCAGGTTGGAGACGTGTACCAAGCCGTCGATGCCGTCTTCAATTTCAATGAAGGCGCCAAAGTCGGTCAGGTTGCGCACGCGGCCTTCAACCACTGTGCCGGCCGGATAGCGCTCGGTCAGGTTTTCCCAGGGGTTGTCGAGGAGCTGCTTCATGCCCAGCGAGATGCGGCGATCGGCCGGATTGACGCTGAGTACAACAGTCTCGACTTCATCGCCCGGCTTGACCAGTTTGGACGGATGCTTGAGGCGCTTGGACCAGGTCATCTCAGAGAGGTGAACCAAACCCTCAATGCCCTGCTCGAGCTCAACGAACGCACCGTAGTCGGTAACCGAAAGCACGCGGCCATGGACGCGTGCGCCGACGGGGTAGCGCTCGGTGGCATCGAGCCACGGATCGGGCGTGAGCTGCTTGAAGCCCAGCGAGACGCGCTGCTTGTCCTTGTCGAACTTGAGCACCTTGACCTGGATTTCGTCACCAACATTGACCAGGTCGCGAGGATGGGTGAGGCGGCCCCAGCTCATATCGGTGATGTGCAGGAGGCCGTCGATGCCGCCGAGGTCAACGAACGCACCGTAGTCGGTGAGGTTCTTGACCGTGCCGGTGAGGACCGCGCCTTCGCCCAACTGCTCGAGGGTGCCGGAGCGTTTGGCGTTCTGCTCTTCTTCGAGGATTTCCTTGCGGCTGACAACGACGTTGCCGCGCTTCTTGTTGAGCTTGATGACGCGGACTTCAATCTTCTGGCCGAGATAGCCATCGAGATTGCGGACCGGGCGAATTTCAAGCTGCGAGCCGGGCAAGAACGCCTTGAGGCCGATGTCGACGGTGAGTCCGCCCTTGACGCGGCTGACCACTGTGCCGATCACGGGGGTCTTGTCGTTTGCGGCCTTCTCGATCACGTCCCACACGCGCAGACGCTGTGCGCGCTCGAAGCTGACGAGGTAGCCGCCTTCGGGCTCCTCGCGCTCGATGACGACATCGATGACATCGCCAGGCTGGAATTTGACGGCTCCGGTGTGGTCGAGAACCTGCTCCAGGGGCACAAGGCCTTCGGACTTGAGGCCCACGTCCACGACCAGGTGCTTTTCAGTCTGCTTGAGTACTGTGCCGGAGACGATCTTGTCGCCATAGGCTTCAACGGCAGCGGCCTCGGCGGCCTGTTCGCGTTCAAACGCGGCGAGGGCGGCAGAGAAGTCGTCCATCGGTTCAGCGCCGTGGGAATCGTGCGCATGCGCTGCGGCGACAGGCGCGGCCTGGGTGGCAGGCTCCGATTCAGATGCTGACGGCTCGGGTGCTTTCGTAACCGCGTCGGCGGCCGGCGCGACTTCCGCGGCAACTTCTGCTTGAGGAACGGACTCGGATTGCGCGGTAACTTCCGTTGCAACTCCTGATGCGAGCTCTGCTACGAGCGGGGTGGCCTCTGCTGGATCTTCCACTTGAGTGGCTTCTTCCACAGGCGCAGCCTCGGCTACAGGCTCGGTTGGGGCATCGGCGTCCAGCGCGGAAATGTCTACTGCTTCGGCGGTCTCAGGGTTGGACGTGGATTCGTACGACGGCTGCTCTTGCTCCGTCGCAGGCTCGAGTGTTGGGGTTTCCAATTCGGTGTTCAGGGTTATGCTCTCGGGTTCGGGATTGAGGACGTTTGGCATCACTGCGGCTCCGGAATTCCTTGGTCCCGCGGCTCAAATTGCTTGCCGCTGGGTTTGGCCCCCGCGCCGCGATTTTCGGCGGCGAAGACGCCTTGAGACCGTACCCCACCAACAGGCCGTACGTTTGTGCCAATGGTGTTTTCGCAGGGACAGTCCTGCCAGCCTGTTGCGCTGGAGTGGTAGCGACTAGTCTCCCAAGGGAAACACCCGGCAGGCAACTGCTTGCTGGAGGGCGGCCGTATCTCACTGTTGGAATCCGCACAGCAAGGTACGCTTCTGAGTGTAGCAATGTCAGCTTTCCCGCGTCAATCCAACAGCTTGCCCACAAATGGTGCAAAACGGCATTGCAATCGCAAATTCATAAAGGGTGGTCGCAGGCAATGGACTTAGGGGTCGCGGACACTGGCACCAGCGGCTGATAAAGACGAATTCGCATGGAGCAGTGGATCACTGTCCCATAGAGTGAGAAATCGCGAGCGCGCGGATAGGTCCGATGTATCGGAGAAACCCCCTTATACTGGTTTGGAACGGCGCAACCTCTATGGATCATCTCTGGACTCCCTGGCGCTATGCCTACGTTACCGCGGCGAAGACGACGGCGCGCCCCGGCGTTCCCGAGGCGCTTTCCGCCTGGCCCGGCGACAAGGGGTGCGTCTTCTGCAACCTGATTGCCTCGATCGATTACGCCATTGCGAACGGCATGGACACAGATGAAGCGGAGCGGGCGGCCGGACTGATTTTGCGAGGGAAACACTGCTTCATCTGCCTGAACGCGTTTCCGTATACCTCGGGCCACG
Source organism: Acidobacteriaceae bacterium (assembly GCA_003159975.1). Lineage (GTDB taxonomy): Bacteria > Acidobacteriota > Terriglobia > Terriglobales > Acidobacteriaceae > Telmatobacter. The sequence continues at coordinate 3,014 of PLPU01000593.1, forward strand.
TGATGGTGATGCCGTACGCGCACCTCGACCGACTGGCGGCGCTGCCGCCGGAGGCTGCGCATGAGCTGATTGAATTGGCGCAGCGGACTGAGGCGGCGCTGCAAACCCTCTATAACGCGCAAGGCTTCAATTTTGGATTGAATATTGGGCGCGCGGGCGGTGCGGGGGTTGCCGGGCATTTGCATATGCATGCGCTGCCGCGGTGGTCGGGCGATACCAACTTCATGACCACGATTGGCGAGACGCGAATGCTGCCGGAAGAGCTGGAGACTACTTGGCGGCGGATGAGAGAGGCGCTTGGGAGTTAGCGGGGGTAGCCTCGCTGGGCCCGTATTTCAGATCCATTGCTCGTGCATAGGCCGCGTCGCGTTCAGCCTGCGCTTTTGCGAGCGCCTCGAAAATGCCGGGGCGATTCTCAAAAACAGGCGATCCGTACTGCTTGAAGACCCCCGCGAGAAAACCAAACCACTCTTCAATGTCCGCTGGCACGCGCATGTCTAGACGCTCCGGCAGAGATTGGTATCGGTCGTCGTGATTTGAGTAGAGAAGATCGTCAATCCAGAAGTGCTTCGATCCCTGCGGTTCGGGCCCAAAGGTGCAAGTCAACGACGGACTGATAGAACAGCCAAGTTCCACATAGACGACTCCAGAGCTGAAGCGGATACTGGTTGGCTCTGTATCATCTTCGGTGAATTGAAACTCAGTTCGCAGAAAGCTGAATAACTCGCGAGTTATGCGCAGAAAGCCGAGATGACCGTCCGCCGGCGGCTGCACTGTGCCGACTATCTCCACGAGCTCACTGCCTGCCTTCAGAACAGGCGCGTACTCTACTTGTTCCTCCGGAGATTTGCCCTCAAGAAACCTTTGCAATTGGGCGAGAAGCATTCGTTCGCCCTTTGCCCGCTCCGGATAATTTACCTTGGTATTCGATTCCAGGACCCAGCGGCCGAGATCGCACCAGTAACACGCAGCCTCGTAACAGTCGTTGGCAATAGGGACCGTCGCCCGCTTCGCTTCCAGCGAAGGGAGATACGATTCAAGCTCTGTTTTGAGCGATTGAAGCATCGGTCTCATCGACGGGTCCAATGACATTTGGTAAGAACCTTCCGGGGCTAAAGCCCCATCGCCCTCGCGGGAATGGTATTCATGGGCCTGAGGGCCCATGCTCCCTCCGTTTCATTCGGCATCAACGCCATCTTCCGCGCTCGCGGCCAACGCCAAGCCGGGCTCTTCTTCGTCGGCATCGTCGAGCAAGCCGCGCGGAATCTGCTTGCTGGTTCTGATGCCTAACTGCTTGAGCATTTCCACTTGTCGAACTAAATTGCCACGGCCTTCGCTGAGCTTCCTCATGGCGTTGGCGTAGCTCATATCGGCAGTGCGAAGGCTCTTGCCTACGGCTTNNACATCGCGCACGCTGCGTGCCTGCAGTTCCTGCTGCCAAAGCACGTTGACGATGCGGATCACATAGAGCAACGTGGTTGGCCCGACCAGCAAAATGCCCTGCGCGTAGGCATCGGCCCATAGGCCGG
>PLPU01000593.1:4594-7285 GCA_003159975.1 Acidobacteriaceae bacterium
TGCGCTCGTCGTCGGTGGCGGCATTGGCGTAGTCGGTATAGGCAAGGAGCGAGACTTTGGAATCAATGATGAGATTGCGCCCGCCGGGCAGGTAGACGATGACGTCGGTGCGTGCGGACTTTGATTTTTCATCATCTTCCGATGCGAGGCCGGTAAAGCTCTGCTGAAAGCTATATTGCTCGCCTTCGCGCAGACCGGCCTTCTCAAGCAGGTCGCGCAGAATGAACTCGCCCCAGTCTCCCTGTGCCTTGGCGGAGCCGCGCAGTGCGGTGGTCAGGTTCTTTGCTTCTTCGGCCAGTTGCAAATTGAGGCTGCCCAGGTTGCCGATGAGGCCTTCGAGCCTGGCCACGCCGGTTTTGGAGTCGCTCTGCGCTTCTTCGACTTTCTTACGGAAATCTTCAATCTGAGTTTTGAGCGGCGTAAGCAGCGTGCCGAGTTCCTTCTGGCTGCCTTCGGAAAATGACTTCGATTTTTCATCGAGAATTTTCCCGGCGAGAGCTTCGAATTGGTTGGCGAGGGTCTGCTTGGCTGACTCCAGCAAAGCCAGTTTCTCGGCGAGGGCCGCGCGCTCAGCCTTTAACTCAGCCCGCAGACCGCTCACCTGGGCAAGCGCCTGCGCCTCGACTGCTGCTCTCGAAGCAAGGTCTGCGCGCAGAGCTTCGCGCTCAGCGGCCATCTGCGCAATCGTGTTCTGCCGCTCGGCGGCGAGTGATTCAAAACCGGCGCGCCCAGCCGACTCGGCCTGGACCTTCTCCAACTCGGTGCGCCCGGCGGCCAACTGCGCGGCAAGTTCATCCGCACGCTGCTGCAACTGCATCTTTTCGGCCTTTGCCGAGGCGCCGCGCAGCCAGAATCCCACCACGATTCCCGCGAACGCGGCCACGATTGCACCAATTAACCCCTGCATTTCTTGTCCCTTTCCCGCTTCGCCTAATGTACGCCTTCGGGCTGTGCATTTCTCCGCAAATCCTGCGGGTTGCTCATCTGCAACGGCTCTTCCCTGAACCCTGTTCCCTATTCCCTGTTCCCTGTCCTTTACACACCCACACCCGCCCGGTAAACTTAGAGATTCGGGGCCATGCGCACTTTTTTGGGCGCAATGGTTGTGTCCCCATGACCTGGAACGGTATTGTAGGCAAGCAGTACAGGATTGCAGTTGACCCCCGGACTGACTCAAAAAAGCTTTGAAGAAAACGAGGAGAAGCACGCATGGCCGTTGAAGAGAAGGTGAAACAGATCATCGTCGAGCAGTTGCAGGTGGACGAAGCCGAAGTGACCCCCGGCGCGAGCTTCCAGGAAGACCTGGGCGCGGATTCGCTGGACGTGGTGGAGCTGGTGATGCAGTTTGAAGAGGCCTTCGACCTGGAGATCCCGGACGAAGACGCCGAGAAGATCAAGACCGTGAAGGACGCGATCGACTACATCGAGAAGAACGCGAAAGAACCGAAAGGTGCCAAGTAGCCAGTGACTCGTCGAGTCGTCATCACTGGCCTTGGGCTGGTGTGCGGTGTGGGCAACACCGCGCCCGAAGTATGGCGGCAGCTTTTGGCCGGCGCCAGCGGTATGGCTCCCATTCAGGGGTTCGATACTACCGGCTTTCCGGTCACGTTTGCCGCCGAGGTCAAGAACTTTGACCCGCTGAACTTCGTGGACAAAAAAGAGTCGCGCAAGATGGGGCGATTCATTCATTTTGCGTTCGCGGCGGTTCAGGAAGCGATTGCCCAGTCAGGCCTCAAGATTACCGAGGAGATTGCCGACCGGGTGGGCGTCTTCATTGGCTCCGGCATTGGCGGATTCGAGATTATCGAGCGCGAGCACTCGAACCTGCTGGCGGGCGGCCCGCGGAAGATTTCGCCCTTCTTCATTCCCGCAGTCATTGTGAACATGGCGGCCGGGCAAATCAGTATTCGGTATGGCGCCAAGGGGCCCATTTCGGCGACTGCCACGGCCTGCGCCACCAGCGCCAATTCCATTGGGGACTCGGTGCGCATGATCATGCACGGGGATGCGGACGTGATGATTGCCGGGGGCGCGGAAGCTTCTGTGACGCCGCTTTCGGTGGGCGGATTTGCGGCGATGCGCGCACTGTCACAGCGCAACGACGACCCCACGCGGGCAAGCCGGCCCTTCGACAGGGATCGCGATGGGTTTGTGATCGGCGAGGGCGCGGGGATTCTGATTCTGGAAGAGCTGGAGTTTGCCAAAGCGCGCGGCGCGAAGATCCTGGGCGAAGTAATCGGCTACGGCATGAGCGCCGATGCGTACCACATGACGGGCATTGCGCCCGAGGGCCAGGGCGCGCAACGCGCGATGCGGGCGGCGCTGAAGGACGCGGGCATTGCGCCGGAGGAAGTGGGCTATGTGAATGCGCATGCCACTTCGACGCCTGCTGGCGATGGCAACGAATCGCGGGCGATTGAGTTGGTGTTTGGCGAGCATGCGCTGAGCCACAAACTCAAGATCAGCGGGACCAAATCGATGACCGGCCATCTGCTGGGCGGCGCGGGCGGCCTGGAAGCAGGCATCACCGTGCTGGCGCTGGTGAACCAGCAGCTTCCGCCGACGATTAACCTGGACAATGTGGACCCCGAGTGCAGGCTGGACTACGTGCCCAACAAGGCGATCGACCACAGCTTCGATGTGGCGCTGTCGAATTCATTTGGATTCGGCGGGATCAACGCTACGCTGATC
>PLPU01000034.1:0-2888 GCA_003159975.1 Acidobacteriaceae bacterium
CAAGTCAATGCAGATGAGTGTTTGGTAGTGGTGCAGTTTGGATTTCCACAGGGCTAGCGAAGCTGAACCACCTGGCGTAAACTTTGGGCATGGCAAAACATAGGTTCGACAGGGTGGTGTTCGAAGGCATAGCGGTTGCCGGAGTTCAATGCGTTCGCTGTTCGCAGATCGTTCTCTATGTGAACGCGGAAATCCCCGAAGATATGCGCGAGCAAGAATGCCCAGCCACGCGTGAGGATTTCAGCCAAGCCGCAGCGCGGATCGTCAAGGAAGCGACGGAAGAGTAGCTGTCCTATTGAATCCGGTAGGACGGTGCGATGGGCGGAGGCGTGATGCCGAGCTGCTTGAAGAACTGGTTATAGGTTCCGTTCTTCACCATCTTCGTCAGAATTTTATATGGATCATTTACATCGCCAGCTTTTCTCAGCGTCTCGGCAATAAAGAGAACGTACACTCGACGCTGATCGGCAGAACCGATCCAACAGATTCTCAAACGTCCCTTGCGAAGCCTAAATATCGGCCTTAAGTCGCCAGCAAGCGCATAGCGGGCATTGAGGGGGTCATGAGGAATCATGTTTTCCAAGGCATCGTCTATCTGGCGCAAAGTAGTGCAATGAGCATTTGTTAAGTCTCCTCGACTTATCGCTCTCTGTGCGGCCTCAAAATACTTTGAATATGCAGCTTCGGCAGTCGCCGTTAAAAGAACCTCATAGACTGCCGAAGCTGCGTTTTGTGGATTATCGTCCTGGCTTTCACTTCTTTGGTGAGCCATCGTTGCTGCCTCTCAGCGCCGCCTTGATCTGAGCAAAGGACTTGACACGGCCAGCCGCAGAGTCTCGCAAGCCAGCCACAACTCCGTTCTGCTCTTCTTCGTTTGTGAGCATCTCCAACAACCCGACAATACCCTCAAGCTGGCTTTGCATGGTTAGATACCTGTCGTAGCTGAGCAAGACTGCTAGTGGTTGATCGTTGTCCTGAAACACGTACGTGGTTTGTGCATTGTCCCGGAGCTTCGTTGCGTTCAAATCGCGCAATTTACTGACGCCAACGAACTTTACGTCGGGGTCAATCACAGGGATTGCGCTGATGGTTGCCATGCGGGGTCCTCCTACATAGGCCTATCGGCCTATGCCTCCGTTTTATTCAGTTTTGTTGTCAATTCCCCGTACATGGATTGACAATCCATGTACAGCGAGCAGGAACCGATAAGACAAGATAACGTCCCATTGGTGCAATTGTCAAGCAAAATAGTTACGATTGGTTGCTTAGTTCTTGACATTAAACAGTCAATATATTAGCATTATTTCATCATGAATCGGTTGAACACAGAAAAGCGGGCTCAAGTCCTTTCGGCTCTGGTCGAAGGCGTATCCATCAATGCCACGTGCCGAATGACCGGCGCTGCTAAACATACAGTGCTCAACCTTCTCCGCGATTTGGGCTGTGCCGCCGCCGAATATCACCACCGCAATGTGCGCGGCCTTCGCGTTCGCCGTCTCCAATGAGATGAGATTTGGGCTTTCGTGGGAGCCAAGCAAAAGAACGCATCGCCTGAAAAGAAAGATCAAGGCTGGGGTGATGTGTGGACCTGGACGGCCATTGATGCCGACACTAAAATGTGCGTCTCTTACCTTGTAGGCGGACGCACAACAGGATGGGCAACGGATTTCATGATGGATTGCCGGGAACGCATCGTTGGGCATCCACAGATCACGACGGACGCTCACAAACCTTACCTCAAGGCTGTAGAGGAGGCTTTCGGCGGCGATGCTGACTATGCGATGCTCCACAAGGTATTCGGAGCGTCAAACGAGCCTGAGCACCGTTACAGCCCCGCAAGCTGCATCGGATGCGACATGAAGGTAGTGAGCGGCGACCCGGACCCCGCGCATGTTTCCACAAGCTACGTCGAGCGGCAGAATTTGACCATGCGCATGTCGATGCGCCGGTTTACGCGACTGACAAACGGATTCAGTAAGAAGTTAGAGAACCACGGTCACGCAGTGGCGCTCTACTTCCTGCATTACAACTTTTGCAGAGTTCATAAGACGCTACGGGTGACACCCGCAATGGAAGCAGGGATCGCGGATCACGTCTGGTCTTTGGAAGAGCTAATCGCCCTGCTTGACGCGAATGAGATGTCTAACGCCGCATAACCTTTAAGGAGGCCATATGGCCTTTTCTGACGAAACAAAACAGGCGGCGCTCAAACGCGCTGGATACCAGTGCGAATGCACGCGCCTGACATGTAAAGTTCACAAAGAGTACCATTGTCCCGCAAAACTGACTGGGCGGTGGCACGCCCATCACGTGACAGCGGTCGCATCGGGCGGCAAGGATGTACTCAGCAATTGTGAGGCGCTGTGCATTCCCTGCCATGAGAGCACCCAGACTTACGGACGCTCCTAACGTAATACTTCCTTTAGGGCGGATACTACCATGTCGGCAGCTTCTGCCCTAAAGCTTAATTTTGCCATTGGCTCATCAGCGCTGGTCGCCTCTACGGTCAATGTCGCGTCTTCATCTAGTTTCTCTTTGAGTACTGGTCCAATTCGCTCAAACACAAATTGAGAAAGCCTCTTCCAATCCCCACAGGCAAAATACACATAGCCTTGGCGGTCACCGGGCTCGCCCTGGCAACTTTGTAGTGTCTCCAAACCGTCAACGGTGCTGAGGATCGATACGATCTCCGCAACCCCTGCATCTACTGGCGCGTTGACCTTTATCCACGTCTGCGGGTGCGTCGCCATATGTATTATGGATTCCTCTCTTGACCGCGGGGTTGGCTTTGAAGGCGTCGAACAGCCCGCCTTTTCAGTTTCGCACCCTCGATTAATTCCCGTATGGTCAAACTGCACCACTACCGAGTGTTTAGGAGGGTGTTGCCA
>PLPU01000604.1:0-1192 GCA_003159975.1 Acidobacteriaceae bacterium
TACCGGTGACGTTTCCGGTCACATTGCCCGCAAGCGGTCCATTCAACTGCGGAGCAGTCAAACCTCCCGTCAAAGTGCCGCCTGAAAGTGCCAATCCACCGAGATTAGCCAGTGCGCCCGCCGCCGTCGAAGCCCCCGTCCCGCCGTTTCCCAACAACACCGTCCCGGTCACATTCGATGCGGTCCCAGAAACATTGCCGGTGACATTACCGGTGACGTTTCCGGTCACACTACCCGCAAGCGGCCCATTCAACTGCGGAGCAGTCAAACCTCCCGTCAAAGTGCCGCCTGAAAGTGCCAATCCACCGAGATTCGCCAGCCCTCCAGCGGCAGTGGAAGATCCTGTCCCTCCCGCGGTCAGTGGAACAGCGCTCAGTCCGCTAATCGAAGTGCCGCTTGCAGTGTAATAAGCAATCTGTCCGGCGTTCCCTGTGCCTACCGTGCCGTTGCCATTCCCCGTGCCGCAGGGCATACCGGTATTCGTAATGTAACCAGAGTTATCGATCTGAACGCAGTTAACCCCGATGTTCGCCGCCAGTCCCGGAAACTCGATCGCAGTCGGCGCCGTAAAGCTTGCATACACAGAACTGTTGCTGCCCCCGTAAACCTTGAATCCCGCCCCCGACCCGGCTTCGTAATTCACCCGCACCACGCCCGAAGCGTTCGAAGCATTGACGTACGTGTCGCCGCTATTGGTGCTCTGGTAAGCCTTGAAGCTATCCAGGCCTCCCACCGCCGAGTTCAGCGCCCAGTTGTTGTACTGATCCTTTTCCGCATACCACTGGCTGGTCCCGTTCCAGTCCTTGTAGATCAACGACTCCTTCTGGCTCTGCGTCAATCCCGCCCACAGAATCGAGTCAATCTCCGCGTCCAACTGATTCCTCACCGTCGGCGAACCGGCTAACGTGGTTACGCCGCTCACCTGCAGCGTTCCGTTGAATTGCGCACTCCCTGCATTGCTGATCGTCGCCACGGTCGTCTCGCTCGGCCCACCCGATCCAATCACCACTCCCCCGGTCCCGGAGTTATTCGACCCGTTCAGAACCACGGCGCCCGTCCCCGCCGCGTTAACCACCGTCTGATTATTCGTGCTCGCCTGCCCGTTGTTATACTGCCCAATCGAAAGCCGGTAAACGCTGTTCAGCTCATCCAGCACCTGGTAGAACTGCTCGCCCGCCGTCGCATCGCTCAA
>PLPU01000604.1:1323-1584 GCA_003159975.1 Acidobacteriaceae bacterium
ATCCAGTTGTTGTAGGCGCTGCCCACATCCGCCACCACCTGGTTGGTCGAGTTCTCGGTGCGCAGTCCAACAATCGTGTTGCATTGCGCGTTCGGTCCCAGGTGCAAAGCCGTCGCGCAACCCTCTACATCGCCGCCCGAAAACGTGTTTCCATCGCCCTGCTGCAGGTTAATTCCATACGTCCCGCCGATCGGACTTCCCCCGCTCGTCGGACAATCGATGTGCATCCGCCTGAACGTGCTCGCATTCATCCAGTCCGTC
>PLPU01000604.1:1643-4547 GCA_003159975.1 Acidobacteriaceae bacterium
GCCGTCGTATTAATGACCACATCATCCATGTGGAAGCCCATCGTATCCACCGCGTACGTTGGGTCGCCCACCTGCACCATCGCGCCCGCACCCGAATACAGAAATACCGTCCCGCCCTGGCTGCCGCTTGCCGTGCTCGCTCCCCGCCACGAGCATCCACGCAATGCCACATTCCGCGTTCCCGCCGTCACAATCAATTGGTTCGCTGTCGCAATCGTCGCGCACGGCAACAGCACCGTCACATTTCCCGTCGCCACCGTCACGTTCGAGCCCATCGCCAGCGTGCCCGAAAAATTGCGCGCGTCGCATGTCCCGCCATACACTGCGCTCACTGCGCTCACGCAAGCCTGCAGCTTCACTCCAAAGTCCGCGCCCGGAAACTGATCCACCTGGTATGCCGCTCCCAGTTGCAACCCCGTCAGCTCTCCTGCGAATTGAGTGACGCTCGCGCCCAGGCTTACGGCATCCATGCTGCTAATCGACGTATCCACATAATGCTTGTCCGCCGCCTGCAACGGCTGCGTCGGATCGCCGTTCAAATACAGCGGTCCGCTCAGCGTTCCTCCCGAAGCCGTCAACAGGCTCCCCGTCAGCTCCGTGATCGACTGGTCTACATACGCCTTGCTCACCGCCTGCACAGCCTGCGCCGCCGGCATCACCTGCGACTGCACCTGTCCAATGCTTGCCTGCGCCGCCACCGGNNACCACCCAGTATTCGGTGCTCGTCGTTCCGTCGCTCATCTGGAAAACCGCCGTATAATACAGCCCCGCCGGCGTCGCTCCCACATTGGGCGCAAGATTCACGCTCAGAAATCCATCCGGCGCGATCGTCACCATCAAGTGACCCGCCGTAATGGTCTGCCCTCCTGCCGTAGTAAATGCCGGCCAGCTCACGTTCAGTGTTCCCGCGCCGGGTGCGCCGTTCGCCAGGTACACCGGCCCCTGGACCGTCGTCGTGCTCGGCGCCTGCGCACCAACAACACCGATAAACCCCATCCACACAAGGCAGAGTCCCAACCCGTGTCTCAGCCCAAGTTTCAGTCCCATCCGTCTGCCTGCGCCGAACCAATCGTCCATCATGAGCTTCATCCGCATCTCTTCTTTCTTCCTGAAAATGCGGTAGGCTGCGCCGCCATCTGCACCGCGCATGCCCACCGCATTCCCTGCCAAAACAACGATTAAGCCGTTACAAATTCCCCGCGTTCAACTGCTGTTTCCTCAACGTCATCCTCGCCCCAGTCCTCGTACGGAGCGTCGAGTGGCCATTGCGGCTCCGCAGCCAGCTTCGCCGCCAACGCCAGAAGCGGCCGTTCCTTCACGGTCTCCTCCGCATCCATGTCCCCTTCCGCAAGTTCAACCAGCAATTGAGCGCTCTTGAGATCCCCCTTGGCCGCGCCTATTGCCAGCACCTGGACAATCTCGCTTGCGTTTCTTTCCATCGCTTGGAAGGCCTCTTTGTTCAGCATTTTCCCTTTTCCTCTGCCGTTCTTCCGTGCTGCATCGTGCGTCTGTGTTGTCATCTGTCCGCCGTTCCCGTTCCAGCATTCCGCACCCGTTCGTACTCCGTGCAGAAACAAAAAGGGGCAATTCCTTAATGGAATCGCCCCTTCTCATTCATCAAAATGTGCCGAACCTGCGGAAGTGGCCCGAAGAGATTCAGGTGAGCCTCATACTCACCTTCGAGTTATTTCGCTGTCGTTGTTCTTAGCTTACAGAATTCACCCTTAATTGCACGCAAACCCGATCCCACCTATTTTTCTCTTGTTTTCAAGCGTTTACCCTCCCTTGCCCGCTCACGTCTTCTTGACAACCATTTCCCCACCCCATTCAATGTCCCGCCCAATGCTCTACCATAGTCCCCGTGACATCCCCAGCCACTCACGACCCCACCCTCCTCGTCCACGGCGGCGCCTGGGCCATTCCCGCCGATGCCGCAGCCGCCCACGAGTCCGGTGTCCGCCGCGCCCTTGAAGCTGGCTACGCCATCCTCTCCCTCGGCGGATCGGCCATCGACGCCGTTGAAGCCGCCGTCACCGTCCTTGAAGACGACCCCGCCTTCGACGCCGGCCGCGGCAGCTTCCTCACCTCCGACGGCCGCGTACAACTCGACGCCCTCATCATGGACGGCGGTCGCATGAAAGCCGGCGGTGTCGCCTGCGTCGAACATCTGCGCAACCCCATCCAGGCCGCACGCCTCGTCCTGGAGAAGTCGCCGCACGTCTACTTTGTCGCTGAAGGCGCGGAGCGCTTCGCCCACGCCCACGGCATGCCCCTCATCCACAACGCCGAGCTAGTCCTCGATCGCGAGCGCGAGCGCCTCCTCCAAGCCCAGGCCCGCCACTCCGCGGGACTAGCCGACGAAACCTTCTCCGGCCAAACAGCAGACGACAAAGACCCCGAAACCGCCTTCACCGCCAATCCGGACAACCCCGCGGGTGCCCCCGGTCTCGATTCTGAGACCGGGGATAGGAGAAACCCACCATTTCTCCCCGGCTTTGACAGTCACGACACCGTAGGCGCCGTAGCCCTCGACGGCCACGGCAACCTCGCCGCCGCCACCTCCACCGGAGGCACCCTCAACAAAACCCCCGGCCGCGTCGGCGACTCGTCCCTCATCGGTTGCGGTTGCTACGCCGACAATCTCGCCGCCGCCGTCTCCCTGACCGGCTGGGGCGAACCCATCATGAAATTGGTTTTAGGCAAGTGGGCCACCGACCGCGTAGCCGCCGGCTCCGCCCCCGAGATCGCCGCCCGCGAAGCCATTTCGTATCTCTATAACCGCCTCGGCGGCCACGGCGGCATCATCCTGCTAGGCCCCGACGGCCGCTTCGGACTGGCTCACAACACCCCCGCCATGGCCTGGGGACTAGCCACCCCCAGCGGCCTCCAAACCGGCCTCTCCAT
>PLPU01000255.1:0-11195 GCA_003159975.1 Acidobacteriaceae bacterium
ACCTGGCCCAGTTTGATGAGCAATTGCGGCGGGTCGGGCGGGACGATGAGCAGGTCGGGATGGGTCTGAATCAGGATGCGGGTCTCGCGCTTGTCGGTTTCGCGCAGGCCGTCGCGAGCTTCAACCGCTTCGGCAACCAGGGTTTCGAGGTTGGCGGAATCGTCGATGCGGAGGCAGTTGGAACACTGGCCGCAGAAGTCGGGAAGGCCGTCCGACTCCGTTGGATTGAGGCAGTTCACCGCCTTGGCGAGCATGAGGGCGAGCGTGTATTTGCCCGCGCCTCGTGGTCCAGCAATGATCAGCGAGTGGGGAAAGCGCCCGGCGCGGATCGACTCGCGCAGATGGGTGACGGTTTGCGTGTTGCCGAGGAAGTCCTGGAAGCCCACCGTTTGAGCGTAGAGCAAATGGGCAGCAGTGTCGAGGCGGACGAATTCGTGAATCGTGTACCCGCAAGCTGTAAGATGGCTGCCATGAATCCTGATCGCCAAAGGGGATAGCTCAAATGAAATCGAAGCTGGCAATTGTCGCGGCTGTTGTTGGAATCGCTGGCGCGCTTCATGCGCAGGTACAGGGCCACGTAGGCCCGGCATTCTCCCAGGCGCCGGTGGAACATTTCTCCACTTCGCTGGCGCGGCACGATTTCTTTTATGCCGGTGAGTCGCATGATCGCAACCTCTACATCGTGCGCGGGGGAAAGATTGCGTGGAGTTATTCCGACCCGGCGGGCAAGGGAGAAATCAGCGACGCGGTGATGCTTTCCAACGGCAATATTCTCTACACACATCAGTTTGGGATTGTTGAGGTTACGCCGCAGAAGGATGTGGTGTGGACCTACGACGCTCCGGCGGGCACAGAGGTGCATACCGCGGTGCCTATCGGCAAAGACCATGTGCTTTACATCCAGAATGGCGACATTCCGGTAGTTCGTGTGGTGAACACGTCAACCAACGCGACAGAGAAGGAGTTCCGGCTCAAGACCAAGCTGCCGCCAAGCACGCATGGGCAGTTCCGCCACGCGCGGCTCACTCCGCAGGGAACCCTGTTGGTGGCGCACATGGACCTGAACAAGGTTGTGGAGTACGACACGGACGGCAATGAGCTTTGGTCGTTTCCGGCGGACCGTCCCTGGGGCGTGACGCCGCTGGCTAACGGGAATGTGCTGATCACAGATAGCAAAGGCGTGCGAGAGATTACGCGGCGCGGAGACACGGCGTGGAGTTGGACGCCTGCGGACGCGCCCGGCTATACGTTCGCCAACCTGCAACAGGCCTGGCGGCTGCCGAATGGAAACACGGTGATCAACAACTGGGTGAACGAATGGGAAACAGCGCCCGCCGACATGGTGGGGACTCTGCAGGCGATCGAGGTGACTCCAGCCAAGCAGGTGGTGTGGGCGCTGAAGTCGTGGAGCGGGCCGGAGAAGCTGGGGCCGGCGACGACGATTCAGTTCCTGGGCGGACCAGCGGCGGAGGACGTGCACTTCGGTGAGTTCAAGTAACCGCGATTTGGCGGCATCCTTTGGTTCAATCGGGAATCTCTTTCCTGAAACTCGATTTCAATCGATGAGCCCTGCGCAATCAGGGCACAGGAGAAACAATGACTGAGAGGAAGAACGACAAGGCGTTACGCCAACATGTGGTCAAGCTGCTCAAGGGCAGGGATGCGCACGCGGACTTCGAAGCCGCAATCAAGGATTTCCCGGTGGAGTTGAGAGGCAAAACGCCCAAGGGCGCTGAACACTCGGCGTGGGAGCTGCTGGAGCATTTGCGGATTGCGCAGTGGGACATTCTGGATTTCTCGCGGAATCCCGAGTACAAGGCCCGCGAGTGGCCCAGAGAATATTGGCCCGAAACGCAGGCCCCGCCGAATGCAAGCGCATGGACCAAAAGCGTAAAGGCGTTTCAAAAGGATCTCCAGACAATGTGTGACCTGGTGGTGGACGAAAAGACGGATCTATTCGCGAAGATTCCGCACGGCGACGGGCAAACGATCCTGCGCGAGGCGCTGGTGGCCGCGGATCATAATGCCTACCACCTGGGCGAGATGGTGCTGCTGAGGCGGCTGCTGGGAGCGTGGAAGCGCTGAGGCAGCGAGTTAGCCGCGCTGCGCGCGTGTTGGCGGAGTCAGGGCCGGGAGTGTGGTGGGCCAGCGAGCTGCCCTGCCGGCGCGGGGTAGAGAGTCACTTTGGCGTTGGTACCCTGGCAGGGCTACTGCTGGAAGGGGTACCGGGCGTCCAGCTCTTGACACCTGGACTTGACACTGGGACTGGGGCTCTCGGGGTGACAGGCCAGGTCATGGGTTGGATTCGGTGGGGGGGTGCCCCCCCCATCTCTGCAAGGAAGTAGCTTCTTTTTCAACGGGATAGGGCATGCGCTGCGCTGTAAGCGGATGATTGCAATGGAGTTCTTTGCAGATAATAGAAAGCAAAGGGGTTACGGGCGCTTTGTCTCCGGTGTCAAACGACCAAGGGCCTGAAGGTCTGTGCTGCAGGATGTCATGAATCCATTATGCGCCGAAAGCAGTTAATTATCGGCAAACCCCTGCGGTGCGGCAGACAGCACCTGCGGTGCGGCAGACGCTCGCTATTCGCTCGCACGGGCTTACAGCTTTTCGCCCTTCCAGGCCCAGGGGTCTGGTGCTGGAGCACCGGGCGCGCGGGATCTTCATCTGGGTGGCGTCCGAGTAACTTCCGAGTTGGCGACTTCCGAGTTGGCGACCATCCGACCGCAACGCAATACTTTGAATTGCAGTGGCCTGGATGAATGAGTCGGTCCGTCCTCGCCACGTGGCAATCGAACTTACCGAAAACCGGGCATCGCGGGTGGCGTGGCCCCATCAGGCGCCGCCTCCCAGCGCGAGCGCTCGGCTCATCGCGCGCCGGTTTATCATGAACCACATTGGAGGAAGCGATGAATAAAGCTCTCTTTGCGGCAAGCCAAGTGGTCGCACTCGCCCTTCTCGCGCTGCCACCGGCCTCTCGCGCGCAGACCAACGCACAGCAGAGCCCAGCGGACGACTTCCGCACCTCCGCGCGCTGCGCCAACTGCCACAACAAGCTCAAGACCTCAAAAGGCGAAGATGTCTCCATCGGCCTCGAATGGAGCGCGAGCATCATGGCCAACTCCGCGCGCGATCCCTACTGGCAGGGCAGTGTGCGTCGCGAAGCCATCGACCATCCCGAATCAAGCGCCGCCATTCAATCCGAGTGCGCCAGTTGCCACATGCCTCTGCAATACCAGCAGGACAAGGCCAAGAATCGCGAAACGGCGCTTTTCTCGCGCTTACCGCTCAGCTCTGGCCATGCCGAAGACGCCGCCGCAGCCGATGGCGTGTCCTGCACCGTCTGCCATCAGATGCAGGCCGCCGGCCTGGGCACGCCAGCAACCTACAGCGGCAAGTTCGCCGTGGCCGCGCCCGGAACCGAGCCCCGTCCCGTTTTCGGCCCTTTCGTCCCAGACTCCGACAACGTCAACAAGGTGCACGTCATGGCCGCAGGCTACTCACTGGCACAGTCCGACCATATTCGCGATGCCGGCCTGTGCGGCAGTTGTCACACTCTGTACACTACGGCCTACGGCCCCGATGGCAAACCAATCGGCCAGCTTCCCGAGCAGATGCCTTATCTCGAGTGGCTGCACAGCGGCTTGAACGGCAAGCAGACTTGCCAGCAATGCCACATGCCCGCGGTGAGTGAGCCGGTGGCTGTTGCTTCTCTTCTCGGCAAGCCGCGCGACGGCGTGCGTCTCCACACTTTCACCGGCGCCAACTTCCTCGTGGAAGGCATGCTCGGCGCGCATCGCGGCGATCTCGACGTGACCGCGCAGCCGGCCGATCTTGCCGCCGCCTCCGCGCGCATCATGTCGTTCCTTCAGTCGCAGTCCGCGCGCGTCACTCTCGGCCCCGCGAGCCTTGCCGGCAGCGATCTTTCCTTTTCCGTCCGAGTTGAAAACCTAACCGGCCACAAGCTTCCCACGGCCTACCCTTCGCGCCGCGCCTGGCTCCACGTCGTCGTTACCGCCGCCGACGGCCACATCGTCTTCGAGTCCGGCAAGGGCAACTCCGACGGCTCCATCGCCGGCAACGCAAACGACGTCGACCCCGCGCGGTTCTCGCCGCACTACACCCGCATCACCCAGCCCGATCAGGTCCAGATCTTCGAGCCCATCCTTGGCGACAGCAAGGGCCACGTCACCACCGGCCTGCTCTCCGCCACGCAGTACCTCAAGGACAATCGCATCCTCCCCGCCGGCTTTGACAAGTCCACCGCACCATCCGACATTGCCGTCAAGGGCGAAGCCGTGGCCGATCCCGACTTCACCGCGGGCTCCTGCACCACGCGCTACGACCTCTCCACCAACAGTGCTACCGGCCCCTTCCATGTCTCTGTCGAATTCCTCTACCAGCCGATCGGCTTCCGTTGGGCTCACAATCTGGCGTCCTACCAGGCAACCGAGGCACAGCAATTTGTCCGCGACTACGATCAGGCCGCCGCGCACTCCGCCGTCGTTCTGGCCCACGCTGAAGCCATCGTCAAAACGGCCCAATGACGGAATCCGCAAACGTATCCGGTGTCAACGAAGCTTCTTCAATTTCTATTCAAGATTGAGATTCCGGGCGGTGACCTGCTAACCGGAAGTTACTCTGTTGGGCTGGGGTGGCTCGGGTGAGTCTGCGTGGGCTGACCGCTGACGCGGCGCTTGAGCGGACTGAGGTGTTTGGGATGATTGGGCGACAAAAAAGGCCATCAATAGGATTATCCCAGGTCCGAAAGTCCTGACCGTGGTTTACCCGGCAAAACGCATTCCTCAGGGGCTGAAGCCCAGAGTCGGGGCGTCTGTTGCGGCACGACTGAAGTCGTGCCCTTTCAAAGGGCGATGTCCGCAGGGACCGGGGCCCTGGGACACCGTGGCCTGGACAGAAAGAATGTAGAAGATCACTGCAATTTGATCTTGCCTGCGATCTCTTTGGTGGATTTTCGCGATACGTCCGCCAGTTCGGCATAGCAGGGCCAGTTGGCCACGACCCTCTTTACCTTCGCCAGAATCTCCGCCGCGTTCTTTATCCCATGCTGTTTGCCCAATGCCTGAAGTTGGGCTGTGCCGGGATTCCTTCCCTCGCCCATGACGAGCATGCTTTGCTCGCCGCCCGGGCCATAGGAAAAGACCAGGTCGTAGGCGGACGCGAAAATCCACTCGTTTCTCGCGTTAAGGAGGAACGAAAAGTTCTTCACGTGATCGTCGCGGTTATGAGCAAGGACGTTGAAGCAGGCCAGCGCATAGGCCTTTTCGGCATCCTCGATATTTCTGGTCAACGCCAGGGTCACGCGCAGAACCATATCGTAGTCGAGGCTGGAACTACGATGATCGGAATGAAACAGGCCGCCAAGGCTATGCATATCGTGAATCGAGCCGCGCACCTCGAAAGGGCGGGAGCATCACGCCTCGGCCCTTCTGTTTTCTCTCCCGGTGAAACCACTTCCGCGCCGTGTCCGTTATACTTCTTCGCAACCCCATCATGAAGCGCCACGTCGTCATCTTCGGTCTCGTCGGCGGCCTCCTCATCGCCACCCTCCAATACACCGAATACCGCTTCGTCGTGATCGAGCACTCCGTCGAGCTCTACAGCGCGCTCGTCGCCATCCTCTTCGCGGCCTTCGGCATCTGGCTCGGCCTCAGGATCACGCGGAGTCGCGAGACCATTCGCGAAACGGTCGTGGTGAGGGAAGTGCTTGTCCCCGCGGAAGCCCTCGCACCNNGAAAACACCGTCAAGACACACTGTGCCCGCGCCTTCGACAAACTCGGAGCCGCTCGCCGCACGCAGGCCGTCCAGCGCGGCAAAGAACTGGGTTTGCTGCCGTGACTGCGTCACCCGAAAGCACGATTTTCGTCCCATTCCTCAAAAATCATCCGAAAGGATGACGACATCCGGCCCCGTGACACCGCATCGTGATTCCATCGTCACTCGATCCTCACTTGAAACAGGAGCCAGCCATGAAGAAAACCGTCCTCACCTTCGGCCTGATCGCCGGCCTGATCATCTCCGTCCTTATGGACGGATCGCTTCTGCTCGCCAACAAGATCGGCTCCGGCCACAACAGCATGCTTCTCGGCTACACCATGATGGTGGCGTCGTTCCTGCTGATCTACTTCGGCATCCGCAGCTACCGCGACAACAACCTGGCCGGCCAAATCTCCTTCGGCCGCGCCTTCGCCTGCGGCATCCTGATCGCCCTCATCACCACTGTCTGCTACGTCGCCACGTGGGAGGTTATCTACTTCAACTTCATGCCCCACTTCATGGACAGCTACTTCGCCGCGCAGATTCACAAGATCCAGTCCTCCGGACTTGACCCCGCCACCACCGCCGCGCAGGTCGCCGCCATCCAGCGCTCGCAGCAGCTCTACCAGAATCCCTTCGTCAACATGGCCTACACCTTCATGGAGCCGCTGCCCGTGGGCCTTCTCATTACTCTCATCTCCGCTGCCGTCCTGCGCCGCAAAGCCCCTCAAGAACCCACCGCGGCTCCCGCGGTCATGCACCCATAATTAAAAGGCCGGGGCGTATGCCTCGACCTTCCGTGCTATAAACTGTCAAACGATTCTCATCAGGAGGTTGCATGGCTTCAATCACTGGCTTTGGCGGTATATTCTTGCGAGCGGACGATCCAAAAGCTCTGTATCAATGGTACGAGCAGCATCTCGGTCTGGTTAAGTCCGAGGGAGCATACGCTTATTCTCCCCCGACGCAACACGCTCGGGTCGTCTTCGCCCTTTTCAAGCAAGACAATGACTACTTCCCTCCGGCGCAGAAAGCAATGATCAATCTCCAGGTGGACGATCTGGATGGTTTGCTGGACCGTTTGACAGGCGAAGGTGTCACCGTCGATCCAGATCGCCAAAGCTATGANNTGAGCCACTGACCGATCCTGCCACCCATCTGCGCCTCGCAAATTGGTAAGTCTGTGCCCCATTCATCGCGGCCTTTTTTCGCGATGAGTGGGCGGCGAATTCCCGCCGTCTACTCCGACTCGATAGCGCAACCCCACTTCGGCCATGTCCGAAGACCCGCTCATCGCGAAAAGGCCGCGATGAACGGGCCACAGTTCCTAATCCCGCGATGAGCAGGCCACCCGCCGCCTGCTAGAATCGGAAGCCGAAGCAACCTTGTCCATAGGGCATCGCCTCGACTCGACAACGCGGACAATAGTTCCATCGCACGCCACCGATGTCCGCCCCAAAAGCGTAACCGGAGTCCTCCAATGAAATGCCTGAACTGCGGTACCGAGATGACCACCTACCAGGTCGTCACCAAGAAGGACAGCATCTCCTATGACATGTGCGAAAAGTGCGGCAGCCTCTGGCTGGACGCCGGCAACCTGGACAGGATGGCCTTCAAGACTATCGGAAGCATCGAGTACTGCGAAGAGATCGGGACCGACGAACCCGAGAAGGAGCCAAAGAAGTGTCCCCGCTGCGAAGACTTCAATCTGAGCAAGGTGAGGTTCCTGGAGTCCGACGACATCGATGTACACCTCTGCAGAAACTGCGGCGGCTTCTGGCTCGACGGCGGCGAGCTGAACCTGATCGATAAGGTGCTCACCGAAGACGGGCCGATCCAGGGTCACGGCTTCTCCGACTTCGTCAACAACGTCCACGTTCCGTACTGGTACAAGCGAATCAAGAAGCCAAGCTCAGAGACGGACTTCACCGTGGACGTACCTCCGATCAAAGACGCGGTCCAAAAGGAGAGTACCGCCGATGTTTGTCCCGCATGCGGGCACAATCTGTTTGTGTATTCCATCTTCTCCATGGACTTTGAAGGGTGCCCAAAGTGCAAGGGTGTCTGGCTGGTCAAAGACGAGCTGCGAAAACTGAAGAACAGGGTGAACGACGGCTCCATGCGCTGGCTGAACGACGAGATCGAAGACATGGAGAAGACGAGCGCGCGCGTGACCGACCGCTCCTGCGTGCAATGCAAGGCCACCAAAATGGTCTCCGTCCTCTTCGGCAAGTCGTCCGTCATGATTGACTGGTGCCCGCAATGTCACGGAGTGTGGCTCGATAAGGGAGAATTCGAGGCAATCACCGCCTATTTGAGGGAAGAGCTGGGCGCCATGCACCCAAAGGACATCGAAAAACTCGCAGCGGAAGACATCGAACGCGTCTGGAGCGGAGGGCCGGAGACTCGAGTTCAGGAGCTGCTGGACGCCCGTGCCGCCGTCTCTGCCCTGATCAACGCGACCATCTTCGACCATCCCTCACTGTTCAAGCTCTGCACGACCGCTGGTGGGATTTCGCGGTCAATATAGCGCTCCAGATCTAAGCCGGGTGACCCAGGTGCGCTCCTCGTCAAGTGGAGTAAATGGGGGTGCCCCGGGTGCCTCGCTTTTGGGATGGGTGGGTGATAAGAGGCCATACATAGGAATATCCCTGGTCCAAAAAGCGGGACCATGGGGCACCAGGTATTCAATTCTTAGCTCTGGGGTTCTCCGGTGCGCAGCAGGAGCGCGGCGACGGCGGCGACGATCTGCTCGCTGACTTCCCCGATGGGGAGATCGCCCTCGATCAGCACCACGCGCGCAGGTTCGCGGAGGGCGATCTCGCGGTACTTTTCCCAGACGCGGGCGTAGAAGGCGTCCTGTTCCAGTTCGAAGCGGTTTTCGTCGTGGCCGGTTTGTGCTTCGACGCGCTGGTTGCGCCTCCGTGCGCGTTCCAGGCTGGACTCGAGCGCGGGCAGCAGCAGCAGGGTGAGGTCGGGCTCAAGGTCGTTGCAGATGAGGCGGTGCATTGCGAGGACGGGCGCGGAGCCGAGCTGGCGTCCACCGCCCTGGTAGGCTTCGGTGGAATCGGTGAAGCGGTCGCAGAGGACGATTTTGCCTTGATCGAGGGCGGGCTGGATGACTTCAGCGATGGCCTGGGCGCGGTCGGCAAACATGAGGGCCATCTCCGCCATGGGAACGAGGCCGGTGGAACGGGAGTCGAGGAGCAGGGCGCGGATGGCGTCGCCGGTCGGCGTACCGCCGGGCTGACGAGTGGGCACGAGGTCGCCCGGGGGGATGCGCTTGCCGAGCCAGGCGGCCAGACGCTTGATTTGCGTGGTCTTGCCCGAACCGTCGAGACCTTCGAGAGTAATGAAAAGACCGCGCGGCATGGGGTGAGTTTATCACTTGTAGAATCATCAGTTGAACGGGCGGATACCTCAGATGGGGGTTGCAGGGAGTGGGTAGACGACGAGTCTTGTNNTTTTCGTGGTCGCAATGCTGGCGGCAGGCCGGCTCAATGCACAAAACCTTACGTTGGAGGGGCAGACCGGCGGTTTTATCACTCCGACAGCCTACGTGGTGGAGGCAGGCAAGGGGCACTTCTTTTCTCATCCGGCGGTGGGCTTCCACTTCATCGGAGCCTCCACGGTGATTGGCAAGATTGAAACATTCAGCATCACCGAGGGGTTCGCCAACCGCGCCGAGGTAGGCTATACGCGCAGCGTGCATCAAAACGGCGACACCCCGGTGGCAACCGCGACCAACGCAGCCACCAGCGCCCTGTGGAACTTCGACGGCATGAACGTCTTTCACGGCAAGGTAGTGGGGATCAAGGATGGGCAGTTCGGTCCCTGGACACCGGGAGTTGCAGTGGGCGGCGTGGTCAGGACAGACGATAAGTTTGTTACCGGCGCGGCCATCCCGGACGCGGTGGGACTCTACGATCAGTTCTGCATTGCGAGCGGGTTGTGTGCCCCAGTGCCCATTCCGGCCGCCAAGGCGTACACCAACGGAGATGTTTACGTCTCGGTCACCAAGACCTGGGCCAAGCCGCCAGTGCCGTTCCTCCTCAACCTGGGCTGGAAGGCCACCAATGCGGCGATCTTCGGCATCGGCGGCCAGGCTACCCGCTTCGGCGGACGGCTGTACGGCGGCCTGGGAATTCCGCTGCCCATTGGGAAGGGACTGGTGGCTGTGCCTTCGGCGGGCTTCACGCAGGAGCCGCCGACGGTCAAAGGCCTGGGTCCCAATCCACCCAACGGCATCCCGTTCGTGGCCGGCAAGGCAGACCTGCCCACCACGCTGGACTATGCCGTTCGCGTGACGCAGAGGGAGCATCCGCACTTCGCGTTCGATATCGGGATCGGACAGGTAGCGGGAAATATCGGCAACGTCGTTGTCCCAACCGGTCTGCCCGCGCCCTACCCCCCTTATGTCTTTCCTCCGGTGAACCTGGAAGCGCGGCACGTGGTGGGGATTGGCATCAGCTTCCGCCCCTGAAAGCGAGCCTCGAACCGTCGCAGAAAAAGAGAACCTCCTGAGCAGAATTGATCAGAACCCCATAAGGCGTCTGGCTAGTCTGTCTGGGTAGCTCCCCACGCCATCTCATCGCCCGGAGTGAATCGAATCTCCGGAGGGAAGTGGCTGGAAGGAACCAGGAGGTTCTTCTTATGCGCCTGCTCCGCCCTGTTCGTTTACTTCTGCTTGCTCTGCTCATCACGGTAACCATCCCAGCGGTAACGATTCAATCCGTGCACGCGCAGTTTGGCGTGACCATCAACGTCGGATTTGCTCCGCCGGTGCTGCCTGTCTATGTGCAGCCGCCGTGCCCCGAGCCGAACCTGATGTGGACGCCGGGTTACTGGGCTTACGACCAGGAAGGCGGCTACTACTGGGTTCCCGGCGCGTGGGTGCCTGCCCCTTACGGCGGCGCGTTGTGGACGCCACCTTACTGGGGCTGGAACAACGGGCAATATGGCTTCCACAGCGGGTATTGGGGCCAGACCGTGGGCTACTACGGCGGCGTGAACTACGGCTTCGGTTTCGGCGGCATCGGCTTTTCGGGCGGCGAGTGGAGGGGCGGAAGCTTCGCCTATAACACCGCGGTGACGCAGGTGAACGTGAATGTCATTCATGTGACCTACGTGAACGAGACGATCGTGCACGAAGGAATCGTCGAGAACCCCAATCACGTTTCTTACAACGGAGGCAACGGAGGAATCCAGCACGCGCCTACTCAGCAGGAACAGGTAGCCGGAAGGCAGCCGCACACGGCGCCAACCTCGTTCCAGACGCAGCACGCCACTTCCGCCAGGGCCGACAAGACTTCGTTTGCCAAGGCCAATGGCGGGCACCCGAAGACTGTGGTGGCTGAAAAGCCGCTGGCTGCGCAGAGGACGGCTCCTCCCAAGGGAATGAAGGCGGAGCCTTTGG
>PLPU01000569.1:0-2665 GCA_003159975.1 Acidobacteriaceae bacterium
TATGTTGTGCTGCAAGGCCCTGCGGACGACGCCTGCCTCGTTGCGGCTCTCGCCGGAATGCTCAGGACGGCGGCGCGTGAAAATCCAACCGTGCAGGCGAAGATCATTCACTGCCCCGCCGATCTTCACCTCGCTCGAATTCAGCAGGAAATCGATGCCTCGGCGCCAGGTGTGACGGAGGTGCGCTGGAGCGCCTCCGGGGTTCGCGAGGTCAGGCGATTCCTTGACGCTCCGCTGCCCATCGAAACCGCGAAGCCTCCCTTCCGCGACGGCGCAGTCTACTGGATCGCTGGCGGCGCCGGAGGCCTTGGACTCCTGACCGCCCGCCATATCGCCGCGAACGCCAGGGCAAAGATCGTCCTGAGCAGCAGAGGCGAGGCGAACGAACACCTCCGCGGCATTCTCAAGGAACTGGAAAACACAGGTTCCGAGGCGCTGTACCTGCCATGCGACGTCTCCTCGTTTGAGAGTGTTCAGGCCGCGCTGCACACAATCCGCGAACGCTTCGGCCTGCTCAATGGCATCATCCATAGCGCCGGCATCATTCGCGATGCCTTCATCCTGAAAAAGACGGAGCAACAGGTCCGCGAGGTTCTCGCGCCCAAGATCGCCGGCGTCCTGAATCTCGATCGCGCCACCGCCTCCGAGCCGCTGGATTTCTTCGTCCTCTACTCCGCCGCCGCCGGATCCCTCGGCAACCTCGGCCAGTGCGACTACTCCGCCGCCAACGCATTCCTCGACGCATTTGCGGAATCCAGTGAAGGTCGCATCGTCTCGCTCGGATGGCCGCTCTGGGCCGAGGGCGGCATGACTGTAAGCGCCGAAACCGGAAAGATGATGCATGAGGCCACTGGCGCCGAAGCCATTCCAACCGCAATAGCCATGCAGGTTCTCGACGCCTCCTGCGCTGCTGCCCAGCCGCATCGTCTGGTGCTCTATGGAGATCGCGAGAAGCTGCGCCGGACATTGATCGATTCCCCGAATCCGGCGGAAATAACGCACCCGGCCGCGACAGGCGAAGTCTCCGAGGACGACGTCATCGCCTACCTTAAGCGCCAGCTCTCCATCCCGCTGAAGCTCGCCGCGGACCGAATCGATGCAGGCCAGTCCTTCGAGGAATACGGCATCGACTCCGTAATGGTCCTCGAAGTCACCGCCCAGCTTGAGCGGGATTGGGGCCTCTTGCCGAAGACCCTGTTTTTCGAACACGCGAATGTGCGTGCGCTTGCGCGACATTTCCTCGCGGCTTATCCAGACCGGTTAAAGACGATTCTCTCCACCAGCCCCGCGCCGGCACGGTCTATCCCCGCCACAGCCATCCCGGTGGAACCGGCAAAGCCTTACCGTTTCTCCGCGCCGCGGCCCACCGCCCCGAACGGCCCCGGCGCGCTCGAAATCGCCATCGTCGGCCTTAGCGGCCGCTATCCGAAAGCGCCGAACATCGCGGCGTTCTGGCGTAATCTCAGCGCCGGAATCGACTGCATTACTGAGATTCCCCGCGACCGCTGGAATCATGACCTCTATTACGATCCGCAAAAGAATGGCGAAGGCAAAGTCCGCAGCAAGTGGGGCGGATTCCTGGACGACATCGACAAATTCGACCCCGGCTTCTTCAGGATTTCGCCGCTCGAAGCCGCCGTCATCGACCCGCAGGAGCGCCTGTTCCTCGAAACCGCATGGAAGACGCTGGAGGATGCAGGCTACGCGCGCGACCTCGACGCGCGCCGGGCCGTCGGCGTCTACGTCGGCGTCATGTACTCCGAATATCAGCTTTACGGGGCTGAAGAGCAGGCTCACGGACGCCCCGTCGCGCTCTCCGGCAGCGCCGCCAGCGTGGCCAATCGCGTCTCCTACTTCCTCAACCTCCGCGGCCCGAGCATTACCGTCGATTCGATGTGCTCTTCGTCGCTCACCGCCATTCACCTGGCTTGCCAAAGCCTGCTCAGCGGCGACATCGAGATGGCTCTCGCCGGCGGCGTGAACCTCTCGCTGCATCCGAACAAGTATCTTCTTCTCGGCCAGGGACAGTTCGTTTCNNAAGGCCGAGGCCGACGGCGACCATATCTACTGCATCCTTCGCGGAACCGCCCTGAATCACGGCGGCAAGACCAATGGGTACACCGTCCCGAATCCATCCGCGCAGCAGGAGGTCATTGAAGCGGCGCTGCGTCAGGCACGCGTATCGCCTCGCGAAATCAGCTACGTCGAGGCCCATGGCACCGGCACGCTGCTAGGCGACCCGATCGAGATCGACGGCCTCACCAAAGCCTTCCGCGGCAGTGGCGCCGAATGCGGCTTCTGTGCCATCGGGTCGGTCAAGTCGAACATCGGCCACTGCGAGTCCGCGGCCGGCATCGCGGGGCTGACCAAGGTTCTGCTGCAAATGAAGCACCGGCAGCTCGCGCCCTCGCTCCATTCCAGCACCCGCAACCCGCATATTGATTTTGAAAGCTCTCCATTCCTCGTGCAGCAGCAACTCGCGGAGTGGACTCATACGCCGCGCATTGCCGGCCTCTCCTCTTTTGGCGCGGGAGGCTCCAACGCGCACGTCGTGGTCCAGGAGTGGCATGGTTCCACAGCAGTTCACGATCCCGGCCTCCCGCAGCTTATCGTTCTCTCCGCACGGACCGCCGATCAACTTCGCCAGGCAGCCGCGAATTTGCTC
>PLPU01000569.1:2680-16143 GCA_003159975.1 Acidobacteriaceae bacterium
GCGGTACGCATTCCAATCTTGAGGCTGCCGCGCAGCTTTGGATGTCGGGCCAGACGCCCGACTGGAAGGCATTGCATCCGAGGGAAAAGCCTCGCCGTGTCAGCCTTCCCACATACCCCTTCGCCCGCGAGCGCTGCTGGTTCCGCGAAGAGCCTGCGCTACTGAATCGTACCGAAGCGGACCGCACCGAATGGATCGTGGAACACCACCTCAGCGGAGCAGAAGACTGGCTCAGCGGCCACCGTATTCATGGCGAAGTAGTGCTCCCCGGCGTTGCTTACCTTGACTTTGTCCTTGAGGCCGCGCGCCCCGTTGCCGGCGGAAAAGGCCTTGGCCTGAGCGACGTTGTCTGGATTCAGCCATTGGTCGTCAACCATCCGCGGACGCTTCGCATCACCCTCAAGCGGCAGCGGGACGATTTCGACTTCGAGGCCACCGGAGGCTCAGGCGCCGTCTATTGCCGCGGCTCTCTCACGGTCACCGATCCTCCCTCGCGCAACGAGCGCATCGATCTCGAGCGCCTGAAGTCGTCCCTCCAGATGCTCGAAGATGCCGACACGTTCTATCGAGAATTCGCCGGCGCGGGCATCGACTACGAAACGCCCTATCGAAATGTGCGAAAGCTCTGGTTCAACGATTCCCGATCGCTGGCATGGGTCGAAGCACGACAGGACGATGCGGACCATGAGAATACAAACCGGCGCAGTCACATCCTCTATCCGCCGCTGGCAGACTCTGTGCTGCAAGTCATCGCGGCAATCCCACAGGATACGGGCACGCGCACGCCGCTTCCATTCTCGCTGGGCATGGCGAGCCTTCCGGCTGCGCTGCCTTTATCGTTCTACGTTCTGGCGGAGCGAACTCGGCAGGGACGCTACGACATCCAACTGATTGACCCGGACGGGTTCGTCTTTGGCCGATTCGACCGCCTTGAAGTTCGCGCCGGCGCCGATCCCCTTTCCGGGCTGACCTATGAGTTGCAATGGCACAGCGCGCCGCTGCCGGATCAAGCAGGAACACGCGCTGTCAGCCAGCCGGGCAAGACTCTAATTCTCCACGGCATCCACTCATTCGACCTTCAGCGCGCCATCCTCGACCACGAAGGCAGCGACCGCGCCGTTTCCATGAACGCGGCAGATGCCGGCCCCATCCGAAACCTGCCGGAGATAGCGAAAGTCTATTTCCTCGGCGGCCTTGACGACCGCTCCGGCGACCCCTCCGACCCGTCCCGCATTGAAGAAGCGCATCTTTCAAGCACCCTCGCCTGGTTCCGATGCGTAAAGGCTCTGCTCGACCGAGACCAGGACCGCGAACTCGAAATCGTAGTGTTGACGCAGCAGATGCACGATGCGCCCGGAACCACAGCCGTCGAGCCCACATCGGCCGCACTGCACGGGCTCTGCCAGTCGCTTTCGAGAGAAACACCACGCTGGAAGATCACTCTCGTCGATGTGGACCGCGCGAGCCTTGAGAGTGAATCGAAGCGGCGGGAATTGCTGGAACGAATCGCGCGCGAGCCGCGGCAGAGCTTTTCGAGCGTCGTTTACCGGGGTCCGCATCGCTATCTTCCGGCGATTGAAACCGTCAACCTCCGCGATGCCATGCCGGGCGCCATCCGCGAAGGAGGAACCTACGTCATCGCAGGCGGCGCGGGAGGCATCGGCTTAACAATCTCGGAGTTGTTGGCTCGGAATTACCACGCCCGCGTCATCTGGCTGGGCCGGCGGCCGCTCGACGAAGCAATCCGCCGGAAAGCTGCAACGCTTGAGCGCTACGGACCTGCTCCGCTCTATCTCCAGGCCGACATCGCCGACTGGCGTCAGATGCGCGAAGCCCTGGATTGCGTAAAACGCGAGACCGGCGTGATTCACGGCGTCATCCATTCCGCGCTCTCGCTCCATGACCGCAGCCTTCGCCGCATGAGCGAAGAGGAGTTCGAAGTTACCGCTCGCGCAAAAATCCATGGCAGCGTCGTGCTGGCCGAAACCTTTGGCCGCGCCGCGGAAGATTGGTTCTGCTTCTTCTCCTCCGCGCAATCGCTGCTCGGCGGCGCCGGCCAGGCGAATTATGCCGCCGGAAGCTCCTTCACCGACAGCTATGCCGCCTCGCTCCGCCAGCGCCTCGACTGCGCGGTGCACATCATCGACTGGGGCTTCTGGGGCGAGGTCGGAGCCGTCGCTACCGAGGAGTACCGCGAACGAATGGCGTGCCAGGGCCTCGGCTCCATCAGCCCTGCCGAAGGCGCCGAAGCATTCCTGCGGGCGCTCTCTCACAAGGTCGATCGGCTTATCGTCCTCAAGGCCAGTGCGGAATTGAAAGCGCAGCTCAAGGGGACGTTGGACACGCCGCTTCATTTGCTGCCGCGGGAGTCGCCGGATGATTGGGACGCAATTTGTTATCGAGTCCCCACCCGCGAGATCGATCGCCGTGCGGCTGAGATTGGTGAGGGTACATATAAATCTCTCGACGATTTGGCACGGCAGGGACTCACTCTTGCCTTTGACGAGATGGGCTTGCGATCCGCGCTTGCCACACCAGGCGCGGCCGATGAACTGCGATCGGCTCTGGGCATCCTGCCGAAATACGCCCGCCTCTTCGATGCGCTGGTGCGGATACTGGTTGATTCGGGGGTTCTGGAGCGCCGTTCGACTAAACTCTCCCTTCGCGGCAACAGCTGCTCCGGTTCCCCGCCGTTGGCGGAGTCATTCAATCGTCTGCGAATTGAGTCGCCTGGTTTCTCTGACCAAATTGCGCTCTTGCAGCATTGTCTCGCAAGCCTTCCGGAAGTATTGACAGGCCGCCGCACAGCGGAGGACGTCCTGTTCACTGGTTCTTCCGTCGAGCACGTATCGGGTATTTACGCGGGGAATGCGGTCTCAGACCACTTCAACCAAAGAGTGGCCGATGTTGTGCAGGCTTGCTGCGCAGAGCGAATCGCCTCCGGTAGCGCGGGCGGAAGAATCAGAATTCTGGAAGTTGGTGCCGGAACCGGCGGCACGACTGCCTTTATCCTGGATCGTCTCGCCCCGTTCGGTAGCAGCGTGGAATACGTCTATACGGATATCTCCGCCGCGTTCCTGGAGTATGGCCGAAGGCGATTCGAGGAGGCTCGCGCTTCCATTTCCTTCGTTCGCATGGATCTGGAGCGAGACCTCGCTTCGCAAGGATTCGAACCCGGATCATTCGACGTTATTGTCGCTGCCAACGTGCTCCATGCCACCACCTCGATCACGAACACGCTCGCGAATATCAAGCGCGCGCTCAAGCGCAACGGCGTCCTGGTATTCGACGAGTTGGGCGTCGCCAGGCCATTCCTGACGTTGACATTTGGCTTGACGAGCGGATGGTGGCTTTTTCAGGATCAGGACAAACGCATCCCCGGATCGCCCGGCGTCTCCCCGGACGTTTGGCCTCTTCTGCTTTCCGAAACAGGCTTCGACCGAAACATTTGCGTGACACCGGAATCGGTCCCATTTGGCCGATTCGTGCTAATGGCGCACAGCGACGGGCTCATCGAATCTGTTCAGATCCCTGAGTTTGCACTCCCGGCGCCGCGCAAAACGGCAGCCGCACAATCGATCATGCCCGATGCCTCACCGCGCACCCCCGAGCCGGCGCTCTCCGGAGACGCGACGGAATGGCTCAAACGTCAGTTCGCTGCCACGTTGAAGATGCCTGCGGATCGCATTGCGGCCACGGCCCGTTTCGAAACTCTGGGGATCGATTCGATCATCGCCGTCGTGCTCACCGACCGTCTGGAAGAAGCCTTCGGCCGTCTTCCCCGAACGCTGCTCTTTGAATATCAGACCCTCGATCAATTAACTGCATATTTTGCCGAACACCACGGAGTCCGTTTGCGCGAGCTGGCCGGCGCAGGCCAAAGGAACCACGTACCTCCAGCGTCGGTCGCTGAACCTGCTCCTCTTATCCACCCTGCCGCAGTCCATGCAGCAGCCGCT
The DNA here is from genome assembly GCA_003159975.1 of Acidobacteriaceae bacterium. Lineage (GTDB taxonomy): Bacteria > Acidobacteriota > Terriglobia > Terriglobales > Acidobacteriaceae > Telmatobacter. The sequence continues at coordinate 6,640 of PLPU01000569.1, forward strand.
CAAAGCGACATCGCCATCATCGGCATCGGCGGCCGCTATCCCGGCGCGCGCAGCCTTCACTCCTTCTGGAACAACCTGCGCAATGGCGTAGATTCCATCCGTGAGATCCCCGCCGACCGCTGGGACGCCGACACCTACTACAACCCCGATCCTCAACCCTCCGAGGGAAAAGCGCGCAATAAATGGGGCGGATTCATCGACGATGCCGACAAGTTCGACCCCTTGTTCTTCCGTATCTCGCCCGCCGAGGCGGAACTCCTCGATCCCCAGGAACGGCTCTTCCTCCAGACCGTCTGGGAGACGCTGGAATCGGCCGGTTATCCGCCGCGCCGTCTCGCCGCGCTACAGGAAGAAACCGGACGCGGCATCGGCGTCTTCGTCGGCGCCATGTACCAGCTCTACCCATGGGTTGCGCAGCGGCCGGTAACTTCGGCCACTTCCTATTGGTCGATCGCCAACCGCGTTTCGTATTTCTTCGATTTCCATGGGCCCAGCCTGGCTGTCGACACGGCCTGCTCCTCCTCCATGGTGGCCATCCACATGGCCTGCGAAAGCATCCTGCGAGGCGAGGCGATCTGCGCCATTGCCGGCGGCGTCAACCTCACCCTCCACCCGTTGAAATATCTCGCGCTCCAGGGCACAGGGTTGCTTTCCTCTGGAAAAGCCAGCCGCTGCCTCGGACAGGGCGACGGTTTTGTGCCCGGTGAGGGAGTCGGCGCGGTTCTGCTTAAGCCGCTCGCCCTCGCCGAACGCGATCGCGACCGCATCCTCGGCGTCATCAAAGGCACGCGTGTCCATCACAGCGGACAGGGGAATGGCTATCGTGTGCCCAACCCGAATACGCAGGCGGACGCAATCGTCAGACTCTTCGAACAAACAGCCATCGACCCGGAGTCCATCGGATATGTCGAAGTCGCAGCCAACGGCCTTCCCCTCTCCGATTCGATTGAGATCGCCGCACTCAGCAAAGCCTTCCGGCGCTTCACCAGCCGCAGCCAGTTCTGCCCCATTGGCTCGGTGAAATCCAACATCGGCCACCTTGAAGCAGCATCCGGCATCTCACAGCTCACCAAAGTTCTGCTCCAGTTCGGCCATCGCGAACTGGCCCCCACACTCCATGCCGAACCCCTGAATCCTGCCATCGACCTCAATGCGACGCCCTTCTACATCCAGCGCGAACGTGCCCATTGGCCCGGCACAGGCCATCCGAGACGGGCGCTCATTAACTCCTTCGGAGCCGGCGGCACCAACGCCCATCTCCTCGTCGAGGAGTACCCGGCAAAGGCTTCCGAAGCCTCGCGCATCCACCCGAGCGGTCCATGCCTGGTACTTCTCTCCGCCCGGACTGAGGTCAGCCTCGCGCAGTTTATGCGTGACCTGCATGGCTTTCTCCGCAGTCCCGATGCGGACGGAGTCTCCCTGTCCGATCTTGCGTATACGCTCCAGATCGGCCGAGAACCGATGGAGGAGCGCGTCGCGATTGTCGCCGCGTCCATCGAGGAATTAATGCTCCACCTCGGCGCGCTTGCGAGCGGTCGGTCGAACCCCACTGGAACCTGGCGCGGGACCGCGCAGTTGGAAAGCGGCGCGGGCGCATTAGCCGGCATGTTGGTTGATGGCGCTTCGGGAAAGGCATTCGTTGACGCATTGATTCGTGAGGGCGATCTGCCCAGGCTCGGACGTCTCTGGGTCTCAGGAGCTGAGATCGACTGGAGCCTCCTCTACGGAGCCCAGTTCCCCGCGCGGATCGACCTGCCTACTTATGCTTTCGAACGGCGGAGGTGCTGGGTGTCGCCCGGCTTGCCCGCACCGGAAACAAGCACGCCTGCCAGCATCCCAACCGCCATGCCGCCAATGCGCGCGACCGATGGCAGTCTCGTCGAAGCCCTGAAAGAAATCGTCGCCGGCGTTCTCAAAATCAATTCCCGCGAACTTAACGAAGACCGTGCGCTGAAGGCCTACGGCGTCGATTCCATCCTCTCCACCGTCATTATGGAAACCGTGCGAGAGCGCTTCGGAGCCTCGCTCTCGTTGGCCGCGATTCTCGAATTTCCCACCCTGCGCGAGTTGGCCGGCCACATCTCCGGCGCAGCCGCGGCGCAGCCGCGCGATACGGCAATCGAATACCCGCCGGATCTGATTCCTATTCAGACCAACGGCAGCAAGCCCGCTTCATTCTGGGTTCATGGCCTGGTTGGCTTCGCTCACCTTTACAAGCGGCTCGCCTTCGGACTCGGCTCGGATTACCCCGTCTACGGCTTGCAGGCTCGCGGCGTCGATGGCCACCAGCCTCCCTTCACGGATATTGAATCGATGGCCGCGCACTACGTCTCGTGCATCCGCATGGTGCGGCCCCGCGGCCCGTATTACGTCGGGGGCTACTCGTCCGGCGGCATCCTCGCGCTTGAAATCGCGCGCCAGCTAGCGGCTGCCGGAGAAGAGATCGGGCGCGTCTTCCTGCTCGACACCTACCCGCACAACGAAGCAACCACCAGGGCCATGGAAAAGAAGATGGATTACGCCATGCGCTCGGTCATGACCGCGAATCTCTTCCTGGCCGGCGAGGAAAACACCGCGTCGTACATCCGTGTCGAGGAACTCGACGGCGTGGACCCGGACCAGCACGTCATTCATCTCCTCAAGCGCATTGAAGCGCGCGGCGTCGCACGCCTGCCCTCCGACCGAATATATCGTATGTTGCGCGGATCCATCGACGTCGCCAACTGCACTGGTGCGGCGCTCAAGACCTACAACCCGCCCGTTTACCGCGCCTCCGACGTCGTTTTCTTCGAGGCGACGCGCAAATTCATCGACGAAGGCAACGTGCTTGGGTTGCCGGTCACCGAACTCGACGCCGGCAATCGCGAACAGGCGTGGCGCCAGCAGATCGGCGGCCATCTCGATGTCGTAAATATCGACAGCGATCATTTCGGCCTGATCGAAGAGCCTCACCTTCGCCTCGTCTGCCGCCACATCGTCGCGCATCTCGACCCCGCGCAGCCTCCGCAGGCACCGGCGATTGCCCATCCCGACCGCTCCTCGTCCGAAGCGATCGTAGTTGGCGGGGGCATAGCCGGCCTCCTCGCTGCCCGCGTCCTTTCCGGCCACTTCGAGCGGGTCACCGTGCTCGAACGAGATCGCTTGACGGACGGCGCAAAGCCGCGCCGCGGCATTCCGCAGGGCAACCATCTGCACAGTCTTCTCAAGGGCGGCCTGAACGTGCTGTGCGACCTATTCCCCGGCTTCGACCACATTCTCGCCGAACGGGGCTCCGTCGCATTCCAGGCGGCCTTCGATCTCCTCCAGGAAGACGAGCTCGGCACCTGGCCGCAGCGGGAATTCGGCATCCGCCAATACTGCCAGTCGCGCCCCTTGCTGGAATCCTGCATTCGCCAGCGACTGCTCGCAATCGAGAACGTACATATCGAAGACCAGATCGACGCGGGCGAGCTGCTGTGGTCCGCCGACCGCTCGCGCGTCCTCGGCATTCGCGTGAAAGACCCGGACAGCCGCATCTCCGACCGCTATGCCGCCCTGATCGTCAACGCGACCGGCCGCCGCCAGACCATGCTCCACGAGCTCGAGGAAAAGGGATGGCCCGCTCCGGACGAAACCCGGATTCCAGTGGACATTGCCTATTCCACTTCCCTGTTTGAAGTGCCGGCGGACTCCTCGCGAGGCTGGAAGGGCGTCTTCAGCTACACCAGCGGAGCCGGCACGCACAGCTCTCGGGAGGGCGCGGGCCGCAGAGGCGGCTCCATCCTCCCAATCGAGCAAAACCGCTGGATTGTCACTCTCGGCGGCCGCCACGGCAACTATCCTCCAACTGACATGGCAGGCTTCCTCGAATACGCCAGAAGCCTGCCCACGCCGACCATATACGACGCGATCCGGCACGCCCACCCCATTCCCGGCGCCGTCGAGCATTTCCGTGTCCCGCACAGCACCCTCCGCCACTTCGACCGTCTGCGCGAAATGCCGCAGCGCCTGCTCCACGTCGGCGACGTGATCTGCTCCTTCGATCCGGTCTTTGGACAAGGAATGGCTTCGGCTGCTCTACAGATAATGGCGCTCGGCAATCTTCTCACCGAGCGAAAGAACCATCCCGGCTGGCTCGATGGTCTGGAGCAGGCCTTCTTCCGCAAAGCTGCCCGCGTCGTGCAGACTCCCTGGGACTTGGCCGCGAAGTCGCATTTCGAAGCCGGCGATTCCAATACCGGCAGCCAGAGGGAGTACGAGCAATTCCAGGTGCTCTCCCGCCGCGCCATGGAGGACGCGGGCATTCATCGTGTCCTGGTTGAAGTCTTCCAGCTTGTCCGGCTCTATGAGGAGCTGCGCGCCGAGCAAGGCGTGGCCCCCTCTACGCGAGCCGCCCTCGCCGGCGATTGAGCGTGCTGCGGCCATGGCAAGCCGCGGTTAGTTCAAAGCGGTCAGTCCGAGACGGAAACCGGCAGCGACTCCAGCGACCGCATCACCCAATTCGTTCCCCATTTCGGTTCCACGGCGCTGAACTGAATCTTCCTGTGCCGTTCCAGCAGCGTCCCGATGGCAATCCGCGCATTCATACGCGCCAGATAGTGCCCCAGGCAAAAGTGAATCCCGTGGCCGAAGACCAGGAACTGCGAATTATCCCGCGATAAATCCAGCCGATCCGGCTCAACATAGCGCTCAGGATCGCGATTCGCCGCGCCCGCCAGCATCGAGATCATCGTTCCCTTTTTGATGCGCTTCCCATGGAGCTCAATATCCTCCCTGGCAAAGCGCGCCACCAGTTGCACGGAGCTGTCGTACCGAGCCAGCTCGTTGATGCCCTCCGTCAGCAGCTCCGGCGTCTCGCGTAGGCGCTGGATCTGCTCGGGATTCCGCAGCAGCGCATAAAGACCGTTCGATATCAGCCCGCGCGTCGTCATGTTCCCGGCCACCAGCAAAAGGCTGCACAGCGCAAGCAACTCCTGCATCGAAAGCCTGTCGCCGTTCTCTTCCGCATGAACCAGCCGCGTCAGCAGATCGTCCTGCGGATCCTTGCGGCGCTGTTCCACAATGCCGTGCAGATACCGGTGAATCGCATGGTCTCCGTCCACCGACCGGCGAATATCTTTGAGAGCAAACGATCCCGTGCTGCCCGACATATCGTCCGACCACTGGCGAAACTGGTCACGATCCTCGATCGGAATCCCCATCAGCTCCGCAATCGCCAGCATCGGCAAAGGATATGCCAGCGAGTCGACAATCTCGATCTCCCCGCTCCCGCCGGCTTCGTCGAGCAGTTCGCGCGCGATCCGCTCCACCTTCGGGGCCAGCGCGCGGATCGAGTCCGGCGTGAAAGCCTTGTTTACCAGCGCCCGCAGTCGCGTGTGCCGGGGCGGATCGGACATGATCAGGTTCGGATCGTCCAGCTCCTCCTGCGTGCGCCCGGCCTTGATCTGGCGCTTCTCGATCCACTTCCACCAGTTGGCCAGATGCAGATCGTTGCCCAGCCGGGGATCGTTCAGCATCTGGCGAATATCGGCGAACCGCGTCAGCACCACGCCCGCTCCAAGCCAGCTTCGATGCACCGGATCGCGCTCGCGAAGAGCGCGATAAGCAGGGTATGGGTCTTTGAGCACCTCGGCCGAAAATGGATTGAAGACGACGCCGCTCTGCGCCCGTTCAATCGAGCCCATCACACCTGTAAAGAGCTTCAGACCTGCGTTCTGTATGCGTTTGCCCATTTCGTTAAATGCTCACCGGAAGCTCTTTCAGCCCCCTCAGTCCCCAGTTCCCCTGAATCCGCTTCACCCGATCCGTCGCCAGCCGCAGCTTCGGATACCGCTCCACCAGAATCTGCAGCGCAATCGCGGTTTCGAGCCGTGTCAACGGCGCGCCAATGCAATAGTGGATGCCGCGTCCAAAGGCCAGATGACGGTTGTTCGCGCGCTCGATCAACAGCTTATCCGGCTCCTCAAACTGCGCCGGATCGCGATTGATCGCACCCACCAGCAGAAGTAGCGTCTGCCCCTTTTTGATCTTCCGGCCCTTGAACTCGAAGGCCTCCGTCGCAAACCGGCCATCGACGACAATCGGGCTGTCATAGCGCAGCAGCTCTTCCACTGCCGGCTCAGCCAGCCGCGGATTCGCGCGCAACACCTCCATCTGATCCGGATTCTCGAGCAGCGCGAGTATCCCGTTCCCGATCAGGTTGGCCGTCGTCTCATTGCCGCCCACCAGCAGCAGCGTGCAGATGGAAAACAGCTCATGCATTGAGAGCCGGTCGCCAAGCTCCTCGACCTGCACCAGCCGCGAAAGCAGATCTTCCTTCGGCTCCACCCGCCGCTGTTCGATGATCTCCGTCAAGTATGCCTGATATTCGCGCTCGGCTTTCACTGCCGCCTGCAGGTCGATCAGGTTCGGGTATCCATAGCCGCGCAGAATGTCGTCCGACCAGCGCCGGAACTGCTCCCGATCCTCGGCGCGAATCCCAAGCATCTCAGCGATCACGATCACCGGAAGCGGGTGCGCCAGTCCTGTAATAAGGTCCATCGGCTCATTGCGCTCAGCCTCGTCCAGCAGGTCGTGCACAATCTTCTGAATGCGCGGCGCAAGCGCCCCTACCGAGTTCGGCGTGAAAGCCTGGCTCACCAGCGACCGCAGCCGCGTATGCCGCGGCGGGTCCGAGTGCAGCATCTCCGGATTATCCAGCTCCTCCTGCGTGCGCCCGGCTTTCAGTTGCAGCTTGTGCATTCGAGGCCACAGCGAGCTGTTGCGCAAGTCGTTCGATAGCCGCTTGTCCGCGAAGACCTCAAGCGCGTCCGCATACCGCGAGATAACCCACGGTCCCACGCGGCTCCGATGCACCGGGTCTTTCTCCCGCAGGCGATGGTAATGCGGGTATGGGTTATCGAGGTTTTTCGAATCGAGCGGATTGAACGCGATGCCGCTCTCTACCGTCTCGATGGCCGCGACCACCGACATGACCGCGCGCATTACAAGATTCTGGACTGCCTCTTTATTCAGCATGGGGAGGGATCGCTACGACTTTCTCCAATAGACACCGTGATAGTCAATCGCTTCAATCGGCTCTTCGATTCCGTGCCGGTTGCGATACTCCTCGACCGCACGACGGCAATCGGGCAGCTCATGGTAGTCGTCGACGATGCAGAACCCGCCGCTCGACAACTTCGGATAGAGATTCTCCAGACAATCCATCGTGCTCTCGTAAAGATCCCCATCCAGCCGGATCAGCGAGAACGCCTCGGCATCGAGTTCCGGCAGCGTCTCCGAAAAATATCCCTTCGCGAAGACCACCTGCTCATCCAGCAATCCATAGCGCGCGAAATTCGACCGCACGCCGCTCAGGCTCGTGTCGCGCGTCGGAATCGCCATCCTGTCGCCGTTCTTGAGAATCTGCATCGTATAATGCACCAGCTCATCGCTGGGATCGCTCGCATCGGGCAGCGCCTTCACCGGATTGATGGATTGCAGCACGCGGAAGAAACCGCGCTGCCAGTCGCGGTCGTCAATCGAAGCCGCCGCCTTGAGCGCATAGGACACAATCTTCGGCGCTGCAACCGTGGGCTGCGCGACAAAGCTGTCGCAAACAAAGACTCGGCGCGTTGTGTCGCCATTCGCCTTCAGAATCGCCCGCATGAAAATCGTAGCGCCGCCTGCCAGTACGCCGGTCTCGATCACGTCTCCCGGCACGCCGTTGCTCAGAACCTCTTCGAGGCATTGCTGTATATTGTCCAGCCGCTTGAGCCCGATCATCGTATGCGCGGCCGTCGGTCCGTCCTCGCCCGTCACCCGCTTATCGAGACGAAAACGAGTCCCGGCAACGATGGTCTTGTTGGTTCGATCAAAAATCCATGACGGAACATCTTCATAGAGGATGTTGACGACCGCCCGCTTCACAAGATCGAGGTACAGTGCCTTGCCGTCGCTACCGTCCGGCAGCGGGCCGAGCCCATGCTTCACATAGTCCGCGGGCGGAGTCGATCGTGGAGCTTTCCGCGTCGTGGTTTTGACCGCCATATTCTCTCCCGCCCAGAGTATGATGATGATGCTACAGCATTCAACACAAAACCGAAGACAAAATGCGCTTCCTTCTCACTACCTTTACGAGTGCCCTGATTCTCTTTCTGTGGGGCGGCCTGACCCTCGCTGTCATCCCCTGGCACAGCGCGGTGCTGCACGGCGTTCACGACGAGGCCGCGGTCCTCAAGACCCTCAGTGAACAGGCCGTGGACGGCGGCGTCTACTCCGTTCCCATCGAGCACAAAAACTATACGGCAACCTCGCCCTTCGCCATGATCGTCTATCGCCCGCGGGGTTTCGGCATGCCGGCCGGCGGCGTCATGGCCATCAGCTTCGCCACTTCCTGGCTGGCCTCCATTGTGGCCGCGCTTCTCATGCCAAAGAAGGAAGGACTGAGTTACGCCCGCCGCGTCCTTTTCTTTCTCGGCCTGGGAGTTTTCGCCTCTCTCACCGCTCACATTACAAATTGGACGTGGAGCGGCTACAGCGCCGGCTATACCTTAATGGCAATCTTCGATCTGCTCGCCGGATGGCTTCTCGCGGGACTATTCCTGGCCCGATTCCTGCCCCGGCCAGTCTCCGCAACCGGGGAACACGCAGAATGACCCGCGCCGAGATTTTCGACGTCGTCCGCGGCAATATCCTTGAGGTTCTCCCCGATCTGGACCCCGCGCTGATCGAGGAGTCAAAGAGCATGAGAGACCTCGGCGCAAACTCCATCGACCGCGCCGACATTCTCATCGAAACCATGCGGCAGTTCAAGCTGTCCCTCAAAGTCTCCGACTTCTCCGGCATTACCAACATCGGCGGCCTGGTCGATTTCCTCTTTGCCAAAATAAGCGCGCGGTAACGGAGACTGCCAATGCCCAGAGCCCTGCGCGAGGATGAGGTAGTCGTCACCGGAATGGGCGTCGTAACCGCGCTCGGCGTCGGTGTGGACGCTTTCACCCGTGCCCTGCGGCAAGGCAATTCCGCGCCCCTCAGCGAGGGCTCGATGCTGATCCGCGATTTCGACCTCATCGCGTTCTCTAACTCGCTCCATCTCACTGGCAGCATCTCGCCATCCGTGCGCCAGGCAGCCCGCCGCGCACCGCTGAGCCTTCAGCTCTCGCTCGCGGCCGCTCTGGAAGCCTGGCGAAATGCCGGCCTCTTTCACGATTCTCCCTACGCCTCCGAGCAGGCATCCCTGATCGTCGCCGGGCATAACCTCAACCTGCGCACATCCTACGATCTTGCCGAAAAATTGATCTCCCGGCTCGACTATGTCCCCGCCAGCCATGCGTTACACTTCATGGACACCGATCAAGTGGGGTTCCTGAGCGAAGCGCTCGGAATCCGCGGAGAGGGATTCACAGTGGGCGGCGCATCGGCCAGCGGCAATTCCGGCCTCATTCAGGGACTTCGCCAGATCACCGGCCGCAATGCGCGCGTCTGCGCCGTTGTCGGCGCCATGACCGATCTCTCGCCGCTCGAAATTCATAGCTTCACCGCGGC
>PLPU01000170.1:0-4093 GCA_003159975.1 Acidobacteriaceae bacterium
ACGCGCGGCGTGGAAGCAGCCGTGCTCTTTTACGCCGGATGGCTCGGCCATTACGTCGGCGACGGGTCGCAGCCGCTCCATACCACCGACAAGTACAACGGCTGGGTAGGACCGAATCCCAACGGCTACACCACGGCACATCAGATTCATTGGCAGTTCGAAGGCCCGTTTGTAGCCGCCAACGAGCATGAGGCCGAGGTTCGCGCCCGCATGACTGCCCCAAAAGCCATCGACGGTGACATCTTCGAAAGCTATGTAGCCTACCTCCGCCACACCGCAACCTATGTCGAGAAGGTCTATCAACTCGACAAAGCGGGAGGCTTCGCAGGCGCGGGCTCGGCCGAGTCGCGCGACTTTACCGCCGATCGCCTCGCCGCCGGAGCCAGCATGTTGCGCGACATGATTTATACCGCATGGATTGACAGCGCCAAACCCGTCCCCGACCCCTACGCCGGCAAGTAATCCAGGCTCTGTCGAATGCATTCTTTCGCTATTAGCTGAAGACGCGGGTGCCCCATCCTTCGCCAGAAAAAAGGCGAAGGGTGGGAGGCCACAACGTTCGACCATCCCACTCTCAACCCATCAACAAAGGCGGGTGCCCCATCCTTCGCCTTTGTTCTGGCGAAGGGTGGGAGGCCANNTCCACTCTCAACCCTCCAACAAACCAGGTTGGGAAGCCACCAGTCCCATGCGAAAGCCTGCTAGCTTCAGTCCCCGGCCCCAGCGGGCTCCAGGGCCGGTACTCTCCGCAGCACCACGGTCAGCAGCCACGTCAGCAGCAAAACAGCGGGAACGGCAATCAACAGCCAGGCCAGCAATGCATGGCCGAAGATACCCGTCAACTGGGTGACCAGGTCGACAGGCGAAGTGTGCAGCAGAGCCTTAATCTGCGCAGCATGAATCGGTCCGGCGTCAAACAGCCATCCGCCCAGCCGGACGAATGGCACAATCAGCAGCAATTGCAGCGGCATGGCCGCGTAGTTTGCTACCTCGATGGCGGGAAGGTTCAGCCGCAGCGCCAGCGCCAGCCCAGCGCAGACCAGCGTCGGGATGCCCACCACCGGAACGCAGCCGATGGCAAATCCCAGCGCAAGTGTGAGGGCCAGGCGCCGCGGCGAAATGCCCTGCCGCAGCCGGTCGGCCACCCACCGCTTCATTGCCTCCAGGGATTTCCTCACCATTGCCCTCGCCGCACTTCGATAGTGCCTTCAATCTAGAGATTTAGATGCTGCAAATTGATCTTTGTGAGCTGAAACTTCCCGAAAAGGAACCAGAATTGTCAGTAGAAAATTGCAGATTGTGATGGATCGGCCATTTGCGGTATCCGAACGCTGCTCTCAGCTTGGCAGTTGCAGTTCGGAGATTNNGCCCGGACATTTGCCGGTCCTCCCGCGTGAGCCAAATACTACCGTAGTACTAAGCCGAAAATCCGCGCTTGCGCATTTCGGTCAATACCCGCTCCACCTTCCAGTCCAGCGCTCCCGCTCCATCCACCACCAGGTCGGCGTTGGCGGCGGAGGGCCGCACGATGGCCAGGCTCGAAGGCCGAACCGTGGCGTCATATTGCCTGCGAACCGACTCCGGCGTGCGCCCGCGCTCTTCCACATCCCGTTTGATCCGGCGCTCCAGGCACAGTTCATCCGGCGTGTCGACGTAGACCCGCAACTGATAAAGGGGAAGCAACTCAGGATAGTGGAGCGCGAAAAGGCCCTCAACCAGCAGAATTGCGCCGGGGTGTACGGTCTCCGACGCGCCAGGAACGCGAATGTAAGTCGCAAAATCGTAGACCGGGCGCTCGATTCGCTCGCCACGCGCCAGCGCCTCCACATGGGCTGCCAGCAGAGGGCTCTCGATCAGCGCGGGGTCGTCGAAGTTTTGCTGCGCGCGCTCCGCCATGGGCAGATGGGAGAGATCGCGATAGTAATTGTCGAAATGGAAATGAACGCCGCCCAGCGTGCGCGCCAGCTCCGCGGCCAGCGTGGTTTTGCCGGAACCGGAGCACCCTGCGATGGCCATCACTACGGGTGGAAAGGGGAGACGTGCGGCAGCCTCATGGAATTGCTTCTCACTCATCTTGCCCGGCTCATCTTGATAGGCGCATCTGCGCTCGCTCATCCCTGTGGAAACAGCGTGGCCATCCTGGGCATCAGGCGCCCCAGCAGACTGGCCAGGCGATGCTCGACCTTGCGGCCCGTGTTGAAGACATCTTCATGGCTGAGCAGTGTTTCGCTCAGCCCCGCCGCAAGATTGGTGACGCATGAAATGCCCAGCACCTCAAGCCCCATGTGCCGAGCCACAATCGTCTCCGGCACCGTGGACATTCCCACCAGCGTCGCGCCCATCGTGCGGAAGGCGCGAATCTCCGCCGGCGTCTCGAAGCTGGGTCCGGAGACGCAGAGATAGATCCCTTCTCGCATCGGGAACCCTTCCTCCTCGGCGGCCTCGTGGGCCAGTGTCCGCAGCCGCTTCGAATAGGCCTCGGTCATATCGAAGAAGCGAAGCCCCGCGCCGGGCCGGTAGCCGAACCGCGGCTGATTTGGCCCCACCAGCGGGTTCCAGCCCATCATGTTGATGTGGTCGGCGAGCAGCACAAACTGGCCCACCCTGCAGCCCTCGGCAATGCCTCCCGCGGCGTTGGTCAGCACCACCGCGCGCAACCCCAGGGCGCCGAGCACGCGCATCGGGAAGGTTACCTGCTGCGGCTTGTAGCCCTCGTAATAATGCACGCGGCCCTGCATCACCACCACGGGAACACCGCCCAGAAGNNAGGACGACGCCAATCCGCGGCGTGAGGGAGCCGAGACTCTCCTGCAGGAAGTCCGCGGCTTCGGTGACTTTATCGAAATACGTCATCTCTAAACCCTGCAATGTGCTTTTCGGAATTCTACAGGCACAGATCGGGCTCAGGAAGGAAAGAAAACAGCCGGCGAGACGTGAAATCGCTTGCTCAACTGCTCGATGTGCGACGCGTTCAACCTGCGCCGTCCCGAAAGCACCTCGGAGACAACACTCTCTCCACCCAGTTCCGCGGCAATATCGCGCTGCTTCAACCCGCGCTGCGAGAGCGGGAACCTCAGCACGTCCGCAGGCGAAGCATCGGGGAGCGCAAAGCGTTTCTCTTCGTAGCGCTCGATCAAAACGGTCAGCAGTTCAATCGCTTCAATCTGGGCGGGTGTAGGTTGTGCTTCGGCGGTCAGGCGATACAGGGCCTTGGTATAAGCCTCAAGCTGCTGCTCGCTGCGGATCAGGTGCGGCGCGCCCCGTTCGATCATCTTGGCCGGGTTCGCTAAAAGCGTAGCCATTCTGCTCTCCTTCTCTCAGCTGCCGCATCATCTGGAATCGTCCTGCGGGGGAGAGTCGAACGAAAACATCCAGTCGGTTACCGGAATATAGGGGAAATCCTGACTCACCCCGTATGGGCATTTCCCAAGACCTCGCGCTGCATTGCCAAATTGCAGCCGATACCCCAAAGGCTCCGAAGGCTGATCGGAAACATGGATCGATGCAGACAGCGGGTCAATCCAATCTCCTCTTGTATCCGTCATCCAGATCACCAGGCCCTCAAGTCTTAGGTCACTTGGCGAGACTCTTGTCGCTGTGCATGGCTCTATTGCGTCCACGCTTTTGTAGTGGCCCCATCCGTCTTCACCCCCGAGCAGGCGGTCCAGCAAAGGGGCCAGCCAGCGGCAAACTTCGCGTAGTTGCTCATCTTCAGAGATTCGCTCATTCGGCTCTTGCAGAAGATAATGGCGAATGGCATTTGCAAGCGGCGTCTCGAAATCGACTTCGGAGCGAGCGGTCATTGAAGCGATTATCTCAAGTATGCTTCATAAAATGGAAGGCGGTGACCAAGCGACATGTGCCGCAACATCAAAATGCTTTTCAACTTCGATCCTCCCGTGACGAACGAGGAGATTCGCGCCGCCTCGCTCCAGTTTGTGCGCAAGGTGAGCGGCTTCAACAAGCCCTCCAAGTCCAACGAAGCGCCGTTTCTAAAGGCCGTGGATGAAATCGCCGCCGTCTCAGCCCGCCTGCTCAGTTCCCTTGAAACCAATGCGCCGACGAGAACCCGCGAAGAAGAAGCAGCCAAGGC
>PLPU01000170.1:4139-4337 GCA_003159975.1 Acidobacteriaceae bacterium
GACTGGTCGCTGATCCTCGGCATGGCCGCCAGCCTGCTTACCTGCGGCTCCGTAACAGCGCTGACAATGCTCTACAGAGTCAGACGCACACGGACTCAAAGGCCGGCGGGTTGAGGGTTGGCCATTCGTGTTGCGCGCCTACTTGGAGATAAACCTGGCCAATGCAAGTCCACCGATTGCGTCCTGGATGAAGTGGGC
>PLPU01000290.1:0-6569 GCA_003159975.1 Acidobacteriaceae bacterium
CGTCAAGTAAATACCCCTATTTTCAATTGAGGAGAGAGTTTGTTGGCTTCTTAGCCGAGGGATAGCGCCGGCCCGCATTGCGGTGGTTTCATTTACTAGGGCGTCTGCCTCCGATTTGCTCCAACGCATTCAATCATATTGTTCGCAGCAGAATCAAAACGGAGGAAATGACGTTCGAGTGAGCACGCTCCACTCGCTTGCACTGCGATTGTTGCGGGCTGCTGGTCTCCTTCAATACCCGGCAAATCCGCTCGTCCTAGACGACTTCGAATTGGAAAAAGTCTTTGATGCGGAATTCAGGCAGGGACAACAAATGAGAAAAGAAAGAAGCGAGGAGATCAGACGCGAGCATGAAGCGTTTTGGAGCACGGGACAGTGGGCGCCCCCCAACTATATCCCGCCGACCCCTCCCATAAGCGCCCAAGAGAGAGCCGCGTTCATCGCGTTTTACGGCCCTCGGAGCCAGGCCTACTCCTGTGTACTTCCCGGCGAAATGGTGCGCCAGTGCCTCAGCCAAATCATGGCCGGGAACCTGGACCCGGTAGGCTTGATCCACCTTGAGCAACTCATCGTCGACGAATATCAAGACCTCAATCCGATCGACATAAAGTTTGTTGACGAAATGATAGCGCGACACGCCGTAGCTTTCGTTGCCGGCGATGACGATCAAAGCATTTATTCGTTCAGATTTGCTTCACCGGGAGGAATCCAGACCTTTACCGAAAAATACGCAGCAGCTTCACACACACTCACGGATTGCTTCAGATGTACCCCTGCGGTCGTTTCCGTAGCTAATGCGCTCATTGCAACATATCCATCACAGAATAGAATTCCAAAGGCTCTCCAGTCCTTATACGAGGCCGCCGTTCCGCGACTGGCAGGAACCGTTCACCGCTGGCGCTTCTCAACTGCGAACGCGGAGAGTGCAGCTGTCGCATCATCATGCCGCGCTCTGATCGACGCAGGGCTCGGTCCTGGGGATATTCTGATTCTGCTAAGTAATTCGAAGAAGTTACTGCCCTCGCTTCGTGATGCGTTTGACGCAGCCAGTTTAGCGTTCGAACCCCCTAAATCCGAGGGTTTCAGCGATACTGACGCCGGTCGTCTAGTGCTGGCGATATTTAGAATTGTTTGCGATGCTGATGACTACGTCGCCCATCGTTTGGTGCTTGGGTTGCCCAATGGAGTTGGTGTAGGTACTTGCAATGGCATTGCGGAGGCTGTTATCGCCAATTGCTTGAACTATAAGGAGATTTTCTACAACCTTCTACTTCCAAACGTCTTCCAGGCCCGGGAAATGACGGCACTGAATCGGGCCAGGGCAGTTTGCGGACAAATCATCGGCTGGCAATCAACAGACACTCTTAATCGACGTGGGGTTGAAATCTCACAGATAATTTCGAACGCCTTTACTGTGACCGAGGCAAATGCATGGGATGCCTATGCATCCGACCTGCCGCAAGACATAAACATTGTGGAACTTCGCGATTGGCTCTGGACTGATACCGATGAACAGCGGGCGACGGTTTTAGCTTCTGTGTACACAAGGCTAAATCAGCCCATCCCGACGACCGCAACCGTTCCGCCTCGGGTCCGGATTATGACCATGCACGGGGTTAAAGGTCTATCGGCAAGGGTTGTATTCGTACCAGGACTCGAAGACGATATCCTCCCTGGGCCTTGGAGGAAACCGTATCCCGGCCTCGTATTAGAAGCGGCTCGCTTGCTTTACGTTTCTATTACTAGAGCAAGAGCCGCTTGCATCGCTAGCTACAGCGGACGCAGGATGATTCATGGTCAATCTCTCAGCATGGCCGCATCGCGCTTTACGACATCTCTTGGTGGGCCATTCATTTCGCGTAATGGTGGCTTAGTTCCGAATGAAGTACAAGGGATCATGAACGATGTTGCGCAGCTGTAATGTGTAGCCTGGGTAGTGCGAGGAACGTGCAGAATACCGTAGGTCCAACAAGTTTAACTGAGTGTAGCCAGGCTAGGCTGGATTAGTCCTCGCAAACGCCGATTGCGCCAGAATGGATTCTGGATTTACGCGAAATCGCCTTCCCACTCAGGGAGNNATGGGCCATTTAGAGGTGACATGCACCCAAGACTCCGATGCAAGGAGCACTGGAAATGGGTTCAATGAAGCCGTCAGGGGCATTTAGGCCAGACGATCGGGCCATTCTTCTCGGGAAAGGCCAGTTCCTTGGACTTCAAGCCATCTCCAATCCACTCAAGCATTTCCTCGGTTGTCGCTGAGATTAGCACCGGTTGGCATCCGATGCCATCGAGCTGCTTGATGCGCTCTTCCGTCTCTACAACGCCGAGAACGTGGTCAGCCCACGACGGCTCGGCGGGCAACCCAAGAAAGCTCACGAGCGTAGCCCAGGCTTGATCGCGCTGATAACCTAGCAGAATCGTCCGCCCGACACCTCCGTTCGTGTACAGTTGCTCTGAGACGGCAACCAAGTGCCTGACGGGATGCTTCCGATCCGGCAGGCTCACGGCTCCTTTGTAGCAAGAGGCGTGCTCGCCGAGAGAGACCTCCTTCACTTCACCGTCCGGGAAGGTCAGCGTAAACGTGGCTTTCTCGTGAACCGCCGCGGTGATCGCGCCCACGTCGGAGTCGTTGCCGAAGACGCTGATGAGGTGCGCCAGTTCGTCTTCCCCCACATAGCGGTCAACCCGCAACCTGATTCTGGTTGACGTCTTCTCGGTCATGCGCGTGTACTCAAGCAACCCGAGCCTCAGGTGCGCATTCTGCATCGTCCTCTCCTTCCTGCTTCGCCGGCGTCTCAGTCAGCTTCAAGGTTCTGCCGTCGGCATAGACCAATCGCAGTTCGTTCGCCCAGCGCTCCCGGTGATGGATGATTTGTTCATCGCCGTCCTCCTCGACAAATGTGGTCACATGCTTGACCGACCTCCATCGTGCTATGTGCCGGTCATCGCCCTGGCCGAAGACGCCATTCAGCAGGCCCGCCGTACACAAGAGGCCGACATGGCCTCCATGCAGCGGCGTGATCGGTCGGCCGGCGGCCACGTCCTCGTGCGGCATCAGAAACGGCATAGTCTGCTTCCATGCACTCGACAGCGGAAGCAAGTCTTCCAGAAGGTCATACGGTAGCCCGCGGTAGCTCAGCGAGGCCTCACTTGTCGGGGGAACTGGATATGGTTCGCACGCTCCCGGCGCCAACTCCGGCAACGCCTGAAAGCTGCCATATGGGCTAATGCGCTGAAGCTGCCGCCTCCCTTCCTCGACGGCCACGCCGCGCACATTGTGGCGCACTCCAAGTACGGCAATCTGCCGAAAGCGGACCGATTCTTCGTCAGTCATGCGAAAGATATTCAGCCTGGCGAAGTGCGAGCTGAGCACCCCGGCACACTCGTGCAGGCGCTCAAACGGGATGATCAACACCAGCACCCCCTCCATCACCAGCCATCGGAAAGTGTGCTCCAGAAATAGCCGCTCCATGCGGCTGTTTCCAACCGAGCCGATTTCGGAGTCGTAGGGCGGATTCAGGTACAAGAGCGAGAATGATTCAGGCTTGGCAAGGGCGTCAAACGTATTTCCCTGGATCGTCTCAATCCCCTTGGCGCTTGCGGCCAGTGCTCGCTCGGCATCGAGTTCCACTCCATAGCGGCGCACATCCGCACCTTCGGTGATTAGATTGAGAGCCACGCCTAGGCCCACGCAAGGATCGACCACCGATGCCAGTCCTGTGAACATGAGAAGCTCGCGAAGTTTGGTGCCTTCGGTCTCCGGGAGTGGGTAGAATCCCATCTTCAAACGCGCGACATTACGCGCCATGGTTCCTCCTTTGGCGATGAACTCTGGGTTGTGAGTCAGGTCGTGTATTCTTCGGGCGGAGGTGCTTTGCGCATCATTCAAGCGGTGGGCTGCGGTGAAAGGTGCTTCCAAGGCGAATATGAACGCCACTGTTGAGCCTCTGCCAAAGGCAAAGAAGAAGGCCGCAAAGGCAGTTTGATTGCGTTCAGCGCGGAATACAATCGATTCCGCAATCGGATACAGCGTTCTGCCGCGACGAAGTCCCGTGAGGGAACCAGCATCATCCTCGCCAGACGCGTGTGGGAGTGTCGATTAACCAGAAACTGCATGGTGGACGATCTCATTCTCAGAGCAGCGGCGAGATCCTGAAAACGTGCGCAATGGCGACATTACGGTACCGATCCGACTCCGAAGCGAATTTCAGAGGGTGGCGTAACATAGACGCATACCGGGCGGCTTACATTTGTGCGCCACGTAAGGTGAGAGGGTGGCTTTTCTCCTCAGGCCATTTCCTCAAGCTCCAATACGGGGGGATCCGGGAGGGCCAAGGCGTGTCAATTCAAATTGAATCATGGGAAAAAGCCGCTCCGGCAGACTTGCTCCCGGCAATGAATCATCTGCGAGATTCATTCGATTCGGCCCATTTCAATTTCGGCTGGACAACCACTCAGCTATGCTACTGGCGGCTTCATGACGGCACACTAAGACTCGGTACAAGGGATATCCAGCCGTATGTCGATACACTCCAGGCGCTGAAGGCGCGAGTCGGTCCGGAGGCGACTCAGCGCTTTGTCAAATTACTCTCCAAGGAGACTCCCCCTGCGATTTTCAAGGCCTTCTACGACCTGTATATGGACGGGCTGAAATTCCAACTCAACTTGATTTTCAACGGCTTGCTCCAGATAGGATTGGCAAATCGAAGTCGGATTCTTCAGGATCCCGTTGAATGGGCTAGGTCGCTCTCTGAAGATCTCGTCAGTTACTGCAGGCACCGCATTCCGCTTTGGATAAAGGGCGTCTGCGATGAACAGCCATGGGATCCAAACGAAACGACGGAGGAACAGATCTTTTGGCGTAAGTGGCAGGCGCCAAGTTTTCTTATCATGGAGCCATCGCGATTTGGGGTTTATGATCCGGGGCGCGCTTGGGAAAGAAATGATCAGGAGACTTCCGGAAAGTGGCTCGACGCGTTCAGCGACGATTACGTCCTGATCCTTGGCATCGAGTTAAAGAACGCGGCCGGGACGGCCGCTCTCAAACAGGCAATGACGCCGATCATTGAAGAGAAACCAAAGGAGACGCAGGTGAATCAGACCTTCAATGTTCATGGACCCAATGCAAGGGTCAACATCGACAGCACTGACAATTCGACGAACATAGTAAACCAAGGCATCCCCTTTTCAGAACTTCGAAAAGCAATTGAATCGGGCGTTGCGGACGGCGTCGAACGGGCGACGATCCTTGAAAGGCTTGCTGACCTTCAGATGGCGACCGATAGAGAATCAGGGTCAAAGAGATACCAGACATTAATCGCTTCCGCGCACCATCATATGGCCCTCATCGGACCGTACCTGCCTGCGCTGGGGCATTGGGTGCATAACTTGGCGGCTTCACTGACATGAACTCAGCGACTCTAGCACAGGGCCAAAGGCTTCTCTGCGCATTACGGGGACTTGCAGGCGATGCGCCCCAGACTCGCCGCTTCAAACCAGCCGAGTGGTTTGGAACCACGAAGGAACTCGGCTTCACCGATTCGCAGAGAAATGAGGCAGTCACCTCCCTCCGCACTTCTGGGTTTATCTCCTTCACTCCAGAATCGACTGAGATCATTGCACTCACATCATCAGGGATTGCGAAAGGAGACGAATTTCTGTTGCGCCAAAAGAATCCAGATGTACAAGCTCAGATGCCAGAGACACCGGATGAGATACGCGCAGAGTTGGACTATTGGGAAGTACATTTGCACGATGGTGCTCCAGGCTCAATTTGGTGGGAACAGGTTCAAGCGCGAATAGACGGTCTCAGACATCGCGAGAACCGGTTTCTGACTCCTCCGATCTCGATTACAAACAACGCCATTGGCCCAAACTCACGGAACAACGCAAACAGTGTAGACCAATCCTCGAACTCGGCCTCCGAGATAGACACAGCAAAGGTACAATCAGCAAGTCGGCATTCAGAGGCGCGGCGGTTTCTGGCACCAGAGCTACAGCGCACGATTGATCGAGTGCTCTACATCCACGGTAGGGCAGTCGCTAATTTCCTCTCCCACTCGGCGAATACGACCGTAAAGCCAACTGATCTAAAACAGGACTTCATTCCTCATTGGCCAAGCCTCTACCCCAATGCACCGCAAATTCGGGATCTTGCAGACGAAGATGCAGCAGCTTTGAGTGCCTATTATGATTCCCTCCATTCGTTGAACGACGAAGTTAACGACTGGTGGGGACGCGAAGGTCAGTCGCCTGTGAACCTTTTCAACGTATTTCTGCATAAGGCATCGAAGTGTTTGCGGCTTGCCCTGATCTGCGTCGAAAAGTTCAATCTGGAACTGCTGATTCCTCCACTTTACGAATCGTGGGGCACAATCTCGTACCGAATCAATCAGGCCCTCAAGTCTGAAGAACAAGTTCGCAACGCTCATCTAGCGAGGTTTGAGGCCAAAGTCGGGAGGTGAAACCTCATTTGCACCAGCTTTCAGTTCCAGAACAGCTCACACCCAGCGCTGTGCCTGAAAGGCCAGCGGATCAGTACTGTGAAACGCCGATGTCGCCGGGAGGGA
>PLPU01000138.1:0-3745 GCA_003159975.1 Acidobacteriaceae bacterium
GACGAGCGCCGGATAAGGTTGCACCAGATCAAGGCTGTAGCCTTCGATGTGGACGGCACGCTGACCGACGGCGGGCTGTGGTGGGGCCCCGGTGGCGAAGAGATGAAGCGCTTCAGCTTTGTAGACATTATGGGCGTCTCACTACTACGGCGTGCAGGATTCATCCTTGCGCTCATTTCCGGTGAGGATAGTCCGCTGGTGAATCGCTACGCGGATAAATTGCTGATCAAGGATGTAGTCCGGGGATGCCGCGATAAAGCAGCGGCCCTGCGCGCATTCGCCGAGAGGCACGGCGTGGAATTGGGCGAGGTTTGCTTTATGGGCGATGATGTGAACGACATACCCGTGATGGAGATTGTTGGCATGTCGGCAGCCCCTGCAGATGCGCGTACTGAAGTACTCGCCGCTGCTGCATTTGTCAGTTCGAAACCGGGCGGCCATGGTGCCGTGCGCGAGTTGGCGGATGCATTGTTGCACTCACGCGGGCTGACAGGCAGCGAAGTCTTCCAGACGAAGTGAGCCGCTCCATTGGCCCCAAAGAGAAATATCATTTCCCGATTCGTTTGCGAAAGAGGCTATGAAGCTTTCAGATTATGTACTCAAGTTTGTCGCCGACCAGGGTGTTAAGCATGTCTTTCTGGTTACTGGCGGCGGTGCTATGCACCTGAACGATTCGCTCAGAGAGGAGAAGAGGCTCATTCCGGTATGCAATCTGCACGAACAGGCCAGCGCGGTTGCGGCGGAGAACTACTCCAAAGCCACCAACAACCTGGGCGTTTGCATGGTCACCACCGGCCCTGGCGGCACCAATGCCATAACGGGCATCGCAGGCGCGTGGTTGGACTCGACGCCGATGCTCTGCATCTCCGGTCAGGTGAAGCGCCCGGATCGCGCCTTCGACAAGGAAAACCGGCCATTGGGAATGCGCCAGGTAGGCGTGCAAGAGGTAGACATTGTCTCCATCGTGAGACCCATTACCAAGTACGCAATTACCGTGCTGGAACCCGCCGACATTCGCTATCACCTGGAGAAGGCGGTCTACCTCGCGCTTCACGGCCGTCCCGGCCCGGTGTGGATCGACATCCCGCTCGATGTCCAGGCTTCGCCCATCGAAGACCCTACCTCCCTGCGCTCTTTCGATCCGGCGGAGTTGGATGAGCATCCCGGCATTACGAACCTGACCCAGGAAGTAAGCCGCCTGATTGAGAAGCTGAACCAGGCTGAGCGACCGCTGCTGCTCATCGGCAATGGCATTCGGCTTTCGCGCTCTGAAGCAGAGATTGAACAGCTTCTACGTACCCTTGACATACCGGCGGAGGTCACCTGGCTTGCCATTGACCTGATGGCAGATGACGACCCTCTCTATGTCGGCCGCCCCGGCTCCATTGCACAGCGCGGGGCCAATTTTGCCATTCAGAACTGCGATTTTCTGTTGTCCATTGGCGCCAGGCTGGACCGCGTCGTAACCGGTTACGCACCAGAGGGCTTTGCTCGGGCTGCCTTTAAAGCGATGGTGGACATCGACCCCACCGAGTTAAAAAAGATGGGCGATACCATCCATATTCCGATTTGCGCAGACGCTGGAGATTTCATGCGCGCGATGCTCGCCCAGGCATCCAGCATCGAGAAGAAGGATCGCAGCGACTGGAAGCGACGGTGTGCCGACTGGCGCACTCGTTATCCTCTGGTACTGCCCGAACACAAAGTTTCGGAAGGCAGGGTGAGCGTCTACAACTTTGCCGAAGTGATGTCCGGTATTCTCAAGCAGGGCGACTACTACATCTCCGGCAGTTCTGGTACCGGAATTGAGTTATGCTTGCTGGCCTTTCGCACCAAGCGCGGCCAGCGAATCTTCCACACCACGGCACTGGGGTCCATGGGCTTTGGTATCGCAGCGTCCATCGGTGCAGGAATCGTGGCCTTCGAGACCGACCCCCAACGCAATGTTGTCTGCGTGGACGGCGATGGCGGATTCCAGTTCAATATTCAGGAATTGGAAACGATTCGTCGCCTCAACCTCCCCGTAAAGTTTTTTGTTCTCAACAATGAGGGTTATGGTTCCATCCGCGCCTCGCAGGCCGCGTTCTTTGGCGCCGCGCGGATCGGTTGCGACGCAGCCACTGGACAAACACTCCCCGACCTTCGCCGGGTTGCCGAGGCATACGGCATCGCCACGGACGTTATTTCCAGCCAGCGCAATTTGGCGGACGAGATACGCAGAGTTCTGGCCACTCCAGGCCCCGTCGTGTGCGACGTGCACATCGTGCTCGACGAGGTGCGCCAACCCCGTCTCTCGTCCGTCCAGCTACCGGATGGCTCCTTCGTCTCCAAACCGCTGGAAGACCTCTGGCCATTCCTGGATCGCGAGGAATTCAAGGCCAACATGCTCATCCCCGTCATCGGAGAGTAGGATGACCCTCATGCCATGTCTCGCCTCCATGCAGGGCCGTCTGGTACCTCCGGAGGGCGGTCGCTTTCAATCCTTCCCGCGGGAGCGATGGCGGGATGAGTTCGCTTTGGCCGCGAAGGCCGGCCTGAATGCAATCGAATGGATCTTCGACGTTGATGGCGAAGACGTAAACCCTTTGGCAAACGATCTGGGCGTGGACGAAATCCATGCCCTCTCCAGGAGAACCGGCATTGCCGTCCGCTCACTCTGCGCCGATTACTTCATGGACAGGCCTTTTCTGCGGACCACGCAGGCCGAGCGGGACGAACGGATCAAAAAGATGGATTGGCTGCTCTCACGTTGCTCGATTGTGGGCATTGGCCGGGTAGTGATTCCGTTCGTGGACAAGTCGCGTATCGAGAGCGAAGAGGAAAAACTTGAGACGCTGTCCATCCTTCGAATGCTCCTGCCCTCGGCGGAAAAGTACAACGTGGAGCTCCATCTCGAAACTTCTCTCGCGCCGCAGTCCTTTGCGGAGCTCCTGGAGCAATGCCCCCACCCCCTCCTGCGAGTAAATTATGACTCCGGGAACAGTTGCTCGCTCGGCTATCGGGTCAACGAGGAGTTTGCGGCCTATGGCCACCGCATCGGCAGCGTCCACATTAAAGATCGCCGGCTCGGCGGAGGTACCGTTCCACTGGGGACAGGCAACGCCAACCTGCCCGCCGTCTTCCAGGGATTGGCGGCGCTGTCCTACCGCGGCGATTATGTGCTGCAAATCGCCCGCTCCGAACCGGGCCAGGAATTACCTTGGATTGCTCAGAACCGCGCCTGGGTGGCCAGCCAGATTGAAGCGGCCATGGGAGTCACGTATTGAGAATCCTCATGATTGGTCTCGGCGGTATTGGCCAGCGCCACACGCGCAATCTCCGGTTCCTGCTTGGCGATACCGCCGAAATCATCGCCTATCGCGTCCGGCGGCAGATGCATTTAGTCACGCCGGCGATGGGCGCCGATGCCAGCCGCAACGTGGAGGACGAGTATTCCATTCGTGTCTTTTCCAGCCTGGAAGAGGCGTTGGCGAAAAAGCCGGACATTGCTTTCGTGTGCAATCCCAGCAGTCTGCACATCCCGGTTGCGCTGGCTTGCATCCGTGCCGGATGCGATCTTTTTATCGAGAAGCCGCTGTCCGATTCCTTGGACGGTACGGAAGAGCTTGTTCGCGCGGCGGCGGAGAAACAGCGCATTGCCATGGTCGGTTATCAGTTGCGCTTCCATCCCTGCCTGCGCAAGCTGACACAGATAGTGCAAAGCGGCGTTCTTGGCAACCTGCTGGCCGTTCGCGCCACCATCGGC
>PLPU01000433.1:0-11358 GCA_003159975.1 Acidobacteriaceae bacterium
CTTTAGGCAAGCCGCTCATCCTTGGTTCGCTCGATATCCCCGGCACCACGCGCAAGCAGGAGATCGCTGTAGTTTCAGAACTCGTCAAGTAACCGCAACTGCCGGATCAATCTCCCACAGGCGGATCATCTCCCACAGCCGGAGGGTGATCCACCTCTCAATT
This sequence comes from Acidobacteriaceae bacterium, assembly GCA_003159975.1. Lineage (GTDB taxonomy): Bacteria > Acidobacteriota > Terriglobia > Terriglobales > Acidobacteriaceae > Telmatobacter. Next base: position 164 of record PLPU01000433.1, read on the forward strand.
TCTACCGCTATGCGGTACTCCGCCCCGAACTGTGACCTTTAGCACAGTCGCACTCCCTACTCCGGGTGAGAATGAATGCGTAAGGCTCGCCAGCCATTCGCTGCGTGCCCAGGAGAACATCAATGAGCGATCTCGCCACGCTGGCTGAAGGCGTTGCCCTTGACCCCCTCGTCGGCCATCCCGCCGACTATCACGTTTTTCACCAGTTCATCGACCGCTGCAAGGCTCTCCCCGCCATCACCACGGCGGTCGTCTGGCCGCTCTCCGACGTTGCACTCAAGGGCACCGTCGAAGCTGCCGTCGAAGGCCTCATTGAGCCCACCCTCATCGGCGACGAAGCCGAATTGAAAGCCCTCGCTGCAAAAATCGGCGTCGACATCAGCGGCTATCCCATTGTTCAGGCCGACTCCGAACGCAAAGCAGCCGAACTCGGCGTAGCCATGTGCCGCGCCGGCAATGCGCTAGCCATGATGAAGGGCAGTCTCCATACTGACGAGATGATGAAAGCCGCGATGAAGGCCGACACGGGTCTTCGCACTACCCGCCGCATCTCCCACGTTTTCATCATGGACACCCCTGCCTACGCCCGTACCCTGCTGATCACGGATGCGGCCATCAACATCACCCCCGAGCTTGAGGATAAGGTCCACATCGTGCAAAACGCCATCGACCTGGCCCACGCCCTCGGCATTCCCGAGCCCAAGGTGGCGCTGCTCTCCGCCGTCGAAACCGTAAACCCGAAGATCAAATCCACCCTCGACGCTGCGGCTCTCTGCAAAATGGCAGACCGCGGCCAGATCACCGGCGGCATTCTCGACGGTCCACTGGCCTTCGACACCGCCGTCAGCGCCAAGGCCGCCAAAATCAAGGGACTGGTCTCGCCCGTCACCGGTCAGGCCGATATTCTCGTCGTCCCAGACCTCGAAAGCGGCAACATGCTGGCCAAACAGCTTGAATACCTGGGCGGTGCGCAACTTGCCGGCATCGTCCTCGGCGCGCGCGTACCGGTCATCCTTACCAGCCGTGCCGATTCGGCTGAAACCCGCCTCACTAGTTGCGCCGTAGCCGTTCTGCTCCACTACGCGGAACACCCGGCATTAAAAGTCTAGCCTCCAATCCGATCCGCAAGTCGAATGGGCGCCCTCTCTTGTGAGACTGGCGCCCAGTTCTTTTCCCTTCGCTCCACGTGGCCCGGTGAACCCTTCTCTCCGCGTTGGCATCCAAGCCGTTGCGTGGGTACAGGCGCGGACGATCCATTCCGGACATCTCGATGCCCTCCCTGCAAAGGAGTTTTCCCTATGTCTACACACACCCATGAAGATTCGAAAGCAGCCAAAGTCAACGTTCCGGACGGTTTCGATCCTGAACAGGTCAAGGATCTTTCCAGCGTGCTCAATGCCCTGCTGGCCGATGCCTTCGCCCTCTATCTGAAGACCAAGAACTTCCACTGGCACATGAGCGGTCCGCATTTTCGCGACTATCACCTCATGCTCGACGAACATGCCACGCAGATCTTTGCAATCACCGACGCCATCGCCGAGCGTGTTCGCAAAGTCGGGGGCACAACCATCCGCTCCATCGGACACATTGCCAAGCTGCAGCGTATTGCCGACAACGACCAGGAATTTGTGCCCGCCCGTGACATGCTACTTGAGCTTCACGGCGACAACAAGTCCCTCGTCGACAGCCTGCGCGCCGCGCATGAAGTCGCTGGAAAAGCAACCGACTACGCCACCACCAGCCTGATCGAGGTGTGGATTGACGAGGCCGAGCGCCGCGCCTGGTTCCTCTTCGAAGCCACGCGGTAAATATTGAGTCGCTCTATCGGCAGATTTGCCGGCAAGTCGAGAATGTCCAGGTTTCCATCGGGAGACCTGGACTTTTCAATCCATCGACATGCTCAACTGGTGCCGCACATCCGCGCCGCGAATCCAGAAAATGACATCCGTGGCGATGTTCGATGCATGATCCGCAATCCGTTCCAGGTTTCGTGAAACCAGGATGCCGTTCATCGCCTGCTGCGTATACCGCGGCTTCTCCTGGATCAGTTTCAGCAGATCCGAATGTGCCCGCCGGTTCATGCGGTCAATCTCGTCGTCCATCTCGCGCACCGTATCGGCCAGTCGCGCGTCGCCGTCCAGCAGCGCCTGCACCGCCGACCGGATCATGCGGCCGGCAAATTCGCCCATCGCCGCAAAATCCACCGGCAGATCGATTTCGTCCGCATCCAGGACTTCCTTCGTCCGCCGAACCACGCCCATCGACTGGTCGCCGATCCGCTCCAGGTCGCCGTTGATTTTGATTACGGCGAGAATGAACCGCAGGTCAATGGCCATCGGCTGCTCCTTCGCCAGCAGCTCATACGCCATCTCGTCCAGCTCGCGCTGTGCCGTGTTGATGGCCGTCTCGTTCTGCTTCACATACTTGCAAAGACCCTTGTCGCGCTGCAGATACGCGTCCACCGCCGACTCCACCGACTGCTGCGCGAGCGCCGCCATGGCAAGCAGCTTGTCCTTGAGCTCGGCGAGTTGTTGTTGAAAGTGTATGCGCGGCAAAGCAAATTCTCCCGTATCCCTGATTGTGCATCATCCCATGTTACCGTTGTGCAAATTTCGTGACCGGAATCACTCTTGCTACGGTCCCGTGAGGCGTTTCCCAAGTTAGAACCCTCGTCCCCAATCAGGTATGATCCTCATCACACTGCGGACATGTTCTACGCTATCAGTATGAACGTCGATCTCGCTTCCTCCCATCCCACAAACGAGGCAATACTCACCCTGCCGGACCTGACGCCGTAGGCCACATGGCGGCCAACACCTGGGCCCGCACCCGTGATCGCGTCGAGCTCATCCGCCCAAATTGAAATACCCCGGAGGCAGCACCATGCCGATTGAAATGAGTCAGGCACTCGAAGTGCTATCCACCACGCCCGGCGTCCTGAGCGCGCTGCTGCGAGATAAGTCCTCATTTTGGCTGAACGCCAGAAAGACACCCGAGTCCTTCAGCCCCATCGACGTCGTCGGCCACCTGATCCTCGCCGACAAAACCGATTGGATGCCGCGCGTGCACATGATCCTGGAAAATCGCGACACGGACCATCGCGAAATGCAGCCCTTCGAACCCTTTGACCGCTTCGCATTTCAATCGTTGATTGCCGGCAAGTCCATCGCGGCCCTGCTCGATGATTTCGCTGCTGCGCGCCGCGAGAGCCTTCAATTGCTTGGCGCTCTGAATCTGGGAGAACTCGAACTCGATCTCCCCGGCCTGCATCCCGATCTCGGTCCGGTCACCCTTAGCAACCTGCTCGCCACCTGGGTTGTCCACGATCTCGGCCACATCTCGCAGATCGTGAAGGCCATGTCCAGCACTTATATCGAATCCGTCGGCCCCTGGCGCGCTTATCTGTCCATTCTGAAATGAACGGAACCGCAGCCTCTCGCCGGCCTCGCAAAAAAAGGTAAGAACAACGCTCATTGCCGCGGGGTATTCTGTACCAACATCCAGAGACCCAGCATGCAATCCAACTTCCAGCTTCCCAATTTTCAGCTTCTAGGCCCAGCTCATCTCTGCATCCTCGCCGCCGTACCTTCGCTTGCTGCCATTCTCGCTGCCGTTCAGCGCAAGCTCGCTCACGGCTCACGCGGCCTGCGCATCGGCCTGGCCTGCGTCATTGTTCTCGACGCAGCGGTCTATTACGGATTCCTGATCGCGCACGGCCAGCTCACCTTTCCCGATCATCTTCCCCTGGAACTCTGCGATGCGTCGCTATGCCTGATCATCATCGCCCTTCTCACTCTCAACAAGACGATCTTCGACCTGGCTTACTACGGCGCATTGGCCGGCGCGACCATGGCCCTGCTTACGCCAAACCTCTGGGAACCGTTCCCATCCTTCTCCACTATCCAGTTTTTCGTCGACCACGGGCTCATTGTCGTTGGCGTTCTCTATCTCGTGTGGTCCAAACAGGCGCGGCCGCGCCCAGGCTCAGTTGCCCGCGCCATGCTCGCTGTAAACATCTACGCCGCATGCGTCGGAACAATTGATTATTTCTATAAGACCGACTACATGTACCTGCGCGCCAAGCCTCCCAACGCTTCGCTGCTCGACCTGCTCGGCCCCTGGCCCTGCTACATCGCAGCCGCGGAAGTCGTCGCCTGCTGTGTCTTCCTGTTGCTCTACCTTCCCTTCAGAAAATCCAATCGAACATCGCAACACCACATGTCGCCGTTGCCAACACAACCAGAGTCTAATGCGCTCTGATCGCAGCCACCGGATCGGTGCGCATCGCTTTGAGACCCGGAAGATAGCTGGCCACGACGGCAATCAAGAACAACAGCGCAGTCACCGCCAAAACGGTCAACGGGTCCATCGCTGAGACACCGAAGAGCAGCCCGCGCAGGAACCGAGTCAGCAGCAGCGACAGGCCGAGCCCAAGAAGCACGCCGATGGCCGTCAGCCGCAATCCCTGCTTCAGAACCAACCCCAGCACGTCCGGCCGTGAAGCGCCCAGCGCAACGCGAATCCCGATTTCGTGCGTCCGCAACTGCGTTCTGTAGGCCATGACGCCATAGATCCCCGACGCCGCCAGAATCAGCGCAAGAAAACCAAACGCGCTGGCGAAGGTGGCCTCGATCATGGCAAACATATTTGCAATTTGCGTGCTCTGCTCCAGCGTACGCACATCGAATACCGGAAGCCTCGAGTCCATTTCGTGAACCGCCTGCTCCACAGGCGACGCCAGCAGTTCCGGATTCCCTCTGGTGCGAAGATGAAAGATCACCTGCGGCCCGGAAAACTGAAAGTAGGAGAGATAAACAAGCGGCTCCGGCGCCTCGTTCATGTTTTGATGGGTCGTATTCTTCGCTACCCCGACGACAGTAAACCAACTGTTGTACATGCGCATCCGCTTGCCCAATGGATATTGCCCAGGCCAAAAGTGGTTGGCCATGGTCTCATCCACAATCGCCACTCGGGGCGCACCTTCCTCATCCTGCTGCGTGAAGTGTCTTCCTTGCAGCATGGGAATCTTCATCGTCTGAAAATAGTCAGCGCTGACAGACGCGTTTCTCACTTCCATTGACTCATGCGGCTTGGGCACATACCCCTCGGGCAACGCGTCCACCGATCCACGGGTAAAGCTGAGCGGTACCCAATCAGACACGGCTGCGGATTCGACACCAGGCAGCGCCTGCAGCTTCAAAAGCAGATTGCGCTCGAATGTTTTGGCCCCCGCCCAGGAATAACCCGCAGATTCAAGGTCGACCGAAGCGAGCAGCACATGGCTGCGATCGAAGCCTGGATCGGCTGCGCTGGTATTCCTAAGCGTCCGCATGAACAAGCCGGCGGTAATCATCAGCGTCAGCGACAAGGCAATCTGCGCCACCACCAGCCCGCTGAGCATCAATTGGTTGCTCGCGCTGGACGATACGCTCCCCGCTTCTTCCTTGAGCGCCTCGGCAGGAGAAACCCGTGACGATCTCCACGCCGGCATAGCGCCGCAAAGCACGCTGGCCAGAATCGCAAGCACCATGATGGCGGCCACTACATTCCAGTCGAGATGCCCGTTGATCGCAATCGGGCTCGCATTCGGCGGGATGAACCGCGCCATCGTTTTCGAAGACCATGCCGTCAACAGAACGGCAACGCCGCCGCCGGCGAGCGAGAGCATCATCCCCTCAAAAATCATCTGCCGCGTGAGTTGAATCCTGTTGGCTCCCAGCGACTGCCGGATGGCAATCTCGCGCCGTCTTGCAACAAAACGCACCAGCATCAGCGTGGCGATATTAGCGCACGTCAGCAGCAGCACCACACCCGCAATGGCAAGTAGAATCGGCAGCGATGAAGCCAGGTAAACGTTGGCTCCGAACGGAGAGCGCCACAGCGGATCAAGAAAAATCGTGTTCACGCCGGGGTGGTCGTCGGGATACTGGGCAACCAACTGCCGCATCAACAATTCCAGGTCCTGTGTCGCGAGCGCGCGGCTGACGCCGGGGCGTAGCCGGCCCATTACGTTGAGCCACGGACGGTCGCGTCCCACAATCTGCCAATTGACTGCGCTTTGACGTATCGGCGAAAGTGGCACCCACACATCGGTGCGAATGCCGGGCATGCAGCCGATAAATCCCTTGGGCGCAACGCCGATGACGGTGAGTGCATGCTGGTTGATCTCGACAGACTTGCCTACGATTTCCGGGTCCGCGCCATAGCGCGTCTGCCAGAGCGTGTAGCCGAGAACCAGGTAAGGGGATCCGCCCTCGCTCGCCTCTTCATCGGGCCGAAAAAAGCGACCCAAGTAAGGCTTGATTCCCAGCACGTCAAAGTAGTTCGCCGAAGCATTGGCCCCGTAGATGCGCTGCGGCATGTCGCCGCCCGTCAGCGTCACCCAGTCGGCGTGGTAGGCCAGCATGCCGCTGAGGCTGTGGTTACGCTCGCGCAGATCGCGATAGTCAGGATACGAAAGCGGCGGTGACGGCGACGGATTCCACGTCCCGCGCATCACTGTGACAAGCTCCCCAGTATTCCGCGCGCCGGGAATCGGATGAAGCAGCGTAGCATTGATCCAACTGAAGACGGTGCCGTTTGCGCAGATGCCCAGCGCCAGCATCGATACCGCTGCCATGGTGAACCAGGGACTCTTGCGAAGTTGCCGGAATGCAAACCGGGCGTCACGGAGACTTGCAGTCATAACGACTCCTTCAGACTTACCGCCTATCGTGGCTATTGCAATAAAGATACTGCATCTCAATGGCCAAACGCTGTGACCGGCATAACTGCCTTATAACTCTTATGTTATGGAGGTATATCCGATCATTCCCGTCGCTCTTCCTATGTCCGGTTGCGCGCCCAACTGGCCGAATTCGGACACTTTAACTGCATCCAATCACGCAACTCCCATCTCCCGTCCCTTTGCCTCGTGCCCCATGAACGCCAGCGCCGCCAGCGACAGCGCCACCACCACCACAGTAATCGCGAGCACCGCCGGATAATTCCCCCATCGTTCCGCCGCCAGCGCCTGCGCCTTGCCGTTCCATGAAGTCACCAGCCCACCGAGCTGGTACGCAAATCCCGGCGCAGTCGCTCGCACCGGCGCAGGAGAAAGCTCCGTCAAATACGCAGGCACCACCCCCCACGCGCCCTGCACCATGAACTGCATCAGCACCGCGCCCGCGCCCAGCGTCCACGCGGAGTGCCCATACGCGTACAACGGAATCACCGGAATCGACAGCAGCGCCGCCGTCACAATCGCTCGCTTGCGTCCCCATTTTTCCGAAAGCGCTCCAAAACAAATCCCGCCGCCGATCGAACCAAATCCATAGAGCACGCCGATCAGCCCCACCGTCTCCGGCTTCAGCTTCGCATATACAGTGAGAAATGTCGGATACACATCCTGTGTTCCATGCGAAAAGCTCATGAACGCGGTCATCAGCAGAATCAGAAACAAAAACGTGGGTAAGAATTTCTTGATTTGCGCGAGCGTCCCAATCTCCGCCGGCATGCGCACCCCAGCCATACGCTCCTTCCGCTTCTTCGCCTCCGCAACCCACACCGGCGACTCCTTCACGCGCGCCTGCACGTAAAAGACCAGCAGCGCCGGCGCCGCGCCCACCATGAACAACCCCCGCCATCCAATCCCCGGAATCACCAGCCAACGCCAGTGCACGCCCTGAAACAGCAGCGCAAATGCCCCCGAAGCCAGAATCGATCCCGCCGCGTACCCCTCCTGCAATATCCCTGAAAACGTTCCGCGTCCCTTCTTTGGAAGCGTCTCAAAAGCCAGCGCCGCGCCCACGCCCCACTCGCCGCCCATGGCAATCCCAAACAGCGCCCGCATCACCAGCAGCATGTTCAGCGATGGCGCAAAGGCGCATGCCAGTTCAATCACTGAGAAGCTGAGAATGTTGAACATCAGCACCGGCCGCCGTCCGTAGCGGTCCGCCAGCATCCCGAACAGCAGCGCTCCCACCGGACGAAAAGCCTGCGTCATAAACACCGCGCCCAAGACCGCCGAAGGCTTGCTGTGAAACTCCAGCGCGATCGCATTTACGCAGAAAATCAACAGAAAGAAATCAAGCGAGTCGAGCGTCCAGCCCAGAAAGGCAGCCACAAACGTGTGCCGCTGCGCGCTGGTAAGTTGTCGAAAAGGTCCGAGGACAGACATAGCCGGGAGAATATCAGACCAAACACTCCTGACAGAACGCTGTCAGCAGCACCCTGCCATCCTTGCACCATGAACAAACCCCTTAACTGGTTCGAAATTCCTGCTCTCGATCTCAATCGAGCAAGCGCGTTCTACGAGGAGATCCTCGCAGTCACCCTCAACCGCGGCGATATGGGCCCCGCTTCGTATGCCGTGTTTCCCTTCGATCGCGATAACGCCACAGGTGGATGTTTGATGACCGGCCCCGGTCTCAAGCCCTCCACCGACGGCGCCATCGTCTACCTCAGCGCCGACCCGTCGATCGATGCCGTACTCGCTCGCATCGTTCCGGCTGGCGGCTCAATTGCCCTTCCCCGTACCGAGCTTGGGCCAGGCATGGGGGCCTACGCCCAGATCCTCGACACCGAAGGCAACCGCGTCGGCCTCCACGCCTACGCATAATTGGGTCACGCCGAAACGTGTCGCGGCTGCTATCGTTTTTCCATGCGCCGCGCCGACCGGCTCTTCCAGATCGTGCAACACCTGCGTGCCCGGCGGCTCACCACCGCCGCCGAGCTCGCCGATCTGCTCTCCGTATCCGAACGCACCATCTACCGCGATGTCCGCGACCTTTCCCTGTCCTCAATCCCTATCCAGGCCGAGGCCGGCGTTGGCTACCGTCTTGACCGGTCCTATGAATTAACGGCACTCATGTTCACTCCCGATGAAGTCGAAGCGGTTGTCGTCGGTCTTCGCATGGCGCAGGCCTTCGCCGGCCACCGGCTTCGCGACGCCTCGGTCACGGCCCTCGACAAGGTCATCCTGGCCCTGCCCAAAAACCGCCGCGCAGAAGTGGATCGCTCGCAAATCTACGTGCCTCCCATCAGCACCCATCGCGAAGTCGACCCCATGCGGGAAGCGCTGAACGCGGCCATCCACGACCACGCCATTCTCCATCTCACATATGCCGATGACAGCCGCAAACAGACCAAACGGAACGTCCGCCCCCTCGCCCTTCACTTCTGGGGATCGGTTTGGACGCTCGCCGCGTGGTGCGAGCTCCGCGTGGATTTTCGAAACTTCCGCCTCGATCGCATCCGCGCCTGCGAGCGTACCGGCGCCTCGTTCGCTGATGAACCCGGCAAAACCCTGGCCGATTTTCTCCGCGCTGTCGGCGTCCGCTAACGTCCAGCCAGGAATTCAAAAAACATTCGTTACAACGAATACCGCGCATGCGCCATCCTAGTATGCAAAGAAGATTTCGCGCGGACCGATTCCGGCTTCTCTCGCCGCTCGCGCACCTCTGGCAAGATGGAGCCCCTCTTTCCCAACCCCCAAACCGGCCTACCGGCAAGGTATCGAAAGGAAAAATACGTATGAAGCGTTTGGCACTGATCACCGGCATTCTGGCGCTTGCGGCTCCCATGGCGCTTGCGCAATACTCCACCTGGACTTCCGATCCAGCCCACAGCGAAGTCGACTTCACCATCAGGCATGGCGGAGTCTCCAACGTGCACGGCCGCTTCGGCAATGTTGTCGCCACCCTCGTTTACAACGCGGCTGATGTGACCAAATCCACCATTACGGCCACCATCGACGTCAATACCGTGGACACCGGCGTGTCGCCGCGCGACGGCGACCTCAAGTCCGGCAATTTCTTTGATGTCACCAAGTTCCCCACGGCCACATTCACCAGCACTAGCGTGGTGAAAAATGGCAACAAGCTGACTGTCTCCGGCAATTTCACCCTCCACGGAGTTACCAAGCCCATCGTGCTTGATGTGGAAGGTCCCAGCACGCCGGTCGAGAACGGAATGGACCATAAGCCTCACTCCGGCTTTACGGCCACCACCACCATCAGCCGCACGGCCTTCGGCATCGGAACCAATGTCCCGCCTGCCCTGGTCGGCGACGAGGTCAAGTTGACCATTGAAGTGGAAATCGTCAAGCAGGATGCGCCTCCGGCCAGCTAAGCCCAAGCGCAACCCTTGAAGGGCACGCGCTTGCTTCCGTGCCCTTCAACAGATTGAAAATATTTGTTGCAACGAATACCTTCCCTGCGCCATCCTAAATATGCAAAGAAGAGTTTACGCGGAGCGATCCCGGCTTCTGCCGCCGCCCGTGCACACCCGGCGAGAGTGCCCCTCTCCTTCCCAATCCCACCCGGCCCACCGGCCCCGGCATCGAAAGGAAACACATACATGAAACGTTTGCCATTGATTACTGGCATTTTGGCGCTCGCAGCTCCCCTGGCCCTTGCGCAGACCTCCACCTGGGTTTCCGACCAGAACCACAGCGACGTCAACTTCAGCATCACCCATCTGACCATCTCCAAAGTGCATGGCAGCTTTGGCAAGGTCGCAGCCACCATCGTCTACAACGAGGCGGACGTCACCAAGTCCGTCGTCTCGGCCACCATCGACGTCTCCACCGTTGAAACCGGCCAATCGCCCCGTGACAACCACCTTAAGTCCGATGCCTTCTTCGACGTAGCCAAGTTCCCCACTGCCACCTTCACCTCCACCAGCGTGGCCAAGAACGGCAACAACCTGAAGGTAGCCGGCAATCTCACCCTCCACGGCGTAACCAAGCCCGTCGTGCTTGAAGTGGAAGGTCCCGCTGGCCCGGTGCAGGGCATGGACAAAAAGCCGCATTCCGGCTTTGCGGCCACCACCATCATCAGCCGCACGGCCTTTGGCATTGGAGCCGGCTTCCCCGTGTCCATCGTCGGCGACGACGTCCAGATTACCCTGGATCTCGACGTAGTAAAGCAGTAACCGGTCCCAAAAAGGCCGCTGTTGGGGTGAGGGCAACGCGGCTCGCCTTCATCCCGCTCAGAGAACGCCGCCCCGAAGGGAGAACTGTCGATGACCGGCCTGAAACTTGAAATCATGCAGGAAGCTCCCTTCGCCAGCGTGGAGGAGGAGGCGCTTCTCAACCTGATGCGCACCTCCGACTGCCTGCATCGCGCCTTCCATTTGAAAACCCGCAAATGGGGTGTGACATCCACGCAATACAATGTGCTGCGCATTCTTCGCGCCGCTCAGCCTCACGGGCT
>PLPU01000395.1:0-10307 GCA_003159975.1 Acidobacteriaceae bacterium
GCTAGGCAGACGCGGGCTGGGCTTCCTGTTCGCGCGCGAGTACTTCGGACCCGACCGATTGGGTCCGCAACTCAAGAAGCAATTCGGAGGCGTATACATCGCGAATGAAAAATACACGCTGGCACAAGCGAATCAGGTCATCGAAGACGGTGAGGCGGATGCAGTAGCCTTCGGCCAGCTCTTTATCGCGAACCCCGATCTGCCGGCGCGGTTTACGAGCAATTCGCTGCTCAATGTGCCGGACGGAAGCACCTTCTTTACATCGGGGGCACATGGCTATACCGACTACCCGGCGCTGAGCGTGTAGGGAAAGAATCAATGCAGTCCATCTCAAGTTTGTCTGGCGGCTCTGTTGAAAGTGGTCGTAGATAAGAATGAGGAGCCACGATGAATGAAACAGTCCGCCTGTTGCAGGCGCATCACAGCAGCCGCAGCTACAAGACCGATCCAATCCCGGAAGACATTCTTGAAGCCATTGTTGAGTCCGCACGTCGTGCTCCCACATCCACCAACAGCCATGAGATTTCGCTCGTTGTGGTGCGCAATGCAGACAGCCGCGCGCGCATAGCCGAAATTGCCGGTGGCCAGCTATGGATTGCGCAGGCGCCGGTGTTCATCGCGGTCGTCGTCGATCTTTATAAGACTGGCCTGGGCGTCGAGAAAGCCGGTGGCGTACAGGTATTTCAGCGCAGTCTTGAAGGGATTCTGGCCGCGGTCAGCGATGCGGGAATCGCGATGGCGACGCTCATGATTGCGGCACGCGCTTCTGGCCTCGGGTTAGTCCCCATAGGCGGAATTCGCCGCGACCCGCAGGCAATGATCGATCTGCTTGGGTTGCCGCCGAACACGTTCCCAGTAGACGGGGTTGTACTCGGCTATGTTGCAGAAGAGTCTCCGCAAAAGCCCCGCATGTCGATCGAGAGCTTCCGTCATGACGAGAAGTATCATCCGGAGGTCCTAAAGCCGGCGATTGACGCCTACGACCGGACTCTTCAGGAGTACTGGCAAAGAATTGGGCGTACCGACGGGTTGTCATGGTCGGCAAATATGGCGCAGCACTACAGCACGTTTTCCCGATTGATCAAGTCTGTTGCCCAAAAGCAGGGCTTCACGATCGAGGTGTAACTGGATGAGCGAGGAAAGGGATAATCGCCCCTTTGGCGTTTTCCGTGGAGAACAGTGACCCCATCCCGCCACGATGAGGTGATACCTGGCCCTCGCCAGCGCGTCGCTGTTGTCATCGCCCACCCGGACGACGAGACACTCTGGTGCGGCGGCTACATTCTGGACCATCCGGAATTTGATTGGCGGGTAGTGACTCTTTGCAGAGCATCCGATCCGGACCGTGCTCCAAAGTTCCGCCGGGTCCTGGAGGAATTGGGGGCGGTGGGTGAGATGGCGGACTTGGATGATGAGCCCGACCAAGTGCCGCTACCAATCGAACAGATTCGGGAAACCATAGCACGACTATTGGCTGGAAACAGTTACAGCCTGATTCTCACCCATGGCCCAAAGGGCGAATACACACGTCACCGACGGCATGAGGAGTGCTGCAGAAGCGTTGTTGACCTTTGGCAATCGGGCGGCATCGCCACAAACCGTCTATGGCTTTTTGCTTACGAAGATGGAGGGCGTGCGCACTTGCCTCGGGTTCGCGAAGATGCAGATCGGAGAGACATGTTGGCGGAGAACGTCTGGCTTGAAAAGCGTCGGCTGATTACGAACGTTTACGGGTATGGCATCGACAGTTGGGAAGCGAGAACAGCTCCTCGTGAAGAAGGATTCTGGTGCTTCGACNNTTGAGCGAATATCCGGCGCCGGCGGCAGGCTTGGCCCTGCAAGGTGAGCTGTTATGCAGGGGCCTGTCCGAGATGGGTGTGGACGTCCACCCAGTCCACCTGGAATCTGATTTAGAGAAGGAGTGGTACTATCGCTGGTTTCGACCGGATATTGTGGTGGGCGTGGGGTTCTGGGGCCATGTTCCGAACCTAGTTCTGCACCCGCAGCAGTTTGGAATGAAGGCAGTGCCTTGGCTAGTGGCCGATGGTTACATCGCGGAACACCGTGACGTGCTGAATGCTCTGCCGCTGATTCTGGTCACCTCCAACTGGGTTAAGGAGGTCTATATCCGAGACGGCATCAAGGGAGACAACATTGTGGTACTGCCCGTAGGTTGCGACACAGATCGCTACGCGCCGCATAGCCGCGATGACCTGAAGGTCCAATCGATTCGCGAGGATTTGGGAATTTCGCGAAACCAATTGATGATCCTGACCGCAGGCGGCGATGGTGCTTCCAAAGGTGCTCAGGAGGTTATGCAGGCATTGGCGCTGATTGATAGCGAGGTCCCCGACTGGAGATATGTCTGTAAGGTATGGCCTCAACCCCGCACTGACCAACAAAACCTGATCGACCTCAAACTGGCGGCAGACCTGGGCATCGGCAAGAAGGTTATTTTCTCGACTAATGTCGTCTCGCAGAATTTCATGCCCTATTTATTGTCTGCCTGCGATATCTATGCTGCGCCTTCGCGGCTGGAGGGGTTTGGCATGATTCAGGTGGAGGCGAACGCCTGCGAAAAGCCAGTGATCGCAATCGANNAAATCACTGAGGCACTTTACGGCGAAGGGCACGACTATGAGAAAAGTCATCGCATCGTGTTTCCAAATCCTCGGACAGCCGAGTACAGAGCCAGCGTACCCGACATCGCAAAGTACCTTCGTCTTCTCATGCAGGACAGCGCTTTGCGCCGGCGCATGGGAGAAGCGGGCCGAAAACGCGTGGTCGAGTTATTCGACTATCGCCAGGTTGCAAAGCAATTCGTGGAGATCGTTTCCGACCGATTGGGTATTCAGTAAAAAGTAATCATGCGCGAATGTTCGCTCCCTCAACCCAGCACGCCAGCGAGGTGTTTATGTCTTTCGACGATAAGTCGCGAATTGTTATCGAGCAGGCTAAAGAGGCGGCTCTACAAATCCTACTGCATAACGCACGGGGACCGTTTCAAGGACTGCCTCGAACCGCTGGTTGGGGATACCCGGAACCGTACACCCGGGACCTGATGATTTCAGCTCTCGGCTTTCTGGCCACGGGCAACGAGCAACTTGCGGACGCTCTGGAACGTACACTGGTAGCGCTTGCCGACAATCAGACCGTGCACGGTCACATCCCATCTCTCGCGCACGATCCAGCCAACCGAGGCTCCAGCGATTCGACGCCGCTCTTTCTCTTCGGGCTGGCTCTCTACAGAGTATCGACGAATCAGCCGGAGTTTCTTCTTGAGGCGGCAGAGAAGGCCCTGCGCTGGATGCAGTACCAGAGCCCGGATGATCGGGTGATGGTCGCACAGTTGCCCACCAGCGATTGGCGTGATGAACAGTATGTGATGGGTTACGGGCTGTACGTGAACATGATNNGGCGAACTGAAGAATAGCTATGAGCACGAGGCTCTTGTGGAGCCAACGGCGCCCTATTACGCACTTTATTCATACAAAGTCATGAGCAGCGACCGGTTTGACCTGCTTGGCAACAGTCTTGCGATTCTGACCGGGATTGCTTCGCCTCAATGGGCAGCGAACATGCTGACGTGGATTGAAGCCGAGTGCGAAGCCATGCGGGGCCGCGGAGAACTTGCCGTGGATTTGCCGCCCTGCCTGTTTCCTTACATTCTGCCCCATCATGCGGATTGGCTGCCACGATACGAGCGCTATAACCGGCCGAGAGACTATCACAACGGGGGAGTGTGGCCATTCATTTGTGGCTTCTACGTCTCGGCGTGCGTTGCCGCAGGGCAGATGGATCTGGCAGAGCGGAAGTTATTGGCGCTGACAGGACTGGTCAAGCCGTGGCATGAAAACGCGGCGGAGTGGGGCTTCAACGAGTGGATTCACGCCCAGACCGGTAAACCAAGCGGGCGGGATTGGCAAACCTGGTCGGCCGCAATGTACCTCTACGCTGCCGAGTGCGTGCTGCAGCGGGGCACACCGTTCTTCGACGACATACGCGGGGCAATCTGAGCGCAGCAATGTAGACCTGGAAAGTACCAAACATACTGGCGGAGTTAGCGCTTGCTCGACTTGATGTACTCCTTGCGGCGGAAGCGGAGGCCGGTCCAGTCCTCGTCGATCGCGATGGAGCGGACGGTGTCAAAACCTGCGGCGTGCATCACAGCCCAGCCCGTGTCGCGATTGAAATCACACTTGTACTTCTTCGATGTCCCTTTGGGATAAGCGAACCACACCGCCGCGTCGCCCTTGGCGCGCTTTGTAAGCCGCGTAGCCAGCGCGTCCACTTCGCTCTGTTTCGTCACAAAGGCGAGCGAGAAGTGGATCTCGGGCGCGGATTCAACCTGGCGCAGAATTTGCGTCACGGGCAGGCGCGCGAGTTCGCGCTCGAAGCTCTCGGGAGCCTGGAGCACAATGATTTCCTGGTGTCCTTTGAGTTGGAGTTTGTCGTAGAGGGTAGCCATGGATATTCATGATAGCTCGCGTGTGGGAATAATCTGCAACCACCTGCGGTGTGGCAGACGTTCGCTATTCGCTCGCACTCGCTTGTTGCCTTCCCACTCTGCGCTGAAAAAAGCGGAAAGGATGGGCACGGGGCTTCGTCGCTTCCCACCCTTGCGCTGGAAAAAAGCGCGAGGGTGGGGCACCTGGATTTCCGCGAAGAGACGACTCGTTAGTGGACCGCTTCGGTGGTCTTGATGAAGTCGGCGGTGGTGTCGTGGAGTCCTTTCAGGGCCGCTTCATTGACATAGACCATGTGGCCGGTCTGGAAGAAGTGGTAGCTGATGTTGTCCTGGAGATTCTGCGGAATGGGCAGGTGCTTCATCTCATAGGTTGCGCCGAAGTAGGTGCAGCCGAGGTCGTAGTAGCCGCCCATCAATAGCACTTTCATTTTTGGGTTGTGCTTCATGGCCGCGGCCAGGTCGGGCATCACGTTGGAGCTCGACTCCCATCCCTGACCACCGGGAGGAACGTGTTGCATGTTCCAGTGGAAGCTGGCCTCGCGCGCGCTGGGCTTGTAGGTCATGTTCTCGCCGTACTTGAGGTCGTCGCGCGCGTACTGGTTGATGGCGCTGACAAAGGCCGGAGTGGTGGACGTGCCGAAGGGGTCGTATCCGGCGTCCTTGCTCAAGGGGTCCATGTCGGGGCCGGCGTAGCGGGTATCGAGGCGGCCGGTGGTGATGCCGGACGCGGCTTGCAGTTCCTTTGAGAACTCGCCGCCGCCGACGCGGAGGTTGGCTTTGAGCCAGTAGGCAGCGGGCAGGCCGGTGTAGCCCTCGAGCTTGGTGGCCAGCGCGTGCTTGCGGTCTTCGCTCAGATTCGACCCTTGCAGAAGAGCGGTTGCGTATTCGCCAAGGGCGAACTGTTCCACCTCGCGCAGGAAGGGCTCAAGCTCGGGAGCCGGGTTGGCGAGCCGATGGTGATACCAGGCGGTTGCGGCCATTGACGGGAGCGCGAGGTAGTAGGGCTGATCGGTGCCTGGATTGCCTTCGGGGCCGTCGGCGCTGTCGTCAAAGCTGAGGATCTGCGAGAGCAGGATGATGCCATCGAGGTCAACCCCTTGCAGCTTGCTGCTGAGCGCGGCGCTGCGGGTGGTGCCGTAGCTCTCGCCAAAGATGTACTTGGGCGAGTTCCACCGATCGTACTTGGTGAGGAAGCGGCGAATGAAGCGATCGAAGGCATGCGCATCTTCGTCGATGCCCCAGAAGGCCTTGGCGTAGTCCTTGCCGTAGACACGGCTGAACCCGGTGCCGGGCGCGTCGATGAAAACCAGGTCGCTGACATCAAGCAGGCTGTATTGGTTTTCGATTAACGGATAGGGCGCGGCTGCTGGATGTTCCACATCGGGGATGGAGATGCGCTTGGGACCGAATGCGCCTATGTGCAAGTACATTGTGGCCGAGCCGGGACCGCCGTTATAGAGAAACGTGATGGGGCGCGAGCCGCTGGGCACGCCTTTCTTGAAGTAGGCGGCATAGAAGATGCGTGCGGTTGCGGGCTGGTCTTCCGGCTTGGAGGGAAGATCGACCCCGGCGTCAGCAAGATATTTTCCATCGAGGCCGATGGTTGCATCCTGCACGTCGTTGGAACCAACGGTGAGGGTTCCGGCGACAGCCTTGTATGCGATGGATTGGCCTTCCACCGTGACGGTGCCTTCGGTGACGGAATCCGGCGCAGGCGTGGGCGCGGAGGACCTCACTTCCGCTTCTCTTTTGGGTTCGGATTTGTCTTGCGCCAAGGCTGCGTTCGACGCGATGAGTGTAGCCAGCAGAGCGGCGGCAAAGGCAAGTTGGATACGAATGGGTGATTTCAACTGCAGGACCTCCAAGTTCACGAACAGGATGAGACCGCAGTATAACGCAGGGGGCGCTCAGTAAAGCACCGATGATTGGGAGCGATCGAAACGGATCAGATTGCGATTCCGGCGGAGCGATAGATCTGGGTGATGTAGCGCATGTCGCGGAGGCCTTCTTCGCCGGGGGATTGCGGTTCGAGGTTGTTCTGGACGCAGTGGGAGAAGTGATCGGCTTCGGCGACGAAGTGGGAGGGATCGCGGGCGGGGTTGAGCTCGTCGATCTGGGTGCCCTGGTAGTCGGCGGTGAGTCGGAGTCCCTCGTAGGCGAAGGCATCATCGACCTGGAGCCAGCCTTTGGAGCCGTAGACGCGGAAATAGCCGGGCATGTTGGCGCCGTAGGTGGTGGTGCAACTGGCGACAATGCCGGAGGGGAAGCGCATGGTCCATGCCACGTTTTCTTCGACCTCGTTGAAGCGGCCGTCGTGGTCGATGACCGAGGCGTAGGCGGAGATGTGTTCCGGCTCTTCGCCGGTGAGGTAGCGGCTGGCGTTGAGGGAATAGATGCCTACGTCGAAGAGCGGTCCGCCACCGGCCATCTTCTTGCTGAGCCGCCACTCGCCGGGGGAGATGTTGAATCCGAAGGGGCTATCGATGGCTTGGACCTGGCCGAGCGCACCGGAGCGAATGAGCTGGATGGCACGGAGGTTGGTGGGTTCGTAGTGGCAGCGGTAGGCGATCATGAGCTTGACGTTGGCGGTCTTGCAGGCGGCGATCATCTGCTCGGCCTCGGCGACGTTGAGGCACATGGGCTTTTCGCAGAGGACGTGTTTGCCGGCCTTGGCGGCGCGGATGGTGTATTCGGCGTGCATGGAGTTTGGGAGCGCGACATAGACTGCATCGACGGCGGGGTTGTTCGCGATCTGGTCAAAGTTTTCGTAGTTATAGATGGAGTTAGCCGGGACGTTGTACTGTGCGGCGATGCGGTCGGCCTTGTCGCGATGGCCGCTGACGAGTGCGGTGATCTGCGAGTTGGTGGAATTGAGAACGCCGCGCATGAAGTGATCTGCGATGCGTCCGAGGCCGATGACGGCGTAACCGGTCTTGCGGCCAATGGGCTTGGCATTGAGGGTGGGGACGAGGTGGGCGGCTAAGCCCATGGCGGAAAGCTTGGCGAAGTCTCTGCGAGTGAAGCTCATCATGATGCGGATCCCCTGGAAGTGGAGTGTCGCAATTGAGTGTAAGGATAGTCGAGTTGGGTGGGCGGACCAAGGCGCGGTTTGATTTGTCTGGACCGGGAGCGGTGGCATAGCATCGGGCTCATGGATTCTGTGATTTTGGATGGACAGGCGCTGACTCTGGCGGAGATTGAGGCGGTTTCGCTTCATGGATGCCGGGTGGAAGTTGCTCCGGCGGCACTCGCCAGGATTGGGTCGAGCCGGGAGCTGATTGAGGGGATTCTGGCCGAGGGGCAGACGGTTTATGGCGTAAACACAGGCTTTGGCAAGCTGGCCGACGTGCGGATTGCGGCCGGGAGCCTGGCGCAGTTGCAGACGAACCTGGTGCGAAGTCATGCGGGTGGGGTGGGGCAGCCGCTCTCTCAGGCGGAGTCGCGGGCGATGCTGTTGCTGCGGGCTAACGTGCTGGCCAAGGGGTTCAGCGGTTGCCGGGTCAAGGTGGTGGAGATGCTGGTGGCGCTGCTGAATGCGGGGGTGGCGCCGGTGATCCCGGAAAAGGGGTCGGTGGGTGCGAGCGGGGATCTTGCGCCGCTGGCTCACCTGGCGCTGGTGGCGATCGGGGAGGGCGAGGCCTTCTACAAGGGCGAGCGCTTGGCGGGTGGGGAGGCGTTGCGGCGGGCGGGATTGACACCGCTGGCGCTCGAGGCGAAGGAGGGCTTGTCGCTGCTGAATGGGACGCAGGCGATGACGGCGGTGGGGGCGCTGGCGGTGGCGCGGGCGACTCGGGTGGCGGAGCTGTCGGACCTGGCGGGGGCGATGTCATTGGAGGCGCTGATGGGGACGCCGGCGGCATTCGATGCGCGGATTCAGGAGGCGCGGCCGCATGCGGGGCAGATTGCGTCGGCGGCGCACCTGATGGGGCTGCTGGAGGGGTCTGAGATCCGCGAGGCGCATAGGGAAGGCGATACGCGGGTGCAGGATGCGTACTGCCTGCGCTGCATGCCGCAAGTGCATGGCGCGGTTCGCGATGTGCTGGCGCATGTGCGCGGCGTGCTGGAGATTGAGGCTGGGTCGGCGACGGATAACCCGCTGGTGTTTCCGGAAGGTTTGGGTAAGCGCGGCGCGGTGATCTCCGGAGGGAACTTCCATGGTGCGCCGCTGGCGTATGCGTTCGACTATGCGGCTATTGCGGTGACCGACCTGGCGAGCATTACGGAGAGGCGGATCGACCGGCTGCTGAATCCGGATATCAACGAGGGATTGCCGGCGTTTCTGTCACCGGATGCGGGGCTTTCGTCGGGGTTCATGATTGCGCAGATTGTGGCGGCGGCGCTGATCAACGAGTGCCAGGTCTTGGCGCATCCTGCGTCGACTGGAAGTATTCCCACCGACGGAGGGAAGGAAGATCACGTGTCGATGGGCATGACGGGAGCGCTGAAGCTGCGGCAGATTGTGGATCATGCCGAGCGCATTGTGGCGATTGAGCTGATGTGCGCGGCGCAGGGGTTGGAGTTCAGGAGGCCGCTGAAGTCCAGTCCGGAGATTGAGCGGGCTTATCATGCTGTGCGGTCGGTGGTTACGCGGCTGGAGCAGGATCGGGTTCTGTCGACGGATATCGAGGCGATGGCAGCGGCGGTGCGGAATGGGAGGTTTGATGAATGGGTGGAATAGTAAGTCAGCGGGTCGGCGGGTCAGCGCAGGAATGTTGTCATATAAGTACCGAGGCACCAGGCGGCCTAATGTTTCCGGCCCTGCTACGATTTTGAGGCAGGCGACTGGCTGCCTGACGCTGGAAAAATGGGACTAATCTATTGATAGGATGCTGTTTAAGGAGATTCCAGGGCGGTGAGCGCGTTTTAGGGAATTCGGCGGTCCTGTGTCATTTTGCTATTGATTTTTGAAGAAAATATCCGTAAAATAGGACTCTAGAGTTACCTCTGGACGGACAAGCCCCCCAGCCTCTCCCGAGGAGTTACGAGTAAAACCATCCCTTCTAAGGACACGAGACCAATATGGCAAAGCGTCGTGGAAATCCGAATTGGGGCAAGCCGGAGCCCATCGGCCCGGTAGTGCCCACAGTGACCTCCTTCGAGGTTATCGTCAAGGAGTTCAAGCTTACTCCGGACCAGTACATCCGGTCTACCCGGCTACGGGAGTGGGCTCGCCGGAACAAGAATTCCAAGTACATTCCCGAGGCGCTGCTGGAGGCCTGGGGTTTTGAAATCGAATCGACGTTGTAGGGCAGTTTTCCGGATTGTTTCTAAAAAGCGCCGCCTTTGGGTGGCGCTTTTTGCTGGTTGGAAGGCAGATGACAGGCTATAGATGACAGTTAAGAACCCGTCGGTTCTTAGCNNCGGGGCACAGCCCCTGGTACCGTGATGAGTGGGCCACCTGGCGAGATTCCTGATCCATGGCGGTTCTACCCCTCCCCCCCGTCTCTGCAAAGAAGTGCCTTATTTCTCAGAGGGATAGGGCATGGGCTTGGCTGTAAGCCGATGATTGCAATGGAGTTCTTTGCAGATATGAGACAACAAAGGGGTTACGGGCGCTTGCCCGGCGACCCTGGGTTTTGATTTGTGCTATGAAATGATTGTGCGCCAAAAGGGGTTAATTATCGGCAAATTGTCAGCGGATAATTTTGGGGCACGAATCATGCCGTCCCCAGGACGGCGGCGTCGGTGGGGGCGGGGTTCCACCCGTGGCTATTCTCATCCGGTCCCTCCGGGACGAGCGGGCCACCTGCCCGAAGACCCGCTCATCGCGAAAAGCTGCGATGACACGGGGCACAGTCCCTGGTGGAGCGATGAACGGGGCACAGCCCCTGGTGCCGTG
>PLPU01000539.1:0-10617 GCA_003159975.1 Acidobacteriaceae bacterium
ACATAAAACGGACTCCCTGCAAGATCGATGTAGGGGTTTAACTCCTCGCAGTGGAGACTCGCAGGCAGTTGCCTGTGCTTCATGGCCAATAGCACTTTAATGACACCGGCAATTCCAGCCGCAGCTTCAAGGTGTCCCACATTCGTCTTCACCGAGCCAAGACCGCATGTCGCCTCGGCCGGTGCGCGGTCTGACTCTTCATACAACGCCCGGAACGCTCGCTTCAGCGCGTTGATTTCTACCGGATCGCCTAATTCCGTTCCTGTCCCATGTGCCTCGATGTACCCGACGCACTCCGCCGGAATCCCCGCGCGCCGATACGCCGTCTTAATCAGCTCTTCCTGAGCCAACCCGTTTGGCGAGGTTAGAGAATGCGCCCGTCCGCCGTGGTTTTCCGCCGTCGCGCGTATCAGGCCGTAGATGGAGTCGCCGTCCGCCAGCGCCTTGCGCAGCGGCTTCAACAGCAGGGCGCCTACGCCTTCGCCGCGCACATAGCCGTTGGCTCCCTTGCCGAAGGTCTTGCAGCGGCCATCCGGGCTGAGCATCCCGGCCTTCTCGAACGCGACGAAGCCAGTCGGGCTCAGCAGTAGGTTGACGCCCCCCGCAATTGCCTGATCGCAGTCGCCCGCTTCGAGGCTCCGCACCGCACGATGCAGCGCGACCAGAGAACTGGAACACGCTGTATCGACCGGCTCGCTCGGGCCGTGCAGGTCGAGCAGATAAGAGACGCGGTTGGCGAGGATCGAGTGCGCCACGCCTGCCGGAGTCTGGCCTTCCACACTCACGCCATGGCGGTTCAGCAGGTCGTTGTAGTCGTAAGAAGAAACGCCGACAAACAGTCCGGTATTCGATCCGGCGAGCGATTTCGGGTTATATCCGGCGTCTTCGATAGCGGCCCATACGGTCTCAAGGAAGACGCGCTGCTGGGGATCCATTCGCTCGGCCTCACGCGGCGAAATCCCGAAAAAGAGCGGGTCGAATGCGTCCACGTCTTCGATAAATCCGCCCCAGCGAACCGGCGTCCGGTCCGGATCCGACTCGGCTCTCCAGTCCCAGCGCTCGGCTGGAATTTCGCGAATGCAGTCGTCGCCATTCCGCAGATGCTCCCAGAACTTATCGAGTCGCGGACTGCCGGGTAGGCGCGCGGCCATGCCGACGACTGCGATTGCATCAGGAGGTTCAGGCGCGGACGCGGGAGCTTCCGGCTCAACAACCACCGCCGGAAGATCGAGCTCCGGAACGTCGGCGGCAACGCGATCCACCAAGACGGCCAGCGATGGAGTTTCGAAGAAGATAGCCGGGGTCCAATTCAGGTTGTAACCATCGTTGATGCAGTTGGTCAGCTCCGCGAGCATGATCGAGTCGAAACCATGCTCGTCGAGCGGCGCTCCGAGCTCAACCTCAGCCGGAGGCACTTTGAGGATGCGGCTGGTCCACTCGATGACCCTGCGTTCGACCGCGGATCGGAGATCGGTTTGCACAACATGGACAGTTGCCGGCTCGGTCTCGACTGCGCGCGGCAGGAATGTTGCGCGCAGGCGATTCATCTCTCCGGCGGCGACAATGACCTGACCGACACCCGCGGCAATCGCCCGCTCCAGACACTCCAACCCCTGCCAGGTCTCAAGCGGAATCATGCCGGTGGCTCGCCGCAGGCGTTCGGCTGTCTGCGGGTCGACGCTCATGCCGCCCTCCGACCACAGCGGCCAGCAGATCGAAACCGCCCGGCCGTGACGCTCTCCCGCACTGGCGCGTCGATTGCGATCGTCCGTCAAGCGGTCAAGAAAGGCATTCGCAGCGGCATAATCGGCCTGTCCGGCATTGCCGAGTACAGCCGCGCCCGATGACGCGTAGATCATCCAATCGAGCGCCGCGTCTCCGATGACCTCATCCAGCCACACAGCGCCGTGGGCCTTTGCCGCAAAGACCCGGTGCACTTCATCGGGAGTTTTCTGCGCGAGGTATCGATCTTCAATCACGCCCGCATTGTGCAACACACCATCGAACTCGCCGAATTGCCGGCGGATGCGCGAGTAGGCGGATTCCACTTCCGCGCGAACGGACACATCTGCCGCGATGCTGTAGATATGCAGGCCCGCAGACTGCCATTCCGCCTCCTGCTTCTTCCTTTCAGCGCTGTCATTGCGACCGCTCAGAATAACGGTTGCGTTGTAATTCTTCGCAAGGTGCAGGGCGAAGATGCGGCCCAACCCGCCCCATCCGCCGGTAATCCAGTACACGCCTCGCTCACGGAAGCTGGTGCGCTCGGGCTGCGGAAGCTCGCGTACACGTCGCTCCTCGCGAATGCCCGCAACTGTGTACCGGATTTCCCCGGCTGCGGGCNNGTTCTGAGCAGTGCCGCAAGCGAACCCGTCACAGCTTCCGCGACAGCCTCCGGCGCAAGCACCGCGATGCGCCTCTCTTCCGAGAGACGTTCGCGCAGCGCGGCGAAGACCGCCTGAAAACAGGCTTCGGCGTGCTCTGCAATGCTGCCTGTCGTTGCGGGGAGCACACGAAATTCAACTCTCGCCACGGCCGCCGACAAGCTCTTCGCAACTGCGGCGTCCGCGACGAAGACCAGGCTCTCGGACTGGTGATTCACCTCGCGATTCCCGGACTGGCGATTTACGGCCCCATGCGGCAGCGCGGCCGCTTGCCACTCCATGCTCCCGAAGAACAGCCCGTTCGACGCGGCAGTTTTCCGAATCGGCCGAATCTGATATCCGCGAAGTTCCAGGCAAACGCGCCCGTTGGAATCCACCACCGTGATGTCGCAACTGAGTGTTTGCAGCGACCGGGCATACGCGAAGACGGTGCCGTGAGGCGCCCGGCGATACACAAGCTCTCGCAGCCCGAACGGGACCAGCGTCTCCCGATCATCCGATTGTTCAAGCAGCAATCCAAGCATCGTCTGGAATGCGCCGTCGAGCAGGCCCGGATGCCACTCCACTCCACTGATTTCCGGCACTGTGAGCTCCGCCAGGCATTCGCCATTGCCATAGATCAGCGATTGAACAGGACGAAAGGCCTGCCCATAGCGAATGCCCCGGTTGGCGAAGCGCGCATAGAAAGACTCAGCATTCATGCCTGCGGAGCAGCGAGCGCGAATTGCCGAGAGGTCGAGAGACGGAGCTTCGGAAGACGCAGCCGTCGGCAGGCCGCACTCGAAGATTCGCGCGCCGTCGCTGTCACCAACCTCGACAGAATCGGAGCCCTGCCCAGCCTTCACGCGAAGCTCGACCGTGCGGGCGCCGTTCGACAAATCCAGTGGGCGCAACCACACCGCATTGCGCAGACCGAGCACGGGCTTGCCAAGGACAATCGCGCCTGCGGCGCGCGCCATCTCCAGATACGCCGCACCCGGTACGATGACATGGCCATCCACGTTGTGACCCTCGGCGTAAAACGCACTGGGCTCAAGCCTGGAGTGGAAGCGCGTTTTCCCCTTCCCCGAAGCATCCTCATGCAACATCGGATGAAGCACAATCGGCGCTGCCTCTCGCTGCTCGATCCAATAGCGTGTTCTTGTGAACGGGTAATGCGGAAGACTGACCGGCTGCGGTTTTCGCCCGCGATAGAGCAGGTTCCAGTTCGGCTCCCAGCCGCGCACCCACGCCTCTGCCCAGTCTTCGAGACGCTCCGATGCCGCAGGCTCGGCAAACCCATTCGCTGTTATGCATGCGGACCACACGGGAGCCGCCTTCCCGTTCAGCCACGCCGCAAGATTATCCAGCAGCGCTGCCCGGTCCACAGCCACTACGGCCAGCCGATGCTCCATCGGAACACGGCCTGCCTGAAGCGTGCGTGCAACCCGCTCCAGATCGACGTTTTCGCCATTGCGTTCGAGATACTCGCCGAGGTTCTCGACCGCCTTCCGCAGGCGGTCTTCGGATTTTGCCGAGACTACGATCAGGACCGGGATGCGGGCGTGCGGCGATGACTCAATCCGCTCGGGCCACTCTTCGAGCGTGACGTGCGCGTTCGACCCGCCCGCTCCAAACGAGCTGATGCCGGCGCGCCGCGGGCTATCGCCTTCATGATGCCAATCCACGGCCTGGTGCGGAACGAAAAACGGCGAGTGCTCAAAATCAATATGCGAATTCAGCGTGGCGGAGTGAAGCGACGGAACCAGCTTGCGATGGTAAAGCTCAAGAACCAGCTTCGTGAATCCGGCGATTCCAGCCGCCGCCTCCGCGTGACCGATATTCGATTTGATGGAACCGATGGCGCAGAAGCCGGCGTCGGCGGTCGATGCGCGAAACGCCTTCAGCAATCCTGCAAACTCGATTGGATCGCCGAGCGAAGTTCCCGTCCCATGCGCCTCGATGCAGCCTATTGAGCGCGCCGGTGTTCCCGCTTTTTCGAGACACGAGGAAATCAGGTCGGCATGAGCTGTGGGATTCGGCACAGTGATTCCGCTGGCACGCCCGCCATGGTTGATCTCAGTCGCCTTGATGACCGCGTAAATGCGATCCCCATCCCGCCTCGCTTTCGAGAGCGGCTTGAGCACCGCCACTCCAACTCCCTCGCCTGAAACATAGCCGTCGCCGCCCTCTCCGAATGTGCGGCATCGGCCATCCGTGGAGTGCATATTCGCGAGGCCGTAGGTAATGTACTTATCCGGATTGAAGGAGAGGTTGACGCCGCCGGCGAGCGCAACTTCACTCGATCCGCTGCGAAGGCTCTCGACCGCAAGGTGCAGCGCAGTCAAAGAGGACGAGCACGCGGTATCAACGGCCAGGTTCGGCCCATGGAAATTGAAGACATAGGCCACGCGGTTTACTACCGTCGCATAGCTCTCGACGACAGGCGTGGGGTTGCCCTTCGAGTTCTCGACCGAGGCCAATCCCTGATAGTCGTTGTGCATCAGCCCGGCGAAGACGCCGATCCTGTTCCTGCGCTCCGGTCCACGCGGAGCCGCCAGCGTGTCCGGCCTGTACCCGGCATCCTCTATCGCTTCCCAGACAGCTTGCAGAAAGAGCCGCTCCTGGGGGTCCATCAACTCCGCTTCCCGAGGCGAGATGCGGAAGAATCGCGCATCGAAACAGTCGGCGTCGTCAACGAATCCGCCCCACCGCGACAGCGGTTTTCCGGTAGGAGAAGCAATACCATCCAGCCGTTTCCGATCCCATCGTTGGGGCGGGATCTCCGTAATGCAATCCCTGCCTGCGACAAGGTTTTGCCACAGCTCGGCGACGGAGTTCGCCATGGGATAGCGGCCGCTCAGGCCGATCACAGCGATGGGTTCCGGTCCCGCATTGCTTGCGGTACGCGAGAACTCGGGAGCAGCTTCCACCGCAGGCGGCATCTGAGCAAAACGGGCGGACAAGTAAGCCTGTAATGCCGCAATCGTGGTGTGCTCGAAGAGCAGCGTAGGCTCGATTGCCGTATGCCCTATGCGGCCCAGTTCCGCGACAATTTCAAGCATCTGTGCCGAGGTCATTCCCAACTCGTAGAAGCCAGTATGAACGTCGACGCGGGATGCCGAAACGCATAGTTTGCGCGCGAAGATTTCAAGCAGGTACGGTTCGACTGCGATTGCTTTCGCGGCCACTTGTTGCGCCTGACCTTTCCTTTTGTGCACGACGCCGCGCAACTCCGCGATCTTTCTCCCATCCCGATTGAAGAACTCAATATCGCTGGACACCATCTGGCTGCCGGCGCGCATCGCTTCGCGCCGGCACGTGGCATAGCAATCATTCCGCAGCAATTCGCTCGCCCGGAACGCCCCATAGATCACAGGCAGCGCCAGTTCATTCGGATCGGTCGGCATTGCCTCCGCCATCAGCCCTGCAGTACCGAGCACGGCGGCATCGAGCAATACCGGATGAAAGAGGAAGCGGTTGCCGGCTGCCGCAGCCTCAACTCCGAGGCGCAGCGACATCCTGATTCCCTCCGCATCTTCCAGAATTTCGCCCTCGGCTTTCATGAATCCGTCGTGCGCCAGCCCAGCCCGCCGGCAAAGCGAATACGCACTCTCGAGAACGGCTCCGCCAGGGGCAGGGAAGGGAAGTCTATCCGAAAATGCTTCAGGCGCGACGGCGTGCAGTTCCGCCGAGGCATACTGCGTCGATCCACTTGAAATCGCGATCCGCGAGAAGCCGTCCAGCGGCTCAATCTCCACGCGCAAATCCAGCGCTTCGCCATCGCCTACCGTGCACGGGAGGAACAGGGCAAGATTGCGGAGTTCCGTCGCGCGGAAGTCGATCCCGGCCTTTTCAGCGGCTCGAAAGATCAGATCGATATACGCGACTCCGGGCAGCACGCGCTCGCCGCGCACGCGGTGGTGGTTCAGGAGCGGATTTTGGGCAGTAAGCCGGAGATTCATTCCGTCAACCCCCAAAAATCTTCGCCTTTGCCATTCGCCACGGCGAAGACCGGCTCGGGAACAGCAGCCCGAACTGCTCGAATCGCAGCCTCGGCCTCAAGCGCTTCTCCGATGCGTCTCTCGATCAGTTTCCGCTTGCGGAAGAACGGGCCGGGGATGGCTTCGCGCCGTGCTGCCGGAATCGCTTCCGGGTACTCAATCACAACGCAGCAGTTCGTCCCACCGTCGGGGAAAGAAGTGACGCACGCAGTGCGGCTGCCGGGACCGGCCCACGGCCGCAGTTTTCGGCCGATCTCAAATCCCGCCTGCTTAAAGTCGAAATACAGCGGCAACTGCTCTGCCGAAAGATGCGGCGTGTGTTCTCCGTGGCGTACGCTCAACACCGCCTTGAGGAACGAAGCCGCTCCAGCAGCCGAGAGGAGGTGCCCCACATTCGTCTTCACGCTGCCCAGATAACAAGTCGCGCGCTTTCCACCGAGCACAGCCGCGAGCGATTTCAGCTCCAGCAGGTCATTCACCATGGAGCCGCTGCCGCTGGCCTCGATCTCCGCAATCTCGTCCGCGCGCTTTCCGCTCTCTCGGAGAGCTGCCGCGATCACATCCTTCTGCGCCTGAAAACTCGGCGCATTCGGCCCCGCCGTCCGTCCATTATTATTCACCGCGATGCCCTTGATGACCCCCTCAATGCAATCCCCGTCCCGCAGCGCGGCATCGAGCGGCTTCAGCAGCACAGCGCCCGCGCCTTCGCCAAGCACAACCCCATCCGCACGCCGGTCGAAGAGATGGAACACGCCATCCGGACGCAGCAGCCTGCGGGATGCAAACAGGCGATGCGCCGTATCGTCGAGCAGCAGGCTGACGCCGCCGACCAGCGCATAGTCAATCTCGCCGTTCTGGAGCGCGCGCACCGCCAAGTGCATTCCCACCAGCGCGGAAGAGCAGGCAGTATCGACAACGAGGCTCGGCCCGGCAAAGTTGAAGCAGCGAGAGATGTTCGCGGCAATGTAATTTTGCCCGAGCCCGAGGATAGGGTTCGCTGCCCGCAAAATATTCTCATCGCGCGCCGCCGATGCGCGTGCGCCTATGTACACGCCGACGCGCCGTCCATCGAGCCCGTGTTCGCCGTACCCCGCGTCATAGAGCGTTCGCGCGCTTTCTTCGAGGATGAGCCGCGCCTGGGGGTCCATGATCGCGGCATCTTCTTCCGAAAGCCGGAAGAACTCCGGATCGAACTCGTCAATGCCCTCCACAAATCCGCCGAACCACTCCCGGCCAACCTCGGCCCATCGCTCTTCCGGAGTTCTTCCGATCGCGCTTTCGCCGCGCCGCAAGAGGTTCCAGAAGGCAGTCGCATCGGGTGCTCCAGGGAAGCGGCAGGAGAGTCCGATGACGGCAATGTCAGCAGATAAAGAATCCGGGCGTGAAGAATAGGGCCGCGGATACTCCGGCTGAACGACGGTAGCCGCGACTGCCTCATCCGCCCCGCCGCGCGCCTTTATTGCTTCGGGAAAATCGCGCGCGAGATAGTCATGGAGCGCCGCCACCGTTGTGTGCTCAAACAACAGCGAAGGCGGCAGCGAGACGCCGAGCGCGCGTTCTATACTCCTGACCAGTTCCGCCATCAGGATTGAATCGATTCCCTGATCGGCAAATCCGGCTCGGGGATCAAGCCGGCTGCTACCCAGCTTCAATTCGCGCGCAAAGAGTTCGCTCAGCCAATCCATCGTGCTGTTCGCTGCCTGCTGCCGAGGCTGGCGGGTATCATGCGCCTGCGGCACTCTGCGAGCAGGCGCAGCCGCAGGCGAAACCTCAAACCGCAGTTCGCCCGTGCTCACGCACGGCAGCGTTACCGCGCAATCAACCGCCAGCGCCTGCTCAAAGAGTCGCAGGCCTTCCTCTGGCGTATGCGACAGCAGTCCGGTTGCATCGTAGGCCGCGCTGGTCGTGTCTCCCATGCCCAGCGCCTCCCAGTTCGGCCACTGCATCGAGCGGTAGTGCCGCTTCCCCTGCTGAAATCTGTGCCGCGCGAAGTCATCCATCCATTCGTTCGCCATTGCGTAATCGGACTGGCCCGCGCCAAGCGACGGCAGCGCAGCAGCCACGGACGAGAACAGCACAAAGAATCGCAGTGGCTCATCGCCGAACACTTCGTCGAGACACAGCAGTCCGTCTATCTTTGGCTCGCAGACAGCGCGAAGGTCGTCCAGAGTCTTCCGGATAAATGCCGGATGATCGGTGCGAGCAAGCCCGGCGCAATGGAGCAGGCCTGTAATCGGCCCCAACTCGCGGCGGATGCGCTGGTGAAAGGCCTCCAACGCAAGACGATCATTCAGCGGGCCGGTGTATATCTCCACCTGAACGCCCTGCGCTTCCAGCGCCCGCAGGCGAGCGATCTTGCGCTCGGCATCGGTCTCAGGCGCAAGCTCATCCCAGCATGCGCGATCCGGCAGCGGCTCGCGGCCCATGATTGCCAGCTTGCGAACGCCCTTCGCCGCCATGTGCTCTGCCATGGTCGCGCCAACGCCGCGCGTCCCGCCCGTAATCACCACGACGTCATCCTGAGAATACGGCTGCTGTGCCGGGTTCGCGGCGGCCGGGACAAACTCCGGCTCCAATCTCTCTCCGTCGCGATAACAGCACCAGCCAAGCGAAGGAGCCGCGCTGCTCCATTCCGCAAGAATCTGCGTCTTCAACTGCTCATCCAGCGCCGCATCGGTATCGAGCACACGGGAATCGACATGCCGATACTCCGCGCCCAGCATCCGGTACAGACCCGCCAGCCGTATGCCTTCCAGTTCGGCCTCATTTCCGGCCTCATCGCTGCGATGCGCCGCGAGTCCGCGGCAAACCTTCAGCAGCTTCAGGCTGTTTCCACGGCTTTCCCCAACGCATTGCTGGAGAAAAGACCAGATGGCTTCGTGCCAATCCGCGTCTGTATCGAGTGCCGTCAAATCGACGCAGCCCGCGATTGCACCCCGCGGCGCGGCGCTTCGGAGTTCAGCAGGCGTAGTCGCCACGACAACATTTCTGTGTTTGAAAAGCCCGGCCGCGAAGGCGCGGTTCGCGGCTGCGGCAAGCACCACTACCGTTCCGCGATCCGCTGCCTCTTGCGGCATGGCCGGGCAAGTGCGCCAGTTCTGCGCCAGTACTTGAAGCACCCGCCGGTCCGCCTTCGCCGTCGGAGCGCCGGAGACCCAGTACCGCTCGCCTTCGAAGGGATATGTCGGCAGCGAGATGCGGCGGCCGCCATCGGGAAGCAGCCGATCCCAGTCGAGGCCGTAACCCTTCGCGAACAGATCGGCCATTGCCAGCAGCCGTTCGCGGTAAACCTCCGCGTCGAGCGATCCATCCCGTATCTCTTCGAGGGCGCTCGCGCCCCACTGCTTCAAAGCGGGTTGCTCGGCCGCAGGTTCGCACCGATAGAAAACACTGTCCGGAACCGGCTTGTTGCGAATGGATTCAAGCTGTGCGAGGAACTCCGCCTTATCCCGCGCCACCATCGCCGCACGAATGGCGAAATGGCTCCGCCCGCGAAGCAGCGTATACGCAATATCAGAAAGCTCGAAGGATGCGCTCTTCGCCCATCGCAGCAGATCGTCGATGCGGCGTTCCAGCGCCGCGGGTGTCTTTGCAGACAGCGGAATGAGCCACGCCGGCTGACTGCGCCGCGCAGCCTCGCGCAACGGCGCCTCTTCGACCACCATATGCACGTTCGTCCCGCTGAATCCAAACGAACTCACCGCCGCGCGCCGCGGATTGCCGGACCGCTCCAGCCAGTCTCGAAGCTCAGTATTGAACGTAAGGCGCGAACCGTCCAGATGCAGCGCATCGCTTACGCGAGCGAGATTCAATGTCGGAACTAGCTTGCCGTGTTCCATGCAAGTGAGAACCTTTATCAGTGACGCAATTCCGGCCGCCGCAAGCGTATGGCCGATATTCGTCTTGACCGAGCCGAGCGCGGGCGCTCCATCCCCGCCAAAGACCGCGCTCAGCGCTTCAATCTCGATGGCATCCCCCAGCTTGGTTCCGGTGCCGTGCGTCTCCACATACCCAATCGTCTCAAGGCCAATATCCGCGGCGGCATAGACTTCTTTCTCCAACTCCGCCTGCGACTCAGCATTCGGAGCCGTGATGCCGTTGGTCCTGCCGTCCTGGTTCGCTTCGATCCCGAGGATGACGCCGCGTATCGGATCGCCATCGCGCAGCGCGGCCGCAAGCGGTTTCAAGACGACCACGCCGATAGCCTCGCCGGGCACAAATCCATCCGCGTCCTGCGAAAACGTCTTGCA
>PLPU01000539.1:10638-13531 GCA_003159975.1 Acidobacteriaceae bacterium
ATTGCAACCAGCGAGGAAGAGCACGCCGTATCGACCGCAAGGCTCGGCCCTTTGAGATTCAGCGCATACGAAATCCGCGCAGCCAAAATCGAACTGTTGCTCCCCACCGAGTAATACGGGTTTTTCTGCTCTTCGGGGAACAGCCGGCTGTAATCTCCCTCCTTGCATCCAACGAAGACCCCAACCTTCTTTCCATTCAGTGCGCGGTCGGGATAGCCCGCATCTTCGAGCGCGCGCCATGCCTCCTCAAGGAAGAGGCGCTGCTGCGGGTCCATCCATTCTGCTTCGACGGGCAGGATATTGAAGAAGGCGGCATCGAACCTGTCAATTTCGGACAGGAATCCGCCCCATCGGCTGTTGGTCTTCCCGGGCGTTCTGTAGTCGGCATCGTAATACGCGGCGGCGTTCCAGCGCTCGCGTGGAACCTCTCGAATCGCAGACTTTCCCGCTGCGAGCATCTCCCATAGCGCGACGACATTCTCTGCTCCCGGAAAACGCCCCGACATGCCGACGATCGCGATGCGTCCGTCGCTCTCAACGGGCGCGATGGCCGGCTTGGCGAAGATTGCAAGCTTCGCGGGGATTGCAGGCTTCGCTGTCATGCTCGCAATCCGTTCCTCGCCACGTTCCTTTTCCCGCGTCTCAATTCTCCGGGCAAGCGCATGAATGCTCGGGCAACTGTAGAGGTCCGACGCCTTTAATCCGCAGTTCAGGTCGCGATTGATCGTATTGACGAGCGCCAGCGCCAGAATCGAGTCAACCCCATAGTCCACGAACGGCTTCTCCGGGTCGAGATCGGCGGTGTCGATTTCGAGAACCGAGCGCATTGCCGCGGTTATCCGCTCACTTGCGCGTCCCAGGGCCATGTTTTTCCCGCTACTGTCTTGCGAGATGTGCCTCGCCGCGTTCTGTCTCACCGCTCCCTGGTTCTGTGCAATCAATACATGCTGATTGGCCTCCTCGCCGCCAGTCGCCGACACCGCGTCGAAGCCGGCCTCGCCGAGTGCGCGCTTCCAGTCATCGACGCTGAGCAGCGGACCATGCGGCTGCCGCGTGTCTTCAAAACGCCACCAGCCTTCGAGCCATCCAAACGTCAGCGTGAGGAAGGGTTCAAGCCTCGTCTGCTCGTGCAGAATCAACCGCCCGGACGGTCTCAGCAACCCGCGAACCTGTCCGAGCGTTCGCCGTATATCGCGCGTCGCATGAAGCACATTCGCGGCGATCACAATGTCGAATGATTCCGGCGCAAGGCCCTGCCCGACAGCATCCTCTTCGATGTCAAGAAGGGAGAACTCGAGGAACGGGTATGCAGCGGCAAACCGCCTCTTTCCGTGTGTCAGGAAAGCCGAGGAAACATCGGTGTATACATAGCGCGCATGGAGCGGCGACGCATCGAGCGCCTTCAAAACAACAGCGCTCGTGGCTCCTGTTCCGGCGCCGATCTCCAGAATGCGAAGAGGCTGAGCCGCCGAACCGGCAGAGGATGCGATGCGCGCAACTTCGCTCATGATCGAATCGGCATCGGGCAGACTTCGATAGAGATTCTCCACAAGATCGAGGGACGAATTCGGGAACAGCACTTCGGTGGCCGCAATCTCGCCGCGCAGCAACTCCGGGAAGCGGTCCATGCAAGCCTCGACGAGCCGGCCCCGCGCGTTCTCGCCGGGCGCATCCGCTCGCGGCACATCGTGCAGCACCACAATCTCGCCGGCATCTTCGGCCACAATGCCAGCGTCGGTCAGGATGGCGATCATCGCATCGAAGAGCCGCTCATGTCTCCGCGCTACGCCCAGTTGTTGCTTTAGGCCGGCAGTAACGTGCCGTTCGCCCGCGGCGGCAAGTGCGCCCATGCCCGCAAAGGCGCGATGCAACCTGTTCGCCGCCCACATATCGATCCCGTTCTCGCTCGAAATGCCTTCGCCGAGGGCGCCAATGCCGGCAAGGAAACCCGCGTTCGCCTTCGGCACGACAACTTGGTCGTACCGGCAGGCAAGAATGCGCTCGACAGCCTCCATCCCCTCTTCGACGCCGATCGAGTCAACTCCCCGTGAAGCCCAGAGCCGCCTGAATCCCTCCGTCGCCACGGCTCCAACCTCACCCCAGAATCCCCAGTTAATTGTCTGCACGGGATAATCCGAGGTGCGATTTGCCGCACGCGCCCACGCATCCTGAAAAGCGCACGCAGCCGCGTAGTTAGCCTGCCCTTCATTGCCGAGGAACGATTGCACCGAGGAGAAGCAGACGAAAAAATCAAGAGGAATGCCTGCAACAGCACGATGCAGCGCAATCGTGCCATCGATCTTCGCGCGCAGCCCCGCGGCAAAGGTCCGATCGTCCATGCCGGAAATCGGCGCATCGTTCAGCTCCAACGCGGAATGAAATACGCCATGCAGCACGCCGGTACGCGTCAGAGCCTTCCGAACCGCGCCTTCAATCTCTCCCAGGTCCGCGATGTCAGCCTGGAAGTAATCCGCCCCAAGAGCCGTAATCTCGCGTCGGCGTTCCGGAGAGAGTTCGCTGCGCCCGATAAGAATCGAATGCGCCTGGTATTTCTCCGCGAGATAGCGCGCGAGGGACAATCCGATGCCGCCTGCGCCGCCCGCGATCAGGTACGTTCCGCCTTCGCGGAATGCGGATGCGTTCGCCGGAGGCAAACTCACAGGCTCAAGAATTCGCCGATAGTACACGCCATCGCGAACAGCTCCGAACCCCGCGGGCGCCATGACAAAATCGCCAGGCTCAGCAATATCGATGCCGCGGATGGTCCACGCCGGGCGCTCCTTCGCCAGCGACCGGCAAAATCCAAAGAGAGCCTCGGCATTCGGGTTCGCATCTTCGAAGATGCCGCGCGTGGCGACGGTCAGATCCACCGGGCGCGCAGCGTCCAGCTTCC
>PLPU01000539.1:13570-30925 GCA_003159975.1 Acidobacteriaceae bacterium
GCGCGCAGCCGGAACCCATCTCGGCCGGTACATCGACAGCGTCTCCGAAGCGGGCCGCTCTTTATGCCAGTACCGCTTCCTCTCGAACGGATAGGTCGGCAGCGCGACAATCCGCCGCGACTCGCCATCATGGAGCAGCTTCCAGTCGACCTCCGCCCCGGCGGCATACCGCGCGCCCGTTTCAGCCAGCGGCCCGGAGACAGCGCCGGAACTCGCAATCTGCCGCGCCAGTTCGTCGATGGAGCCAGCCACCCACCATAGGCGATGCGGAAAATGGCTGCGACCGGCGTTCAGTGTGTAGCTCACGTCCTCTGGGCGCGCGTTCCGGCCAGCCCCTGCCAGCCAGGCCGCAAGATCCCGGCGCCCGCGCTCCAGCGCGCGCTCGGATTTCGCCGAGAGCGTGAACAGATACGCCGCTTTCGCCGCGGGCGGAGTCTTCGCGGCCTCGCGCCACTCTTCCACCACCATGTGCGCGTTGGTTCCGCTGAACCCAAAGGAGCTTACAGCCGCGCGCCGGGGTACGCCGTCGTGAACCTCCCAATCCTGCGCCCTGTCATCGAGCACAAACGGGCTGTTCTCAAAATCAATCGCCGGATTGGGGTTCTTGGCGTGAACATTCGGTGGAATCCGCTTGTGGCGCAGCGCGAGCAGCACCTTGATAAGGCCGGCAACGCCGGAAGCCGCTGCCAGATGGCCGATGTTTTCCTTGACCGAGCCAATCCGGCAGAACCGCTTCCGATCTGTAAACTCACCGAACGCCTTTGTCAGCGCTTCGACCTCGATTGGATCGCCCAGACGCGTGCCGGTTCCATGCGCCTCCACATAGCCGATTGTTTCGGGATTGATGCCGGCCTCGCGGTAGACAGCCTTCTCCAGCTCACATTGCGCGAGCGTATTTGGCACCGTGAGGCCGCCTGTATTGCCGTCCTGATTGATCCCGATGGCGCGAATGACGCCATGAATCGTATCGCCGTCGCGGCGCGCGCGCGCCAGCGTCTTCAGGATGACAACGCCAGCCCCTTCGCCCGGCGCGAAGCCGTCGGCGTCGCGGTCAAACGTCCTGCACCGGCCCGTCTTCGAGAGCATTCCCGCCTTCGTCGCCTGGACAAAGAAATCGGGCGCGGTAATCACGCAGGCTCCGCCCGCAATCGCCATTTCGCACTCCCCATCGCGCAAACTCCGACAGGCCAGATGCACTGCCGTGAGGGACGACGAGCAGGATGTGTCGATGGACAAACTCGGCCCTTTCAGATTAAAAAAATGCGAGATACGGGAAGCCAGAATCGCAGAGTCATTCCCCAGCAGGGTCAAGGCATCCAACGGAGCCTTCAGCCCATGCCGTTCGCTGAGATAATCGCTCGGCCGCACCCCTGCGAATACACCGACAGGCCGCCCCGAAAGCTCCCTGTCCGGATAACCGGCAGCTTCGAGCGCTTTCCAGCATTCTTCGAGGAACAGGCGCTGCTGAGGGTCCATCCAGCGCGCCTCCCGCGGGGAGCAGCTGAAGAACAGCGGATCGAATTGGTCGGCGTCGTCGAGAAATCCGCCCCATTTTCCCACCGTGCAGCCGCCTGCCTCCGGGTTCGGATCGTAAAAGCGCTTCGCGTCCCAGCGGTCGGATGGAATTTCGCGAATCGCATCGAACCCGTGCTCCAGATTGCTCCAGAACTCATCGCAATCATGCGCTCCTGGGAACCGCCCCGAGTAGCCAACGATGGCAATCGCATGTTCTTCATCCACGTCATTCGAAGAAGACGATGCGGCCGCTTCCGCGAGCGGCGCGCCATGCTTCTCCGCAAGATGCTCCGCCAGCTTTCGCACGCTGAAGTGATCGAAGAGTTCCGTGACGCTGACCTCGCGCCCCAGCCACGCACCGATCTTCCGCGCAAGGTCCACAATCGTCACGGAAGTGACTCCCAGCCGCGGAAAGCTCGTCTCATCCTCGTCCTCGACAAGTTGCGGCCGATCGAGAACTTCCGCCACAAGCTCTCGAATGCGGCGCCGCATCCCATCCGCCTCCTGCGTCGCCCACACCTCACGCGCAGGCGCCGGCTCGAATGACGGCGCTAACTTCGTCCGGTCAACTTTGCCGCTCGCGGTCCGGGGCAGCGCTTCCACCAGAATCATCCGCGCAGGCAGCATCGCCTCCGGCAGCCGCGCGCGGAGAAAATCAAGCAGAGCCTCCGGCGAGCACGAGCTATTCGTCCTGAGCGCGGCGACTGCCACTACTTCCTGCTCCCCTGACGCTTTCGCGTGGACTCCCGCCGCGCACTCCCGCACCGCCGGATGCGCTCCAAGCGCAGCCTCAACCCCGCCAAGCTCAACCCGCATCCCGCGAATCTTGATCTGATGGTCGCGCCGCCCATGCAGCTCGATCAGCCCATCCGGACGCAGGCTCGCCAGGTCGCCCATGCTGTAGAGCCGCGCTCCCGGCAAGCCGCTGAAAGGATCGGGAATGAACTTCTCGGCCGTCCAATCCGGATGAGACACATAGCCCCGCGATACCGGCATCCCTCCGATATAAAGCTCGCCGCGTTCGCCAGCCTCCACCGGCTTCAAGCGATCGTCGAGAATGTAGGCGCTGCAATTTGCAATCGGCCGGCCCGCGGGCACACGTTCCGCAGCCTTGTCCGTCATTCGTGAATCGAACGCGAGGACGCCGCTGACCTCCGTCGATCCGTAATCGTTGCTGATCGCGGCATCCGGATATGCCTTTCGGAAGCGCTCATACAGGTCCACAGGGAGCGCTTCGCCCGCTGTAAACCAGAGTTTCAGATGCGGAAGGCGTGCGGGCAGATCGGGCGCTTCGTCCAACACCGCTTTCATGATCGACGGCGTCAGATCGATGCGCGTAATCCGCTCTTCAGCGAGCACCTGAACCAGCCGCGCCGGATCGCGTACCACCTCATTGGGCAGGATGACGGTCGGCGTCCCTTTCAGCAGAGCCCCCAGCATTCCCCAGACGGACGGGATGAAGCTCACCGAAGTCCGCTGGCCAACACGCTCTCCCCCTTGAAACGGATAATTCTTCCACAGCCACTCGAAGCGGTTGATGAGTTGCCGCCAGGGCGACGCCACTCCCTTTGGCCTGCCGGTTGACCCGGAGGTGTAGAGGATCATGGCGAGGTGATCGAGACTGGCCGGAAGGCCCGCTGGATTTGCCAGCAGGAAATCCGTCGCCTGCGTCCGGCGCACCGGCTCCCCATCGACACAGAGCAATGCCGCGCCGCACTGCGGGAATTCGGCAGCCAGCCGTTCTTCCGTCAGAACGACCCGCGCCCCGCTTTCCTCGACAATGAATCGGATGTGTTCAGGCGGATAGGAAGCATCGAGCGGCACATACACTCCGCCCGCCTTGAATATCGCAAGCAGCGCAATGACCGACTCCGGCGAGCGATTGAGGAAGACAGCCACCGCGACCTCGGGGCCCACTCCACGCTCGATCAGCAGATGGGCCAGCCGATTGCTCTTCTCGTCGATTGCCCTGTACGTCCACTGGCTGCGCGGCCCCGGCAGGCAGCCGTGAACCAGCGCCACGCGATCCGGCGCCTCCTCCATTCGCTGCGCAAACAGCAGTGGAATTGAAGGATTCCCGAGCGGCCTTGCGGCATCATCATCCAGACGCGGCGGTCCAGCCGGGAGCAGCGGCTTTTCATCGGATGAAAAGAGCTTTCGGTAGAATTCATTCCCGCGGTATCGCTTTTCGAAGTGAGGCGCGCTGTACGCAATCTTCAGCGGCTTCGAGCCACGACGTTCAAGAATTCCCTCGACCGCATAATCGGGATTCAATCCATTCGCGCTCAATGTGCGTGTTACCGTCCCGAGGAATCGATCGCCCGCTTCGACTGCCACTCCGCGGAGCGATATGGGGAAATACACAGGAAGCCAGCTCGCCTGATGTTCGAGGGTATCCAGCGTCTCTTCGCGGTCCACAAATAATTCGAGCCAGACCATGAAGCCCGTAAACGAGCCATTCCTTTGAAATTCCAATTGAATCTCGTGACGAGCTTCCAGATCGGATGAAGCCCGATAATCGAGGTCCTCGAAGACGGCCGAGGGCGTAAGCAGATTCTCCCGCGAGAAATGCCTCAGGCAGACTCTTATATCGAACGGATAGCCGAGCTTCTCAAAGGTCTTTTTCGCATAATGCATCCCGATCTCGGAGAAGCCGTGCGACACAACCGCTTCCGGCAAGTCAATCGCGGCAATCCGCGTCAAGGTGCGCGCCGGCAGCATATTCGCCGGATCGTGCAGGAACCGCCGGCAGTCTTCGATGATGCGAGCCGACCCCTCTGAGCCGCCAATCGGCCCTACAATCTCCGAGACGCAATAATCCACTTTCTCCGGCAACTCGACGCGCCGCGCGTCGCCATGGATCAGCGCGATACGATCCTCCAACCCAAGCGATGCAATCTGCCGTCGCGCTTGCAGGTACGTCTCTTCCAGCAGTTCAATCGCATAGACTTTCTTCGCGCCGGCTTCGAGACAGAGCCTGGAAAGCACCAGCTCCGACCCCGGCCCGATCTCTACAACGGTCTTGCCGTTCAGCACTTTTTTGAAGGCATTGCGATACGCGGCATTCCTGCGGGCATCGCCGGCGAGCAGCCGGTAAATGGTCTCATCGTAGATATAGAATTCGGCCAGAGACGGCCATACTTCGATACCCGTCGCCATGGCGAAAGACCCCCAGTAAGACCTGTGGACGGTTTTGAATACAGGAATTCCACACTACAACGTCTTCTGGGACGGTGCAAGTTACCACGGTCGTAGAAGACGTTGTAGCCTTATCGTGCGGCAGAGGTTACCGCGCCCGCATGTCCGGCTCGTCGAATCGCTGCGTTACCCTGCGCAGCGTGATGGCAAAGCTGAGTATGAGAAGCGCCAGATAGCCGGGATTCTTCAGTGACCAGAGCAGGCTTTCAGCGAAAGAGGCAGGCGCATAGCCGAGTGGCCTGGCAAGACCCATTCGCGCCCCGCCCCACACCAAAAGCCAGAATCCCGACCATAGAGCCGTCTTCAAAATCTCAGAGAAGGCAAACGAAGATTTCTCCACCCGCAGCGCGAAGCGGAAGTGCGGCCTCTCCGCGGCCTGACGCCGCTGTTCCAGTTCGAGGCCAAGCAATTCCGCGAATTCGCCCATCCGCAGCAGAGCCTCTTCGATCAGCACTCCCCAATCCCGCTTCACGCCGCTGTCGCGCTTCTTGTGCTGCTTGCGCAGGAACTCCTTATAGCAAATCTGGAATTCATGCCCGGCATTCAGGTCGGGATTCAACCGCGCCAGAATGGCGTCGCTGAGAAAGCTCGTTCTCATGTAGCGCAGCAGCTCCGGATTCAACCTTACCTTGTACTCACGGCTGATCTCCGCGGCCCGCGTCCATAGCGCCCCCGCGCTCTTTTCGTACCAATTCCCGCTCTTGCTGCGCATTGCCAGCGTCTGGTCGCGCACCAGATAGTAGAGTTCCTGCGCGTATCGGTCCACGTCGATATAGGGCAGCGGCTGCTGCGTCGCAATAATCGCAAGCGCCATCCCATGCGGGTCGTTGTATTTGCGATGGATCGCCTGCAGGGCGCCGCGCGCCTGTTTGGAAAGCGATCCGCAGACCCCGAAATCGATCAGCGCCAGGCTGTTGTCCGGCTGAATCACGATGTTCGCCGGATGCGGATCGGCATGAAAGATACTGCACTCATACATCTGCCAGAACATCATCCGCACCAGGTTCTTGCTGATCGCAACCGGATCGTATCCCAGCTCCGCCAGCTCTTCCAGCCGCGCCGGATTCTCGTCTTCGAGCGCATTCAGGATTTCATGCAGGAAAACCCCATCCATGAACTCCGTCACGATCACCTCGCGGCTGCACAGCTCATGAACGATGCCCGGAGTCCGCACCACATCCGTCCGCGCCGCCTGCTGCCCAAAGGCCTCCGTCTGCATGGCCTCCAGCCGATAGTCCAGTTCGTCGATGAGCATCCATGAGATTTCGCGGATGGTAGCGCGCGAAGAGCCTGCCGTTATAAAGCTGAGCGCTTCGCCCAGCTTGCCGAGCATCTCGATCACCTTGAGATCGGATCGCATCTCGATCTCGATGCCCGGCCGCCGCACCTTGACCGCGACTTTTCTGCCATCCGGCAGATAGGCCTGATACACGCACCCAATGGAGCCTGAGCCGATCACCTCCGTGTCGAACGACTCGAAGATTTCCGCCAGAGTCCTGCCCGTCTGCCCCTCCAGAATAGCGACCGCCTGCTCCGACGGGAATGGCGGCACCTGGTCCAGCAGCTTCATCAGCTCGTCGCAATACTCGATGGGAAGAATGTCGGCGCGCAGGCCCAGTTGCTGCCCGATCTTGACGCCGGTCCCACCCATCCCCTGCAGCATTTTGCGAAGCCGTATAGCCCGCCGGCGAATGGAATCGCGAAGCAGGATGCGGTCAACGAACGTGGCAGCGGAAAAACCGATCGCCGCCCCGCTCCAGACGGCCATGCGGCTCAGTATGCTGCCAAACGTCGGCCGCGGGGCTCGATAGACGACGTCGGCCGTAAAATCGGCGCGGCGCTTCGGGCTCGATATGTGCTCGCGACGGGGGATATTTGCGATCACGGAAGGCTCACAGGCGACTGATTGTTAAGAACAACATTGTCAAGAACAAGATTGTCAAGCGCAAGATGGTCTGTCCATATTACCGGAACAGGATCGATGCCGCATCACAACTCTTGTCCGCCACGCTGCGCAAGCTTCGGGCGGGCAGATCGCTGCCGGAAGGGAATTGACACAGGGGTCTGCCGGGTGGTACTTCTGCGTCTACACCATGCGCATCCGCACGAGGTAGCATTTCCCGCGCTTCGTTGCCGTGCCTTCTCGCATTGGAGGCCGATAGTCGGATGCGATGCCGCGATGCGGAAGGGCTTCCGATGCCTGGGCGGCGTGTTCCGATAGGGCAGTGTGTGAGATTCAGCAAGTAACGGGGGAGGCTCCTCATGGCAGAAGCAGCGAAGAAATACCCGTTTGAGAACCTGGTTCTCTCCGGCGGCGGCATTTGGGGCCTTGCGTACGCCGGGGTCGCGCAGGTGTTGGCTGAAGAAGGAATCTACGCCGGAATCCGGCGTATCGCCGGCGTTTCTTCCGGCGCGATTTTCGCAACTCTGATCTGCCTCGGATACGAACCCGAGGACATTATCAGTATCCTCCATGAAACAGATTTCCATTCCTTTGAAGACAAGCCGAATTTCTTCCGGCTCTTTCACAAGTACGCCATCTTTGCGGGAGACGCTCTTCTCGAATGGTTAGAAGAACTTGTCGCAAAGTCTCCTGCGGGAGACGGGAATCCGGGTCTTACCTTCCAGGAGCTTTTGGAAAAGAACGGCCGCGAACTCTACGTCTTCGCGACCGATCTGAACACCCAGACCTATAGGGAATTTTCAGCCCGCACCCGGCCCAACATGAAGATTGTCCATGCCGTGCGAGCCTCCGCGTCCCTGCCCCTGGTTTTCAAAGCCTGGAGATTCCCCGCCGAGTACGGCCACATGAATATTTACTGCGATGGCGGGATGATGAACAACTATCCCATAGGCTTCTTCGACGCTCCACACTTCTGCCGCAAGGGCGAACTTGCCAATGAGCGGACGCTCGGATTCCTCTTTCTCGCGCCTCCTGCCAACGCCGAGCGCCCGGACGACGGCCTCGTCTACGGCGAGCTTCACGCCTATCTCAAGGCACTGCTGGAATCCATTATTGTCGGCGTCTCCGTCTCGCTTCAGACGTCGGACAATGTGGAGCGCACGGTCATGACTCCCATCCACGACACAGGCATCTCGCCCATCCACTTCAAGATCAACGCGAAAGAGATTGAAGCGCTGCTCGAAGTGGGCAGGAAATCCATCCGAGCCTATTTAAAGGAGTATTCCGAGAGATACGAGACTGTGAACGGCCGTCAGGGTGTGTCGGCAAAGTAGGCGCAGTCTTTCCACGCACAACGCCACTCTCCACGCTGCGCTCTATTCGGCAGCGTGGAGGAGCGCAGGGCCGACCCTACTTCTTTTTCTTCTTGGCCGCCGCGGGCTTTTTGTAAGCCAGCATGTGATCCACAAAATCGGATTTCGCATGTTGCGTATGAGTGCGGTATTTCCGATGTGCGGCGCTCAGAGTGCGCAGCGTATGCTGCACGCCGACCTTTTCAGCGGCGTGAGCTTTTTCCCGCTCTTCCAGAAAGGTTGAGATGCCGACCACCAACCCATTCAGTTGTTTGATCATCACTTCCTCGACGGCAAGTTTGAGATGATGCAGGGCATGGCGCGGGTCCATTTTATCCGCGGATTCTTCCTCGGAGTCTTCGATCAACTCGTCCAGTTCTTCCACGGCTGCTTTAGCGGTGTGCTTCTTCGTAGCGGTGCTCTCTGCTGTCTGGCTCATAAGGAAACCTCACTTGTTGCTGTATCACAGCGCGAAATCCAATGTCAACGGCTTACTGCTGGGGGAACGCGGAAGGAACTCCGAAACCGGCTGCCGTCGCGCGGCCCCGCCATTCGATGTTCCTGTCGCTTTTTCCAAACGTACCATGAGAAGCCTCTGGGAGCGCAGGAAATTGATCTACTTTCGCGAATCCGACGCCGTTTGGGCTAAACTCATCGCCATGATCTCCCCGGATGCGCCAACGAATTTGAAAGTTGTAGTCAACGGCGAAGAGCAGTACTCTGTCTGGCCGGCGGATGCTCCGAACCCGCCCGGATGGTGCGATGCCGACCTAA
The DNA here is from genome assembly GCA_003159975.1 of Acidobacteriaceae bacterium. Taxonomy (GTDB): domain Bacteria; phylum Acidobacteriota; class Terriglobia; order Terriglobales; family Acidobacteriaceae; genus Telmatobacter. The sequence goes on from PLPU01000539.1 coordinate 22,313, forward strand.
ACGGCACCCGGCAGGACTGCCTTGCCCACATTGCCGAAGCCTGGACCGACATGCGCCCTCTGAGCCTGCGCCGCCATATGGATGAGGCAAAGGCCGTTCCGCGGACCTTCGCAAGGGGGCCTGCCGACGATCTATTTGATCGCCTCTCCTCGGAAAAGCTCGCCGTCAAGCTGCTCCGCCGCCGCACCCTCCAGGAAGACCTTGAAGCCGGTTACGTTCATCTCCAGTTCTTTCACACGGCGGGCGGCACCGAACTTGGCATTCATCTCGACGCTCCTTCCTGCGATTTGAGCCACGCCGACCTCGAAGCGGAAGTGGGCACGATCTGGATCTGCGGCGGCCTCGTGCTCAACTCGGCGCCGGCGCGGTGCGAAGCCGAGATCGATCTGGCCACTCTGGCGGGCGTCGCGATTCTCGTTCGTCTCCCGGCGTAGAAGCAAGCCGTTTCCATGAGGCCAGAACAGCCTCCTTAAGTTAAGATCGAGGTGCCAACTGCCTATGCCCGTAAAGCAAGTGCGATCTGCCCAAGCAACTCCCCTCAAGCGCGTGTGGCGGGAGGAGAAAGCCCTGTTCGCCGCGGTCCTTGCGATCGCGCTTTGTTCCTTCGTCAAAAACACCACATATATCGGCGACGCCGGCTCGTTCGGCCCCCTGAACGATGTATTTCTGGTCTTCTCGTTCGTAATGGTGATCTGGAACGCGATGGCGATCTCCCGCCACGCCGAAAAGCTCGCCGAACGCCTCGGCGAGCCTTACGGGACCATGATCCTGACGCTCGCCGCGATCACCGTCGAAGTGGTCATGATTATCACGATCATGACGCACGGCACGGCCAATCCGCAGGTGGCGCGCGACACCATCTATTCCACGCTTATGATCCTGCTGAACCTCGTGATTGGTCTCGCGCTTTTGATGGGCGGCATCAAGTACGGCGAGCAGCGCTACAACATGAAGAGCTCCAAGGCGTACCTCTCGATGCTCTTCATCATGGTCGGCCTTGGCCTCATCTTCCCGAATGCGATGACGCAGCCGCACCACGCGCTCTACACGGGATTCCTCATCTTCCAGTCGTTAATGCTGTACGCCTATTTTCTTCGGATGCAATCGGGCCGGCTGAGTTACTTCTTTGTCCACTCGCCGCCGCCCATTCTCAAGTTGTCGGATGCGGAAATCGCGGCGGAGGACGCGGCGGTTCTGAAGCCGCTGGAAGCCGAGGAGGAAGTCGAAGCGCGGCATCACATCAGCCTTTCCTACCACGGAACCCTCCTGCTTCTCTCGCTCGCCGCGGTCTCCATCCTCGCCGAATTCTTCGCGGCCACGATCGACGTTACCATCGAGCATTTCCACGCGCCCAAAGCGCTCGCGGGCCTGGTAACAGCCATCATCATTCTGAGCCCGGAAGGCGTGACCGCCATCCGGGCCGCGGTGAACAATCAGATGCAGCGCGTCATCAACATCGTTCTTGGCTCGTCGCTCTCCACCGTTGCCCTGACGATCCCCGCCGTGCTGATCTTCGGAGCATTGACCCACCAGCAGGTCACCCTGGCGCTGCCTCCGGCCCAAATGGGCCTATTGATTATCTCCCTGCTGATCTGTTCCATCTCCGAAACCGGCGGCGAGACAAGTCCCGTCGAAGGATTGATTCAGCTCAGTCTCTTCGTCGCCTTCCTTGTGCTCATTTTTGTGTAAGCCGCTCATCGGCGAGCGCGACCGAGCAGCGTGCAAGGGGCAGCGGAATTCATGGCATCCATGACAATGAGAAGAAAATGCGATGCGCGCCGGATGCAGAATGGCGAGATACTAGCTTAAAACAGGGTCGCTTGAAGCGAGGGCGTTTGCATCTGCCCGACATTAGTGCGCTGACGCACAATTTCGGCTGGTTGGGTCGGCCGGGGATTCTTCCCCGGCAATGAGCCCAGCAAAATGGGCGTGGCCTTTAGGCCCTGAGGAATGCTTTTGGCCTCAAATTGCGGCTTGCTGCATCAGCGCCATAAGGGTCATTGGAACTCCTTGTCCCTGTTGGCTTTGATTTCAGCGGAGAATGTGTACCAGCCTGCGAACTCGTAGCCAATTAGACGGGAGATCCCCGGCTCTGCCCAGGGTGATCTCGCTGATTTTATGGTGCCCGGAGGGGGACTTGAACCCCCACGGCCCTGCGGCCTGCGGATTTTAAGTCCGCTGCGTCTGCCAGTTTCGCCATCCGGGCTTCAGAAACGCGCGCTACAGGAATTATGTTACCTGAAGCACCGCGCCGAGTTCGCGGGGTCAGCGGGCTGGGCAAAGCTCCAACGCAGGCAGACAAGAGCCGCACCTGTCTGCGCAGGGGCCTGCCAGCGCGGCTGAACCGGACACCGTGGCCGCTATTGTGTCTGGCGGAAGCAGATATTCTCGCCGTCGAGCCGGTACTCGGCTGAGCAGATATCGCCGCCGCAGATCATCGTCTCTCCAGCGCAAAGCTGGCGGCGCGTAATCAGTCCTAATGTACCACAGCGGGGACAGGACATGACGGCTACGTAGGGGTTTTGGGCGTGGCCGAGCTTGGCCTGGTTTTCAAGGACGAAAACCGTTCCGGGGTCCATTCTTTCGGGAATCCATTCTTCCAGAAACTGCAAGTCGGCTGACATCGTGCCCTCCAGTGGGTTGATGTAACCGAGCGGCCGTTCAGCATTTTCCGGCCGGCTCCGTTGTGCAACAACAGCAGGCTGCGAATGGCATTCCGGAGGCCGGGGGACCACCGGACAACCTAGTGTTGCCGGGCGCACGCAAACAAGTCAACTGGAATCGGAGCTGGGGAAGTATCGAGGGGGGTTCCCGTAATTAACGAGATGCTCCCATCGGGGCTTTCGAGTGAGAGCCGGCGTATTCGTCGATGGCGCGATAGGTTTCTTCGTTGCGCAGAATCGCCTCGACGTATTCGCGAGTCTGGGTAAATGGGATGGATTCCACAAACTCGTCCATGCCGTGATAGGGACCGGCGGCCTCCCAGTCGACTACGCGCGAATCGCCCGCGTTGTAGGCGGCCAGGGCATACTCCTCCACGCCTCCGAATTTCTCGAGCATCTGGCGCAGATAGCGAGTGCCCAGGCGGATGTTGGTGGCAGGGTCAAGTAGTTGATAGGTCTCGAAGTGACTGATGCCTTCCTCGTGGGCCATCTGCTTTCCTACTGACGGCAAGAGTTGCATCAGGCCATATGCATTGGCATAGGAGACGACCGACGGATTGAACTCCGATTCCTGCCGAATGAGCGAAGCCACCATGTAGGGATCGAGATTGTTCTTTGCCGACTCGGCCTTTATGGTGTCCCACCATGCATTGGGGAAGAGGATTCGCCAGTAAGCCAGCGGAATGGATTTGATGGATGCAGTTGCGGCGTAGGGCAGCGCTTTTTTGAGTGCGCGCATGGCACGATATGTTTCGCCATAGGAGGCATAGATCTGCGCCTCGGCCAGTGCACTCCAGGAGGCGGAGTCGGGATCGGCGGCAATCTCCTGCGCGATGTAATCGTTCAGCCCGGCGTTGGCCAGCAGGCGCGCCTTGGCAAGATGCGGGCTGTCTGTCGGGAAGCTTTCGTCCAGATGAGGCACTGGAATGGCCTGGAAGCGATCGAGCTGAGCCTGCGCCACGGGCTGCGCTGCTGCCGGCGTGTCGCCCAGCGCGGCGAGCCGTTCGCGCGCCATCTGCGCATAGAAAAAATGCTGATAAACGCGGATCAGCGTGCGGTAGTTGGCTGCGGCCAGGGCCGGCTTCCGATCCTGCATCTCGTAGAGCCGGCCACGCCAGTAGAGCGCGGAAGAGGTCTCCGTAGCGCTGGGATAGAGCTTGATCTGCTCGTCGAAGAGGCGCGCTGCTTCGGGATAAAGCCCCTGACGATAGCTGAGCCAGCCCGCTCGCCAATGAGCGGCGGCGGCGTTGGTGTTCTCGGGGAAGTGTGTAGCGAGGTAGTTGTAATAGTTCACTGCGGTGGGATAGTCGCGCCGCAGCATATACATGTTGCCGCTGGAGAAGAGCGCCTCGGCAAGCCAGGGACTGTGGGGGAATGCGGATTCCATCAGCGTGACAATCCGCTGCTGCTCGTCGAGGTCGTTCTTGTTGCGCGCCAACTCCATCAGCAGGTAGAGCCGCCGCGCACCGTTTTCGTCGTGGGTATCGGCGAGGGCTTCGGCCTGGGCGGTGGTGAGTTGCTTCAGCTTCAGTTGGCACGCGGCTTCGGCGACGGCGAAACCGTTGCGGGTGTTTGTGTCGAGTGCGGAGTTGCGCAGCAGGGCGCGGTACTGTTCGGCCGCGTCTTCATAGTGGCCGGCGTTGTAATAGGCATCGCCGAGGCTGCGCAGTTCAGCCATGGTCAGCGAGGCCTCGGCGCCCATGGCGGTGAGCCTGGCGCGGGCAATCTGGGCATCGGAGCCCAGAGGGTGGCTCAAGAGCAGGTGCTTGAAGATGCGCTCGGCCTCTTCGTTCTGGTTGAGCTTGAGGGCGATCTGGCCCTGCGCGAGTTGATAGCCGGGGCGCGCCGCCGAGCCTGGATTGGCCGCCAGCACCTTCTGTGCCCCTGCTGGATCGTTCAGTGAGAGCAGGACATTGGCTTCCAACTCCGGAGCCTGGGTGTTGAATATGCTGTCGGGATAGCGGTCCGCAAACCCGTGCAGCAGGGTTTCTGCGGTGGCGTCGTTGCCTGCTTCGTGGTTGGACTCGGCGCCAAGGAAGTCGGCGTAATCGGCCAGCACATCGCCGGCCTGTCTCGCCTTGACCAGGTTGGCTTCCGCATCGCCAAAGCGCTTGTCGAGCAGGTAGGCGTGGCCCAGAGCGAGATAAGCTGCGGCGGCTGCCTCGCCGGTGTGCGCGTGAGCGTATTTCGTCACACCTGCGTAGGCGGCCGGTGTGCGCAGGGTGGCCAATTGCTGAGCCATGGGACGCAGCTCAGTGGAGGCAACGAAGGCCTGCCTGATGCGCGCAGTGCGCGCTGTTCTTGCGGCCCTGCCTGCCCGGCTCTTACGTCCGGTGCTGGAGGTGTCTGGCTTCCCAGCCGTGCTTCTCCTTTTCGCTGAAGCTGATTTCGCTGTCGTCAATGGCTTTTTCGCCGGATGCGATGCGCCTGTCTTAGCTGGGGTTCCCGCCTGAACCGGCTTCTTTGCTGGTTTTGGCTTTGCCGTGGCCGAAGCGCCAGGCTTCGCCCTGGTGTCCGCGGTAGACTGGCCCGTCACCGGCGTCGCAACCAGCAGCAAGGAGAGCAGGCCGAACAGGCAGCGCGACGCCCGGCGGGAAGCTGAATTTGGGGAAGGAAAAACCCTCATGTCTTCACTTTATGCTGCTTTTGCCGCATCGTAACGGCGGGGAATCACTGGCGTTACCGCATGGGAACGGGGGGCGGGGCTAAAACAGCCGCGTAACTGCATGTCCGAAAACGGATTTGGCCGGCCGGCCCGTCGTCCAGTACACTGGATTGACTCGGACCTGACGCTCAGTTTCCCCGGTCCTGAGGATTTCTCGCATCCTACCGCCATGTCGACCATCCAACCTATTGCAGGAGAACTCGAACCGCATCCCGACGTAGCCCTGGTAGAACAGGTGCGCGGCGGCGATGTCTCGGCCTACGATACGCTGGTCCGCAAGTACGACCGGCAGATCTTCAGGATTGCGCAGCACATTACGCAAAACCGCGAAGATGCCGAAGACGTGATGCAGGACGCGTTTCTCAAGGCGTACGAGAAGCTGGATCAATTTCAAGGGAACTCGAAGTTTTACACATGGTTGGTAAGAATTGCAGTCAACGAAAGCCTGATGCGGCTGCGCAAGCGGCGCACCGGCAAGATGGTCTCGATCGACGAGGACGTCGAGACCGAGGAAGGCAGCGTTCCCCGCGATCTGGCCGACTGGGCGCCCGATCCGGAGCAGAACTACAACCAGTCGGAGTTGGCCGAGATTCTGCGCAAGACGATTCAGGGTCTGCCCCAGGGCTTTCGGATCGTATTTGTATTGCGCGACGTGGAAGGACTTTCCACGGAAGAAACGGCGGAGACGCTCGGCTTGAGCATTCCGGCCGTGAAATCGCGCCTGCTGCGTGCACGGCTGCAACTCAGAGAGCGACTGAGCCGCTACTTTCGCAGGAAAAAGGGAGTTGAAAAGTGACCTGCACTGAGTTTCTGGCTTTGCTCGACGACTTGATCGACGACTCGGTAACTCCCGAAGTCCGCGCCGATTTGCAGCAGCATCTGCATGGTTGCGAGCACTGCGAGGTCACCCTCAACACCACGCGAAAGACGATCGAGATCTACCGGTCGCACGAGATTTACGATTTGCCTCCAGGGCTTCGCGAGCGGCTTCATGCGGCCATCATGGCGCGTTGTAAAAAGGGTTGCTGAAAAGTCAAGCCCACGAACTCCAGAATTTCTCCCAAACCCCTCGTTCCATTGCAGATAAATATCGATCGGGTTTGCCGATTCTTCCTCCGGCTTGGTGCACAATGGAATTGAGCCGCAAAAGCACCACAAGCAATCCCGCCAAGTTGCCCATCCTCGGGAAAAATAGCCGCAACTTGAACCTGAGCAAAAAATTACCCCCAATTCATTTTTGCCAAATCTTCGCCATAATTGAGTTTAAATCATACCAAACAAAATAGATAAGTGCACCATGATTCATTCCCTTTCCCTTCGCCCACCGGGGAAAGCGCAGACAGTTCTGTCGGGGACCCGGGGCTGATAGGCCCAAATTCATGGTCCCGCAAAGGCTCTGAGCGCCAGAATGTCCCGGCAGGGTGTGGGGAATCGAAGCTAGAGCTCTCGGCGGCCGTCCATGGCGCGGGCCATGGTCACTTCGTCGGCGTACTCAATGTCACTGCCGGCGGGAACGCCGGTGGCTATGCGCGTGAGCTTGACTGAATGCCCGCGTAGCGCAGTGGCTAGCCAGTTAGCTGTCGCCTCGCCTTCGAGCGTGGGGCTGGTGGCCATAATAATCTCGTCAATCTCGCCGCGCTCGACGCGTGCAAGAAGCGTTGAGGTGCGTAACTGATCGGGGCCGACGCCATGCAAGGGCGACAGGGTTCCGTGCAGCACATGATAGACGCCCTGGTAGCCGCGCGTGCGCTCTATTGACTCGATGCTGGTGGGCTCTTCGACCACGCAGACCAGGCGCTGGTTGCGCGTTGGGCTGGAGCAGTAGATGCAGGGATCGATGTCGGTGACGTTGTTGCAGATGGAACAGAGGCGCAGGGCTGCTTTGAGGCCGCGAACGGCTTCGGCGAGCGCGGCGGCGTCATCGTCGGTGGAGCGCAGGATATGGAAGGCGAAGCGTTGGGCGCTCTTGGCGCCGACGCCGGGGAGCTTCTTCAACTCTTCAATGAGCCGGGCCATGGGCNNGAATGGGGCACGGTGCTTGTTGCCGATTCATAGCTATGTCAGGCCGGGGATTTTCAGGCCACCTAGCATTCCCTGCACACTTGACTTGATCGCTTCGTCGGCTTTGCGGCCGGCATCATTCACTGCGGCGACGACGAGGTCTTCAAGCATCTCGACGTCGGATTGTCCGCCGCTGAAGCCCGCAACGGCCGAGGGGTCGATACGAATCTTGAGTAACTGTTTCTTGCCGTTCATGGTGGTGGTCACCGCGCCGCCGCCGCTGGAGCCCTCAACAATGGTTTCGGCGAGCTTGCGTTGGATTTCCTCCTGCATGTGGTTTGCCTGGGAAAGCATCTCCCCGATTTTGAGTGGATTGATCATCGTTTATGTGCCTCGTGCGGCCGCGTGCCCTTATTTTTGCCGCAGATCGACAACGCTGCGGACCTCGGCCTTGAAGATTTCCTTTGCGCGCTGAACGATCGGGTTGTTGAGCGCAGCCTCTTGGATGCTGCCGGCGATTGGCGTGGAGGTTGACGCGGTCTGCGCGGCGCCGACGCCCTCTTCTCCGGGAAGAATGAGAAACCGAGCGGGGCCGCCGAGCCGCTGCAATTCCTGGCGAATGATTTTTTCCGCCACAGCGTTGAAGGTCAGGGCCAGCATCTTCTTGCCGACGCCGGGTACTGCGATGCGCAGGCTTGCGCCGTCGATGTTCCAAGCGGCTGTGCCCAGGAGATCGCCAGCCGTGACGTGCCCTGCGCTCACCAGCGCGGAGCCGATGGCGTGGCGAAGTTGCTCGATGCTGGGTGCGCCGGCGGAGGCAGGCGATGGTTCGGCGATGCGGGCCGAAGCGCCTTCGGTGACGGCGGAGGTGAATCCGTTGGGCGTTGCTGTGACAGCAGGGAAGGGTGAGCTGCCAACGAATGGGCTCGTGAAGGGTTCACTCACCGGTGCTTGTTCGGGGCGCTCCATTGTGGCTAGTGGGCCGGATGCCGATTCCGTCTTGCGGGCGGATTCGATGTTTGGCTGCGAAGCTTTGAGAGCGGAACTCCAACTGCCGCCAGTGGGGCCGAAGGGAGAGATCGGCGAAGACGCGGGTTGAGCAGGAACAGAGGATGCTGCCGGTCGCGATGGGCTGGGCGCCGGACGCGACGGTGGTGGTGCGGATGGACCATGCACGGAAGCCCCGCTGGCCGCGCCGCTGAGCAGTTCTTCGAGTGGTAGCAGGCGTTGTGCGTGGATGAGCTTGAGCAGACCGAGTTCAAGATGGAAGCGCTGCTCCTGGCG
>PLPU01000142.1:0-5397 GCA_003159975.1 Acidobacteriaceae bacterium
TCTTGTCGGCCGCAACGTGCGGCTTCCTGATGACGTTGTTCCTTGCGCAGATGGCAAATGCCCAGCAGGGTGTTGCTAAACCGGCCGACTCACAGAAGACGGGGTCCGCGACGGTCGGTTCCGTGGGTCGATTCGCTACCGGTGAGGAGGCGGATGAGACGCCTAAGCCGGGCAAACCCAGCGGCGAAGGGATCAAGATACACGGGCATTGGGTGTTACAGGTAAAGAACCCCGACGGGACGCTCGGTGAGCGCCGTGAGTTCAACAACTCGCTGGTGACGGGCGGAAATCGCTTGTTGACCGGAGATGCCATCCTGGCCGCATTGCTGTCGGGCAATGCAAGCGCGGGCGATCCGTCCGTCTTGCTTATTGCCCAGGCAACCAACGGGACTGGCACCAACCCAGGCGATGTCTGCTGGACAGATTCTGTCGCTGGAGTCTCAGTAGCCTGCTTCGCACTAACAACAGGAAAGCAACCGTATGGCAATTTGGGGGTTCCCCCCGCGATTCCGAATGGGCAGACTGGGCTCGTGACTACGGTGAATTTCACTCCAACCGTTAGCTGGGTGCTCACAGGAAATTACACAGTGGGAACGAACTTTACCACACTCAACGCCGTGCAAACATTCCTGTCTTTATGTGTGTCCCTAAACGGCCCGACCGCGGCTGGCACGCCCGACGTGCTCAATCCGGGCTTCTTGAGCGGGAGTTTTCAGGGCCGGAGTGCGGACCTGCCATCACAATCATGCGCCGGAGCTACTTTCGAAACCCCCTCCGGCGAATTTGCCTTGTTCGGCGCCTTCACTTCCACCACACTCCCGACAGCTCTTACGGGCTTGGTTCCGGGCCAGATCATCATGATCAGCGTCACCATCACCTTCTCCTGACTCCCCGACCCTGCGGCAGAGATGAGCATGATATTTTGCGCAAACCCCAGTTCAATCCGAGTTAGATCTCGCATGTACTCGACCAGAGAAATTCAAAAGGAGCGGTTAGCCATGGAAACAATAAAGAAGCAAAGCAAACCGAGTCCGATGCGCCTGGCGGTTGGGGCGTGCAGTCTTGTCCTGATGCTCTCTTGTGCGCACGCTGGATTGGCGCAGCAGGGTGCGCGCAATCACTCGGCTGCGAACCAGCCGACTATTACAGCGACGGGCGCCACGGCGCATCTCGCGGCTCAAAAAGCAGCCGAAGAGGAAGAGGAAACCGCGAAACCCGCCAAGCCAGGCAGCGAGGGCATCAAGATTCACGGCCATTGGGTGATCGACGTCAGGAATCCCGATGGCACGCTGGCGGCGCATCGAGACTTTCACAACTCGCTTGTAACGCTGACTGGCGCCTCGTATGGTCCAACCGGGGACCAGATCCTGGCAGCATTACTCTCGGGAAACACCGTTCCGGGCGATCCGGCAATTCTCTTCGTGAGTGGAAATGTTTCGGCGAACAGCGATCCAAGTACCTATTGCCAGGTTGGAGGCGGAAACCAGCTCAGGTGTTATCCATTCGGGAACGCTTCGAATCTCTCGTTGGTGTATTCATCGGCCGGGACCACCTACCTAAGCGCGGAAGTGGGACTTACGGCGCGCGTGTCCTTCAGTCCCGCCGTCAATTGGGTGCTGACTGGGAACTACACCGTTCCGAACACCCTTACGGCTATCAACGCAGTCCAGACGAGTGTCCCAATGTGCGTGGCTGAATTGCCGCTGTTGTTCGTGAATGGGGGGAGTTCGTTCACAGGATCCGTCGCAAACCGCACTTCCATAGCCAGCCCAAGCAGTTGCACCAGTTCCTATGAGGACAACAATCCTGCGAACAATATTGTGAATGAAATCATTCCAGCAACTCTCACCTCGACCATATTAGCGAGCCCTCTGACGAACCTGGCCGCTGGCCAGGTGATCACCGTTACCGTCACCATCACATTCTCCTGACTCCTCGGCTTTGCCGCAGAGATGAGCAGGAAGTTGTGCGCAAACCCCAGTTCAATCCGAGTTAGATCTCGTATGTACTCGACCAGAGAAATCCAAAAGGAGAGGTTAGCCATGGAAAAAATGAAGAAGCAAAGCAAAACAAATCCGATGCGCCTGGTGGTTGGGGCGTGCAGTCTTGTCCTGATGATCTCTGGTGCGCATGCTGGATTGGCGCAGCAGGGTGCGAGCAATCACTCAGTTGCGAACCAGCAGGCTATTACAGCAACAGCCGCCACNNGATGGCAAGGTCGTGGATCATCGTGACTTTGAAAATTCGCTGGTCACAGTTGGCGCAGCGCCCTCCGGCGATCAGATCCTGGCTGCATTGCTTTCAGGAAATGCCGCCCCGTCTGTTCCCGTTATCGGTCTGGTTACGCAGAACGGAGGCACGCCTCCAATCACCGATGCAAGCACCCCTTGCAGTTCGGCACTCAGCGACCAGGGTGGAACGCAATGCTACTTCTTCGGCACCACCGCCAGCAGCCCATATAATATTTCCCAATTTACCGGAACATTCGAAACTGGTTTGACGGCGCAAGTTACTTTCACACCTTCGGTTTCTCTGGTACTTTCAGGCAACTATACCGTTCCAACAAATCTAACTTCTGTTGTTATGGTTCAGACACTTTTTGCAATGTGCGCGCCGGTTTCCGCGACGTATTTTCCCGACCCCTCCCAGACAGCGGGAGCCGCTGTCTTTAGCGGAACAGCCACATTCCAAAATGCGGACGAGCTCCCCAAAGCCTGCGCCCTCCCGCTAGGTAGTGAGAATTTTGGCCTGGGTGCGTTTACCTCGACCACCGTGCCGCCCCTACCCATGAGTGTGACCCCGGGCCAGATCCTCAGCATCTCCGTGACCATCACTTTCTCTTAACTTCTCTGGAGAAGCACAACCCTCCAGCGCGACGGAGAGAAGCGATGCCGGTTCGTCTCGACAACACGGGAGTAGGCGTGTGGGCACGAAGGCTCGCCTTGCTTGCGCTCCTGCTGGCTCCCACGCTCCGGGCCCAGCAGGTTGCGACGACGATTACGCTGACGGTCTCAAACACCACGCCCGCCTATACGACGCCGGTCAATGCCTCGCAACCGATCAACCTCACCACGGTGACCCTCACCGCAACAGTGCTGGAGACGGCCACAAACAACCCGGTAGGAGGCGGGACCGTGACCTTCTACGACAACGCGGGCGTGCCCGGCGCCGCCGGCCCTGATGTAATCGGCACCGCCAGCATCCAGTATCCGACGCCGGGCAACGTCTCCACATTGCACTACAACCAGGACGGCCCGGTCCCGGGGACGGCGACCTTGGCCTTCTGCTTCGGCCCGGGGACGCACACCATCACTGCCGTCTACAGCGGAACCACGGGGGCGCCCGCGGCAGGCAGCCAGCCGGCGACGCCGAACTGGGTGCCCTCCACCACCGCGACGCCGGTTACCGTTGTCCCGAACGGGAATGCGTATCTCTCCACCAACTTTGGGATGGCCAGTGACTACCAGACTCTGTTCACCGCCTACAACTATAACCAGTTCTATATCTATGCCAATCAGGATCCGACAATCAGCTATGTCGGAGCCGCTGGCTTCGGCATGGAGGTGCCGCAGGGTACACCCATCACGACCGATGAGAATACCGGCCTGATCTACTCCGGAACGCCTTACCTCGACCCCCTCAATGGCTTCGAGCCGGAGCTCACGGAGGAGGGAAATGATGGTTACGTTGGCGGCGACTTTATCTACTTCCTGCCCGTGACCAACGTCACGTCCTTCTTGGTTGCCGACATCTTCAACGCGGGCGTCCCGTCGCTCATCACGCTCAGCAGCACCCTGAACCAGGTCATGCTCTATTCGCTGAACACTCCCACCGCTATCACCAACACCCTTTACGTATACGACCAGGAGTATCCAGTGGCCGCGTCGCCTGCGCAGGGCGTGGCAGCGGACATCAACGGCGACGGCTGGCAGGACATCGTGATCGCCCACAACGACACGACCGGGGCTGGCGTCGGCGTCGGCGTGATCGTGAACACCTTCCTGCCAGTGGGCGCGACGGTGGACCCTGCCGGGAACCCGCCGTGGGCCTTCCCGGAGACGACCTACTCTATCGGCCATCCCGTAAGCAACGTTGCAGTAAGCGACGTGAACGGCGATGGCAAGCCGGACATTGTCGCGGTCACCGCCGACGGCACCAACCTCATCGTCATGCTGCTGAACGACGGCACGGGCAACTTCGTGCAGGGCGCCAGCGTTCAGGCAGGCATGGGAGCATCGCAGGTGGCGCTTGGCGACTTCAATCAGGACGGCTTCCTCGACATCGCCGTGCTCAACACCGGCGACGCGACGATCGGGATATTTTCGGGCAACGGGGACGGCACGTTCCAGGCGATGGTCCCTTACTCGGTCGGCCTGAACCCGGCGGCGTTCAGCATCGCCGATCTGAATCTCGACGGCTATATGGACTTCGCGATCGCTAACGGCGACAGCGCCACGCAGGGAGAGGTCAGTTTCCTCTACGGACAGGGCGGCGGCGGGTTCAACTACGTCTCCAACTCGAGTCAAAACGGATTTGGCCTTCCGCCCTCGGCCTATGCGCAGGCCAGCCCGGCGCCCACCGCGATTCAGGCTGTGGACCTGAACGGCGACGGCTACCCCGACCTCTTTATCGGCACCAACGTCAATGTGGCGGTCTGGGCCATCTACCAGCCCTCGACAGGTACGTACACCTTCCGCGCCCCGTCTCAAGCAGACCAGGCTAACGGGCTCAACCTGCGCACTGTGTCGGCGGCGGTGGCGGACCTGAACGGCGACGGTGTGATGGACTGGCTGCTGATGACGACCGTGAACGGCGAAATCAACTGCTCTGGATGCTCGCCCAACAATAACAACCTGATGACCCGCTACACCGGCGGCTTCTTCAACCAGTGGAGCATCCCCGACGTCATCGACTCGCCGTTCGGAATCCACCCGTTTCTGTCGACGTATCAGCCTGCACCGAACTCCATCTATGGTCAGATTACGATCGGGCCGATACCCCTCGATATCGAGCCCGAACCGCTGCCCACGCTGACGCCAGCGGGATACACGTTCTCCCCTGGCGTCCCCATAGGAACGTCAAGCACACAGGAGTTTACGCTGAGCAACTCGGGCAATGGGCCTCTGACCATTACAAGCATCTCGCAGTTATTTACAATCCCGGCTGGGGCAACGAGCCCGTTCAGCCTCACTCCCAGTTCCGTGCCTTGTCCCATCGCGCCCGCCACCCTGGCCGCAGGCAGCTCTTGCACGATCGCCGTCACATTCGCGCCCACGGCACTGATTGGCTACGCCGAGTTTTTATTCGTTGAAGATGACGGCGGAACCCACCAGCAGACTGCTGGCATCAGCGGCGATAGCGCAGCTGCGGCGACGCCGCTGAACGTCACGGAGGTGC
>PLPU01000247.1:0-9904 GCA_003159975.1 Acidobacteriaceae bacterium
GGAGATGAGAAGTCCATATGGTGGTCAGACATGGACCATCGGCCATCCGCCTGAGGAGCTAAAATTCCTGTGAATACGTATCATGTCCCCTGATTTCCCTGGATTTCCCTGATCTTCGATATTCCCCCTGATTTCCCCCTGATTTCCCCCTGATTTCCCAAGGCCTTCTTAAGGCACTTTGGAAACAGCGTGGCAGGGTCCAGGATTTGCACCTCTGCCGCGAGGGAGATCGCGGGCGTTAGCTCGTGCGTTGCCAATAGGAGCACCTTGAATCGACCGCGATCAACGGATCTTCGATATTCCGCTCGGCGCGAAATTCATCGACTGCCCTCCTGCAATAGGTCCAGGTGTCCTCGCCGTAGTCGTCCACGATGACATATCCTCCAATCGCAAGGCGATCATAGAGGGAGTCGAGCCCATCTCGGGTCGACTCGTAAAAGTCGCCGTCCAGGCGCATCAGGGACAATGTGCCGATCGGCGCGGTGGGGAGGGTATCCTTGAACCATCCCTTCAGGAATTTGACCTGATCGTCGAGGAGCTGATATGCCGCGAAGTTTCCCATGACATCTTCCAAACTGACGGCAAAATTGTGATACGCCTTCTGCATGACGGAGCCCGATTGCACCTTGGCTTCAAGGGGAAACAGCTCGGGGTCCGGCTCGGGAAGTCCCTGGAAGGAGTCCGCCACCCACACCAGTCGATCGGTAACGCCGTGGGCTTTGAGCACACCGCGCATGAAGATGGATGCGCCGCCTCGCCACACCCCGGTTTCGATAAGATCGCCGGGGACGCCGCTGCGCAGGATGCTCTCAATGCAAGACCTGATGTTATCCAGCCGAGCCAACGGAAGCATCGAAACGGCGCTGGCGTCCACATAGTGTTCGGTGAAGCGCATAGTATAGCGGAATTCATCGTCATCGATGTCAGGTTCGCTATCAAAAATCGTGTTGGTGAGCGACCGCTTCAGAAGGTCAAGATAAAGGTCGGCGGAATTATCCATATTGATTGAAGCTCCTTGATCGAAAGCCATGATTCCGGAGTGCGAGCCTGCTCCCGTCTGCGCACTCAGTTGGAGTTTACCAGCCACATCAGACTTCTTGAACAGAAAGTCCCAGGTTCGATCCTAGAACGCCTTGTAAACGACGCCCGGGGCGGGCTGGTTGAGAAGGAGGGTCATAACGAAGGCGCCCAAGCCGAGCGCGGACGCATAAACAACGAGTGCATATCGGCTGGTGAGCACCGGCCCCTCCGCAGTCTGGATCGATAGCAATGAGGCGCGAAGCCATTCCCACACCGCCAGCACCACCGTCGCGCACAACCAGATGGCGAGCCAGACCAAGGCCCACTGTTGCGGTTGCAGCGCTGCAAAAATCTTGTCGATCCTGCTCCAGTCACCCCAAAACCAGAAGAGAGTGAAACCAACCCAGGCAAAGGTGAGGCCACGGCCGAATGCGATGTAGATGGCGTTCTGCGCCAGCGCCTTGTAGCCCCTTCGCCCCAGCGCGCGCGTCAATCCTAACTCCCAGAGCTTGTTCACCGCGACCCCTCCACCTTGTAGCACGCCGAAGAAAACAAACTCCGACGTGCGCCCGTGCCATACACCAACCAGGAAGAATGTCACAAGGAAACTGATCACACCCAGCAGCGTCTGCAATGTCGACGATGTGACGCGACGCATCAGTGCGACGAGCAGCGGATTGTACACGTAGGTCTTGAACCAGGCGGAGAGAGTGATGTGCCACCGAGTCCAGAATTCAATGAAAGAGGAGGACGAGAATGGCCGATCGAAGTTCTCCGGAAGGCGAACACGCATGAGACGTGCGATGGCGATGACAATGTCGATATAGCCCGAGAAATTGCAGTAAAGAAAGAGGGGGTAGAGAACCGCAACGCGGAAGGCTGCCCAAATCTTGAACTCATAGGAGACCGGCTGGGCCATCTGGTTAATTGCGTCTTCCTGAAATGCGTGGAAGAGCATTCCGAGTACATTCACCTTGAAAAATCCACGAACGATCCGCTCCAACTGCAGGCCGATCACCCGCGGTCCAAGTGGGATAGGATTGGTTGCAAACTGGTCAGCGGCGAATGCATCATAGCGCTGAACGGGACCGGTAATGAAAGTTGTGAAGTTCAGCGTGTACAGCAAGTAAGCGCCGGGGTCGATGCGGCGCTGCTCGCTGCCGCTGCCCGTCTCAATGATCAGATGAAGCACCCGAAAGAAAATGTAGGAGAGCCCCAGTGTGAAGTAAGGAGAATGCAGGAAAATGCCTTCGGGCAGGAATGTGTATTTCTTGAGCCAGATGAAGACAAGGATGACAGCGATGACAGCGACGGAAAGCATGCGTGACCAGCCGCGCTGCACCAGAACAATGGCGAGATAACCGAGGAGAAGAAAACCCGCCAGCGGAATGAAGAGAATGGGGTCGTGCGCCAGCAGGTAGAGAAAGCCAACGCTGGCCGCGAAAAGCACGATCGAGCGCCAGACGCGCGAACGGCTGAAGTTCGACACTACCGCGGCCGTCAAACCGAAGAGCACAAACTGGAGAGAGGCTGTGTCCATGTCTACTTGCTTTGCTCCGGCGCTATCCGCGCCTGTGAGTCTACTTTGAGTGCGGGCACTGCACCGCTGGTAAGCTCGTCCGCCAGGATCCTGGCGACCAGGGCATTGCCGGCAACCGTGAGATGACCATCAATTGGTAAGTAATACTGCTCGGGGTTGGGTATCGTGCGAAAGTCCCGCAGAACGTCGATATAGATTCCACCGTGTGTCTCAATAATTGAGCGGATTTCGTTATCCGCTTTGTGCGGATCAATGCCGGCAGGCCATTCGCCCATGGAGACAATGGCTGCCTGAGCGCGGAGAGGAACGACGGCAACAGCGACTGGTACTCCTGCGGCAGTAGTGCGTTGCTCGACGTCAGCGACATAACCATTGAACTGCTGCAAGCTATTTTGCAGATGCGCGCTCGGCTGGCTCTGAAGGAATTCCCCTTCCTGCCCTCCTCTCCTCAGAGAATCCTTCACAAATAAACTCTGACTCTCCCAGAGGAAATGGCGGATCATGATCAAGGTTTGTGTCTGTTGCCCAAAGCCTTTGACCGTATTCCGGAAGGAGCTGAAATTCATGGCGGCCTTCGCACGGCGCCAAAGCGTTACCAAATTCGTCCCTGGAGTGCCAGTTGAATGTTCGTTCCCGGCTGCGGCATTCGGCGGTGGTTCAGGAGAATAATCCTCGGGGAGCAAAATCGACGTGTTTTGGACGTCCCAGCCCGTCAACGTCCACAGCACCAGGTCAGGTTGAGCAGCCAGGGCATGTGGGAAGTGCATCGAAATGACGCGCGGAACTGCCCAGAATTCGCCCTCGTTATAAACCTCAATTCTGCGGCCAGTTCTCCGCGAGAGTTCGCCGGCAAGCAGGGGGCCGAAGGCCTCATCTTGTTGTACTCCCGATCCCAACGCGAAAGACGATCCAACCAGCACAATCCTATAAGTGCCAGGGGGTTTCGGCCCGCACTCTTGCTCCGTGCGGAACCCACAGCTATTGAATCTATACTGCACAGGCTCACTTTCGGCGACTCCACTGCGGCAAACGGAGTTCGGAACTGCCCGCACGCCGGTCGATCGGTCATTGGTCACTAGGCAGTGACTGCCAACTCCCTTCCGCAGGGGAAATAACCGCCGAGCTATGAGTTCTGTTGAGCCTGCAACGCCACAAATAGTCATCAGGCAGATCATCGGCAGCAGAATCCAGTCTCTTCGTGGCAACTTTGGCTCTGTAGGGTTTTTAGGAGTGTCAGGAGCGGATTGAGTCATACGATTGCTCTCTCGCTTTGGAGTACAGAAAAACCATTTGAAACAACCTTCATTGGAGCACTCTCTGGACTAGCGCCCTCGACCATGAGTTCCCAGCGCGTCAATCCGGACTCTTGTTCTTCTAGCTTCGTGAAGCCGAGTTTGCAGTAGTGGTCGATGACCAGTTTGTTGCGGTCCGTAGGACGGTAAATGCCAATGAGCTTACGGATACTCGCCACGCGCGCATGTGCCAATATTTCGCGCAATACCATGTTTTCCACCCTTCGTCCCAGCACGCGACAGCTCATGAGCCAGGTATCAATCTCCCAAACTCCGGCCCCATCAGGGCGACAGATTATCGAGCCGATCATGCCGTTGTCGCCAAAAATATCTGCGAGCCGGACTTGCAACGTAAATACTTCCGGATCGGTTTCTGCCTCGGTCACTTCAGGATCGGTATACCGGCGCGTGGTCAGATTGAACTGGTTTGATTTGTTGATGAGCTGCACGATGCGCGCCCTGCCGGTTGCATCGAAGGGTTGGAAGGTGATCGTCATATCCAGGGAAGCCAGGTAGGCATCCAAGCCCCCGACTTGTTTTTGCAGATTGGCCCGTTTGGCATTGTCCAGGTAGAAGCCTGCGCGCTTCAGATCTTCACTGGCAAAAGCTACAGCCTCGAAGTAGCCTCCCGCCGCGAGGATTCTGGCGTAGTAGGACGGCTCTTCGGGCAACTCCGGCACCGCAACTTCCGGGAGCAGCCTGCGCACCAGTCCCCGCTCTACCGGATTGTCGTCGAGAAATACCATGGCATCGACGCCAAGCGAAAGTTCCTCGGCAATTGCCCTGATGTTGGTAGCCTTGTCGTTCCAGTTGGCTTGGAAAACGGCGATATGGTCCAGCTTCAGCAGCATCTCAGGGTGTTTTTCAAAGGGTTCACGCGCCACCTCATCTGTGTTCTTCGAGCAGACGGCAAGCACAATTCCACGTTGCCGCAGGTCCAGCGCCAAACGCTGCACGGCAAGGTGCGCTTCCCCTCTGGCATCGCCCTGAGCGATTTTGATTCCATCCAACCCGTCATCCCCGATGACTCCTCCCCAGACCGTGTTATCGAGGTCGAGGATCAGAACCTTCCCGCTCTTGCCGCGGAGGGCCGCAACCGAGCGGGCCACATGATCGGCATACAGCGGAATGAACTGGTCAGAGAATGAGAACTTGGCCATGTTCCAGAGTTGCGGATCGTGCCAATCTGAGAGGCCTACCGTCTCCGCAAGTCCCGCCACATCCAGCAGCACATCACCCGAATCCAGAACAACCTCTGCCAACTCGCGGTTGATTTTATCGATATGGTTTCTCAGGGTTCCGGGAAGGGCACGGTCCAGACTCCCAAAAAGCGTCTCCACAGGAGGAGCAAAGCTCTGAAAGATGCAGACGGCATTCGAAGCTGTCTTGATGCCTTGACGAAGCGCCTGAAGGTAACCGATTGCACCTTGGACGGTTACGGAGGAAGTCTCCGCATCGCCCAACGACAGCTTTAATGGCAGCGCGCGATAGTCGAGCGCAAAAAGCACGGCATCCGGCTTGGCTCTGTTGACCTGCGAGTCCGGAGTCAAAGCTTCCTGTGCGACCTGGTCGTAGGAGGCTTGGATTACTTCGAGCGCGATGCCATGCCGTGCTGCGCTCGCTACCAAAGCCGGCACGATCATGTCAATCGTTGAGTTGCTGAGAACCGCTAGTCTGAAAGGCGTCAGCGGGGCGAGCGACTTACCCTCCCCACGCGCCTTGTCGATGGCTTTGGCCAGCTTCGTCAGTTGGTTCAGGTCAAGGGCAGGCAAAGCCAGGGATTGGAGTTCACGCCCCAATGGACCGGGCAAATTCGATAATGCCTTGAGTCTTGCGGAAAAATCTTGCGGCGCGCGAGGCAGCCACTGCAATTCCGCATAGAGTGAATTCATTGGAAGAGCGACCTCCCCGCTTTCACACTCGATAGGGCGATGAGGCCCAGGATATTTTGTTTTAGGACCGCGCTTTGATGAGCGCGACAAGATCACCGACGTTTTGAAGCTTACCAATCTCAGAAGTTGAGAATTTGACCTTGAATGCCTTTTCGATCGTAAGTATCAAGCGGATGTGAGTAAGACTATCCCATCCATCTACGTCCTTGGCCGAAAGTTCAGGAGTCACAACAATTGAATCCTCGTCGAACACATCCTGGAATACCTTGGCCAATCCAGCATAGATCTGTGCGTCATCCATTGCGCAACACCCCCACTCACAATCCAACTTGATGTGCTAATTAAATCGTATTAACTTCAATAATATAATGACTGCCTATATCGGACAAATCTCCTGCTCGGATCTCCATACAATTCACCAATTGCGCGCCTCCGGACAGTGCTCACTATTGTGTCATCTCCTCAGATTGAAGACTAAGCCTTTTACAATCAGTCTTATCCACGACTAGAGCGCGCGTTGCCCCCGAGATGTTGGCGGTGCCTCGCTATACCGCCGTCGAGCCGGAGGTAACCGCTCTCAATGCGCCGGCACACAGAGCGTGCCGGCTGCCTTGGAACGCTCAAGATCAGGGACCCTTCGGCAAGCTCAGGGCAGGCTCGGGGGCACCCTCGGCGTGGACTGGAGATCTCAGCGGGACCGGGGCCGCCCGCCTGGTAAAAAGAGAACAACCTGCAGTTTGTGATGAAGAGCATGCCATTCGGAATCTGAAATTAGCCATATAATATATTCATGGCGACGTATGTAATCAAAAATCGAGTGCCGTCTGCTGAAGAGATGGGTCGCAAACTGGGTCTGAGCGACGAGCAAGTTGCCACGGTGCGCGATATCATGAGTTCGCCGTCTACCGCAAGGATTTCAAAGCGCTCAAGCGGCAGATCCATAGCAGGGGCAAACAGTAAGAAGCGGAGTGCAAAGCGTTCGACCTCGCGAGCAAGCGGGCGACGGTAAGGTAGGGTGTGAATAGACCTAAGCGCATTCAGTCCGTCTTTCACAATATCCCCTACGATGATCAGTTCGAAGAACTATACCTGGCATACATCGTGGGCCTTACGCAACTCGGTTTGAAGATTAATGCAACGCTTGCTGTCCCTAACCAGGGGCGACTCGACAGAATCGTCAAGCTAATCGAAGAATCAGACGTCTCGATTCACGATCTTTCGAGAATTGAACCCTCGTCTGGAATTCCCCGATTCAACATGCCACTCGAGCTTGGGTTGGCGCTCTACCGATCGCACACGACGAATGGTCGGCACCGGGTTTTCGTGTTTGAAAAGAAGCCCTACCGGACGCTGCAATCAACGAGCGATATCAACGGCATTGACCCCCAGATCCACAAAGGAAGACCTAAGGGCGTCATGGTTGGATTGCGCAACATCTTCCATCAGCCCGAGCGGACAACCACCGTCCCAGAAATGCTTGCCAGCTATCGCGCTGTCAAGCGGAAGTTGCCCGAATTGCGGCGGAATGCGGGCAGTAAATCGCTGTTTGAGGCATCGGTATTCCACGATCTCCTTGTCGTCGCCGCTCTGGTGGAAAGAGAAAGAATCATTAAGTAGAGAGGCTAGCCCGGCGGGTGGCCTTGGTCTCATACCGCGCATTATCAGGTTGGGGGCACCCTCAGCGTGGTTGGGAAGAGTCGTCGGGGCCGGGGACCCGCCCATTTAATTGCGCAACTAATTGTTGCATCATGCGTCTATCGTGATAGTATTTTTAAGTTGCCTTCAATTGGGCGACATTGATTCCGCCACTGGCGGTCCTTACAAAAGAGCTGAGTTGTAAGCACCTTTCAAACAGAGCGCATGTATTTCACAGAGAGCCCCGTCCGAGAGGACGGGGCTTTAGTCTTGGAGGCATTATGCAAGTGCAAACGTATAGATCCCTATTCACTAAATACAAGGGACAACCAGCCGGGGAAGTGTTTGCTCACTTTCATCCAGACAAAGACCCTCTCACGAGCGCTTTCGACTTCGATGCTCCATTTAAGAAGATCGCAGCAAAGACCTTGGAAGGACCAGACGCTTGGGATTTCACTCAGGCGAAGTACCAGAGCAGGCACCATAATCGTCCGCCCAAATTGCGCAACTATCTTCTTTACACGTTTGCCCGATTACGTGATCTAGAGTTGAGTGAACCCGGAACATATTTTCTTACCTCAGCCGATGGGCAATGGTCTTGTTTCAATAGCGGTCTTCAGGATAAACATTCGGCTGATCTCTTTATGATTTTTCAGCAGTATCAACCTCTCCCGACACATCCGGTTGGTACCGTTCGTCCTGATTGGGTATATCGAGGAACGGTAACATCTCGGGAAGAGGCATACAGAAGCCATTTTGGGACACAGCATCCCGCGCTGACTTGGTACTCGAACAACAGCCAGGATTACATCTTCAATACGCAGTACACGATGGATACCGACATCTTCGATCATATGTTTGATCGTGCGAAAGAGCGGTCAGGATTTGCGCCGGATGCAACCGATGAATCTGTTCGCAACTATCTGCGTGGGTGTATAGAGAATTTGATCCCGAAGATAAAGCGGAACTACAAAACCGCAATCCCCGTGTATTTTATTGAGGAGCGTAGGATGCAAATGCTTCTGCCATTCCACTCTTCCAACGGCCGGGATATCTCATGTTTCTTAGTCGAACGGGACGACGTAAATTCCTGCTACAAGATCAAAACAATTCTTGACATGGATCAAGCATTTTTTGCAGCTCGGTTGATTACCCGTCCCGATAAAGAATGGCTTAACCCATGATTGGCATATCAGTGCGTTCGTTTCCCCCGTCCTTGGCGGGTGGCCCTGGTCCCGTACCACACATTATCAAGTTGAGGGTGCCCCCGGTCCGTCGACAGCCAGGGACCGGGGGCACCCTCAGCATGGTGTGGAGATCTCACCGGGACCGCCGCCACCCGCCGCCAAGCAGGGATAATTATCGGCAAAATGGCGGGATGTTTCTTTAGGTGGTGAATCATCGCGCGATCAGGCGGGAGGAGGCCTGCTGCCAGGGTAGTGTGTCCGTTCCTATCTCTTCAGGGCTATGAACACGGAACCAATAGAAGCCAAGAGGCTCGCGATGGCCACGAGGAGCGCGACGTTTGATATTGTTCGTGTTCGATCCAGCACTGCCCTTCCGGCCTGGGTGATGCGATAGCGCATATTGTATTCAGTCTTGCTTGTGATCGGGTCGAAGAAAGGCATTTCGTCGCCGAATGTCTCAACCCAACCTCGATACTCGCAAGTGAGCAATCCGCACGAGAATCGTTCATCGGAGTACGGTAAGCTCTGCATGACCATGGGCCAGGGGCGGGCACCCGCCACATCGTTCCCGGCAATTCCGACCACTCTCTGCTTATCTACCCTCCGCAAGATTTTGCGAAGATGTCTATCGCTCAACCGGAACGGTCCTTTCGCATCCCGACCCATTCTCGCCTCCAAAGTCCTCAACCATTGTAGTGTTCCCAAATTTGCGGATGGCAACATCTCAATCGACTTCAATCGAGCGGGTGCCCAGAACTGGATTCTCCGACCTGGGATCTACGATCTTGGACTGCTGCGATCGGCTCACAGCCCAATCGGCACGCAAGAGCTCGTTAGAACCGGGCCACGCGCCCCGTCTTATCGGCCGGTTCCGCCGAAGCGGAGGAGGAAGCCGGCGCGGGCTACTCTTGGCATGCCTAATGTAGTGGTCGGCGTCTTGGAGTCTTCGATTTGGCGGTTGAGGAGGTTTTCGCCGGCGGCGAAGAGCTGGAACCGGCTGCCGATGTCGTGCGAGGCGTAGAGGTCCAGACGGAAGTAGCCGTGGAGCAGATAGGCGTTGGCATCGTCGTCGAACTGGCGACCGCTGAGGCGGCCCTGAACGGTCAGGGTGCCGAATTTTGGGCGATAGGCGCGCAGGTTCATGGTGGCGAGGTTGCGGGCTACCTCGGGAATCCAGTTGCCGACCAGGGCGGGGGTCTGGCTGTCATTGGTCACGGTGGCGTGGGCGTACTGATAACCGCCGTCCAATCTGAGCCAGGGGGCCAGCCGGCGGAGCGGGGTCAGTTCGTAGTCGATGGAGACGCCGCGGGACTCGATCTGGCCGAGGTTTTCACGCAT
>PLPU01000578.1:0-1088 GCA_003159975.1 Acidobacteriaceae bacterium
GCGGCGCACCGATTCGTATTGCTGATAAAAAATGGCCTGCGGGTTAGGATACGGAACGCTGCTCATGGCTGACCCTCCTTGTTCACTTATCTTCAAGATACGCAGCGGACCGCCGCAGGGTTCCAGCCGCCCGTCTCGAGCATTCTCCCACACCCCGTCCGCAGGCGATAGCATCTAATTGAATCATGCCAGCTTCCATCAACGCCTCCGCCAGCGGCACCTTCCTAATCGCCGGCGATCTTCCCGTCCATCGCCTCGGCTACGGCACCATGCGCCTGGTCGGCGAAGGCGCCTGGGGCGAGCCCGCCGATCCCGCCGAATGCCACCGCGTCCTGCGCCGGGCAGTTGAATTGGGAGTCAACCTCATCGACACCGCCGACGCCTACGGCCCGGAGATTGCCGAACGCCTCATCGCCGAAGCGCTTCATCCCTACGCGTCCGGCCTGGTCATCGCCACCAAGGGCGGC
Organism: Acidobacteriaceae bacterium; assembly: GCA_003159975.1. GTDB lineage: Bacteria > Acidobacteriota > Terriglobia > Terriglobales > Acidobacteriaceae > Telmatobacter. The sequence goes on from PLPU01000578.1 coordinate 468, forward strand.
ATCACCCGCCAGGGCCCCGCAAAAACCGAGTATGTCGGCCGCGCCGGCTACCTGATCCAATGTGTTGAGATGAGCCTGCGCCGCCTCAAACTCGACCGCATCGACCTCTACCAGCTTCACCGCATCGATCCGCGCACTCCGCTCGAAGAAACCCTCGGCGCGCTGAAGCGCATGCAGGAGCAATGCAAAATTCGCCACATCGGCCTCAGCGAGGTCACGCCTGCCGAAATCGAGGCCGCCCGCAAGATCGTCGACATCGTGAGTGTCCAGAATCGATACAGTCTCGCCGACCGCCGTTATGAGGAAACGCTAAGATACTGCGAGAGTGAGGGAATCGCGTTCCTGCCCTGGTATCCCATGGCCGGTGGCAAGCAACTCAAGCCCGGACACCCTTCCGCGCAGAAGTTCGCCGCTTTAGCCACCCGTCATTCGGCCTCAGTCGCTCAGCTCTCACTAGCGTGGCTCTTGCAGAAGTCGCCAGTCCTCCTGCCCATCCCCGGCACGTCCAGGGTCGCGCATCTGGAAGAGAACCTCGGCGCCGCCGAGCTCAAGCTAAGCGCAGCGGAATGGTCCGAGATTGAAGGCGCGTTCGCCGACTGAGGCCGCGCGATTCCTAAAGCA
>PLPU01000578.1:1119-4518 GCA_003159975.1 Acidobacteriaceae bacterium
TTGATCGGGTGTCCGAAGCCGTCGTAGACCACCATCTTCACCGGCACGCCGTGATCTTCCAGCGCTTGCCGCAGCTCAAAGCTGTTGGGCAGCGGCACGCGCCGGTCCGCCCCTCCCTGCTGAATCAGCGTCGGCGTCTTCGCGTTCTTGATATACGTAATCGGCGAGGTCTTCGCGTAGATGGCAGGATCGTCCCACGGCGTCGCCAGCAGGTACTGCGGCGTAAACGGAGTAATGTCGGTATTCGCGTAGTACGTCATCCAATCTGAAATCCCCGCGCCCACTGAAACCGCCTTGAACCGGTCGCTCGACGTGGTGATGAACGCGGAAATATATCCGCCCTCGCTCCAGCCCATCGACGCCACGCGGTCCTTATCCACAAATCCCTGCGCAATCAAATAGTCCACGCCGGAGATCACGTCCGCATAATCGCCCACTCCCAGGTTGCGCACATTGAGCGAGCGAAACTTCTCGCCGTAGCCAGCCGAACCGCGATAGTTGGGCCGCAAGATTACCGCACCCCGCGCCAGAAACCGCTCGATCGGGTAGTACCGATCCGCATTGGTCGCCGGCATGTCAATCCCCGTCGGCCCTCCGTGAATCACGACCAGCAGTGGGTACTTCTTCGCCGGATCGAAGTTGGCCGGCTTGATCATCACGCCCTCAATCTCCGTCCCGTCGCCCGACTTCCAATGCACCACCTCGCGCTTGCCCACCTCAAACCCGGCCAACTGCTCGCCTGCATGCGTCAACTGCACCGGCTTATCGACAGGTAGCCCGGTGGCATAAATCTCAGAGTATTCGTTGGCTCCCGCGCCGCGATACGCCACATGGCTGAAGTCCTTCGAGAACGAAAACTGCCCCGCAATCTCCGATCCCGGCATCTCGATCCGCTTCACGGCCTCCGTCTTCGCATCCAGCAGAAACAGCGACGAAGTAGTCTTCCGCAACGCCGAAAAATAGATCCCTTCAGGCGCCCACTTCAGCAGACCGGGATCTTCGTCGAAGCCCATCGTCAACACCCGCGGCGTTCCACCATCGCTCGGGACCACGGCAATGCGCTGATCGGTATAGAAGAAGTACTTGTTTCCGTTGGCAGTTACATATGCAATCTCGCTCCCATCCGGAGACCACTGCGGATCGTTGTCCGGCCCGGGCGTGTCCACAATCTTCTTCACCGTGCCGTCAGCCAGCGTCACGGTGTAGATGTCCGAGCTGAATCCCGAAATCAAATCCGGATCGCGCTGCGCACTGAACGCAATCCGCTTGCCGTCCGGCGAAAATGAAAAGCTCCCCACGCTCATCGTGTCGCCCGGCGTCAGCAGCTTCGGCTCCGGCCCCGCAACGGTCCGCCCCGCCGCGTCGGTCTTCGGCAACTCCACCAGCCACAGGCGCGTCATCTCGTAGTCCGCATGAATCACGTGGTAATCGCCAAAGCTCTCCTTGCGATCCTTCATCGCCTTGGTGTCGGGTGCCTCCGCCGCAATCGCGATGTGGCTTGAATCCGGCGCCCAATCGTATCCGTGCACGCCCTTGTCCATCTTGGTCAACTGCTGCGCCTCGCCTCCATCGGCCGGCATCACGTAGAGTTGCGTCTTGTCCGCCGGCGACCCGGCCAGCGGCGCGGGCCTGTCTGAGAGAAACGCGATCCATCGCCCATCCGGCGACCACTCCGCACTGTTGCTCGACTTCGCCGCCACCGTCAGCAGATGCCGCTCGCCCGTCGCAACATTCGCCAGCCACAGATCGGTCTCGAACGCATTGCTCTCCCAGTTCGTCCGTGCCTGCTCGTAGATCACGTGCTTCCCATCCGGAGAGATCTTCGGTGAACCAACGCTAAACATCTCCAGCGACTGATCAATCGTCGGCGTCTTCGCGGCGGAGGGCGTTTGCCCACACGCAACGCTGGCCAGCAACGTGGCAACAAGCAGGGAAGCAACAGGGGCAAAACGGTTCATCGAGAAATCTCCTTCAGTGGCTATGACGGCAGTATATCCGCCGGTCCGCTACATGTGTAGCGCAAACAAAAAGCCGCAGCCCCTCTCAAAGGCTGCGGCCCGCTCCATCAATCCCAAATCAAACGCAAATCATCAAGGCTCTTTGGTCTCGATCCGTTTCACCTTCGTCCCCCGCGGCAAATCCTTGGTTTGCTCGCAAATCTCACCCAGCAGCCCATAGTGCACCGACAAATCCGTCGGCTCCATGTTGTCGACTTCATAACTCCCGCCCAGCATGGGAGGAATCTTGAACCCATAACACTGATTCGGCCCAAGCTTAATGCCCGCCTTCACGCAGGCATTCACCAGGCTCACCATCATCCACGTGTTGGCGTGGTCGTCCTGGTCGATCCGCGTCACAAACTGGTCGCAGTTATCCGCCACGCGTTCCAGTGTTCCGCGCCCCACGTCGAGCATGTGCACCGAGCCGTCCTCAAACACCGCAAACACATCGCCCACGCGGTTCACGAGCCACACATTGAACGTCTTTGGCAGCAGGAATCGCCACGCCGACAAAAGCTCTTCCCAGTCCTTGTCTTCCGTGTCGATCAGGTAATCCATCACGTCCATTTGCAAAGCCCTCGCAAAACAAGAAAGCCGCAACCCCTTCCAAGGTTACGGCTCTATGTGGCTATTCATCAGCCAAACACTACATCTCTTTGACGCCTTCCACAAACGCCTTCAGCTTGCGGCTGCGCGAAGGATGCCGCAGCTTGCGCAGCGCCTTCGCTTCAATCTGACGGATGCGCTCGCGCGTCACCTGGAAGCTCTGTCCCACCTCTTCCAGGGTGTGTTCGGAGCCGTCTTCAAGACCAAACCGCATCTTGATCACCCGCTCCTCGCGCGGCGTAAGCGTGCGCAGCACCTGCGAGGTGTACTCCTTGAGATTGACGCTGATCACCGCCTCGCTCGGCGAAACCGCCTGGCGATCTTCGATGAAGTCTCCAAGGTGCGAGTCTTCCTCTTCGCCAATCGGCGTCTCCAGCGAAATCGGTTCCTGCGCAATCTTCAGCACCTTGCGCACCTTGGCAACCGGAATGTCCATGCGCCGCGCAATCTCTTCGCTCGATGGCTCGCGTCCAAGCTCCTGGACCAACTGCCTGCTGGTGCGGATCAGCTTGTTGATGGTCTCGATCATGTGCACCGGAATACGAATCGTCCTTGCCTGGTCGGCAATCGCGCGCGTAATCGCCTGGCGAATCCACCATGTCGCGTACGTCGAGAACTTGTACCCGCGCCGATACTCGAACTTGTCCACCGCCTTCATCAGGCCGATGTTGCCCTCCTGAATCAGGTCGAGGAATTGCAGTCCGCGGTTGGTGTACTTCTTGGCGATCGATACCACCAGCCGAAGGTTGGCTTCAATCAGCTCGCGCTTCGCCTGCTCGGCGTCCATGTCGCC
>PLPU01000040.1:0-1985 GCA_003159975.1 Acidobacteriaceae bacterium
GACACCTGCTGGACCTTGCCGGCAACCTCGATGGTATTGCCATGGATGGTGGTGATCCCGGCCGCGGCACATGCCTCGGCGCGGTCGGTGTCAAGCTCGATAGCGTAGCGGGCGACGGGGGCGTTCGCCGTCACGGCCAGTAGTGCGGCGCCGGTTCCGGCGCACGGGTCGAGTACGCTAGCTTGCTGGGGAAAAGTAAGCCGCGCGCGAATGCGCGGCCCTTCTGGGCCGGGAAGAGGAAAATATCCCAAGCGCAGTCTGCCTGCTGTTCTCACTTTTTGTGCTCCTTTTCAACCGGACTGGCGGGGTAAAAAATAGAGCATAATCTTGCCATTTATTAGGCAAAGTTATGTCTGATTTGGCAGTGTCCGGCTTTTGCGGAATGGTAGGGCGGGGAAGCGATGGTTACGGCAAGGGCGTGCAGGCCAAATCCTCTGCGATGCGTTTGAAAATGTCCCACCAAATCGGTGGCAATCAGGGGCGGCCAGGCATCGGCGGAAAACACCCGGACAGGATGGGTAGCCTGCGATCCGGCGCTTGTGGCGAAAGAAAACGCCGAATCGTAGTTGACTGTCGAATCAAATGCGGGAGCGGACCCGGCAAAATAGCCTCAAAAAACCTCATTCTAGACGTTCCCCCAGATTGACCACTCACGGTACGCTCAAGGCGCTGCGGGAGTCTGCGGCATGGAGGAGAAAGTGGGAACGACAATCAATATTGGCAAGGACGTTCTTACGTTCCTGCTGGTCATGCCAGGGATCGCTTTTGGGCTGGGCATACTTACGATGGTGCATTTCTCTGACTCCAGCAGCCGGCGTACTAAGGACCGGAACGCCGTTGAAGAAGAGAGAACCCAACTATAAGGGAAGGCTATCCCACTCGGAATCCAGGCCCTGACCTGCATCAGTTTGCGGCAAGCTGGGAGGCTGCGTCATAGAAGCATGCGGCGCAACTTTCGCGGGCCTTTGCGGGGCCTGGAGAAGGATGACGCTGGATGCGACCACCCGGGTACGGGAGATGGCCTTGCCGCTGTCGCGGTCTTGATATACCTCGGGATACAACACCCCTTCGATATAAACGCGACATCCCTTGGTAACGTTGTTGCGGATATCCTCGGCCTGGGGACCAAAGGCAACCACGCAATGCCAGATGGTTCGCTCAATGTACCGCGAAACGGTAGGGTCGAATATGTCCACGGAAGTGGCAATGTTGATCGAGGCAGTGGCAGTCCCGTTGGAGAGGGTGGAGAGGATTGGGTCAGCTCCAGTAAATCCGAGGATCTGAGTTTTGCAGAACGATTTCGACATGGTCGACTCCGATGGAGAGGGGCCGTGGGTCTGGTGTGGACGTACCACCTTACGCGGATGGCAGGATAGCGGAAGGCAAAAAGGCGCTGCACGTAGACGGGCTGCGTGAATGCATGTCGCAGGATATTCAAGACGGGGGAAAGAGGGTTAACGCGCTGACGTCGCCGACGGGGTAGCAGCTGCGTCGTGTGTAGTGGCCCGTTTCTTCAGGGGCAACTGGGCCCGCTGGACAGCGGGGAGCATGTTACGAAACCGCTCGAACACCGCTTTCCTGACAAGGATGGCTGGTTGGAGTTTGTCGGAAGTATCGACGAGTTTGACCATGGCCGTGTGGCGAGTAGAGAAGAGCTGGTATTGGTCCTCAACCTGATAAGCGCATGCGGGTCCAGTGCGGGCGAGAAACCAGGTGCGCAAGTCTTCTGCAGACATAGAGGAATCTCCGGATTTGAGATGTGGCAGAAAGGAAAGCAAGACTACAGCCGGTCGCGGCCGTCAGTTGGCAGGACGCACGATGGGTGCATATTGCCTCATGTGCTCCGACAGGGCGGCGATGTCTTCCTCGATGCAAAGCAACTGGCCTTCGGGAATGCGGAACGTAGCACTGCCGGAGAACTCGCGGAGGATGGCCGCGAGGCGGTCAAGAAGGGCGAGCGCGTAACGGTCCGCGTCGGGCGAGTG
>PLPU01000040.1:2079-4984 GCA_003159975.1 Acidobacteriaceae bacterium
TTTCTCTTGACACGGCACTGTCATTGAAAGGGAAAACGTACAGCACTTGGGAACGGTCGACAAAGCAGGCCTCGGAATGGGAAAGTAGATTTTCCGCGTCCCTCAGCAGCGAAGAAGTCGTCCCTGGTGACAGGTTGCCGTGAAGAGTCCAGGAACGCAAGTCTACGCGCGAAAATAATGCAGCTCGGATGTGGAAAAAATGTCATGTGGCGCGAGGGATTCGCGCCGCATGGGTGGAGCTGGGACTTACGCCCTGGCAGGCATGACGAGCACTCGGTAATCGAGCGAGGCGTCATCCGTGTGCGGGCGCAACTGGACGGCGGTAGTCGCGTTGAGAAGTTCCAGTCGAACTTCTGCTGCCGCCATCACTGTGAGAGCGTTCAGCAGGTANNGATTCGCCGGATTCGGTCGAAGACGACGAGATGAGAAGTTGGTTGGCGCCCAGAGAGAAGCGGATGAGCGAACTGCGGTCGTCCGCGAATTGCGCGACGCGCTTCAGAGTTTCGACAAGTTCCTTGACCGATAGGATCACGATCCGGTCGTTGCGAGTGGGCATGACCGCCTGGTAGTTAGGAAACTTGCCAGGCATCTTCCGCACGGAGTAAATACGCGGGCCGACCCGGAAAAACAACGTGGTGTCGTTCGCTGCGAAGTCGACAAACTCTTCCTGAGTGTTGGCAAGCAGGGCAGTGAGCTGCTGAACACCCTTGAGCGAGAGCAAGTATTCCGTGGGCGTCGTGACGGTATCGAGACATTCCAACGCCTTGGCGAACGCGAGCCGGTGGCCGTCGGTAGCGACCAAGGTGATCGAGTCGGACGCCAGTTGCACCAGTGCGGCAGAGAGTGTGTAGCGGCTTTCCTGGGTGGAAATGGCGAAAGCGACACGCTCAAGCAGGGAGCGGAAAAGATGCACCGGCAGCCGGACGGCGGGCTTCTCGGGAAACTCAGGTACGGCCGGGAAATTTGTCGAACTCATGCCGACCATCTTTGTCTTCGACCGGCCGCAGCGAATCTGGACCCAGTTGTTGTCGAGCAGCGTGAAGGCAACATCTTCCCCNNGCAGAGCAGGTTGTGAAGAGGGCGTGGTCCAAATCGGTGCCTACGATGGACAGGTAGCCGGACACATCAGCGCGGAGCATCAGACAGGACAGGACCTGGATCGTGGTCTTTGGCTCACGTACAGATTGGGCGAGCGCGAGTTCCTGCATGAACTCCTTCCTGTTGACCAGGAATTGGGCGCGCGCGGAAGCCGGTGCGGGGGTGGGCAGTGTAATGACAGCAGGCGATGCCATAGGGAGAACCTCGGTGGGTAATGGTGGAAGTCGTAGAGGCGGCGGCAACAGCCTCCAGGATGACGCGGAAACCAGTGCAGACCTCGCCAAAAGGTCGGGTGCCGGCAGGGCGAACGCCTTTGCTATGGTCTCAGCCCTCACAAGGGTGCGGGCACCAGCCATTGTCATTGGCAAGCCGTGGTTACGCAAGACTAACGCGGGCTATTTTGCGATGTTGCTGGCGTACCTGCCGGACCCATTCTCATGTTCGGGAGAGGCTACCGCCTCTCGAAGTGCCGTCGGCACCCGCTCGCCATCTGCGGCAGGCGTCGGGAATGTGTGTGTGAATTCGGCTGGGCACGTGGATGATCCCAGATGCCCGCTTGCTTGAACGAACCGGCCTATTGGTCGTCTTCGTCGGCGTCTGGCACGGGGAACGAACCATCTGGATTCGGGTCGATCTGATCCATGTCAAGCCAGCCGTTGGCTTCGTCGCAGCCGTACAGAAAGGCATTCAACTCTTCGACGGAGGCAAACTCGTAATCGCTCACCGGCTTCTCGTCGCCTCCCATGCTGGAACCCCATTTCATGCGGACCTTGTGTGGATTCGGGTCTGCGGGCGCGGCCTCGGCGCCCGGCGTGCCGACCACGGCGCTGTCGGCCTGGGCCGGACGGGACTGCATGAGGGTGTTGAGCGCAGCCGCGATAGAGTCTTCCGCAAGGGCTATGCAGTCAACCTCTTCGGTGTCTTTGTAAGTCTGGATGTGACCGAGGGCAGAGGTGAGGAGTGCGGCGGCGCCGGCCGGCAGGGTGGCAGGAGTGGAATACCCGGCCTCGTCGGTCGTAAACGGTCCGATGAGGCTGGTCAACAGCTCGCGGGCGAGCTCTTCGGTATCGCGGTCGGCGATGGCGTAATCGGTTCGGACGCCGCTTTCTTCTGGGTTGACGCCGTAGAGGGTCCAAATGATTGTCCTGCCCTCGCGCCCACTGACCGAGCGGCGGGCCTCAAACTGTGCGGAATCGCGTTCGACAGCGGCGAGGGTGGCGAATGCCTCACAGGTTACTTCGCCATTCTCGTCCATCGATTCAACGACAGGACGGATTCTGAAAGCATTGAACATTGCTCAGGCACCTTTCGTGCGGGGAGGGTGGGGATAAGCGTTGGGAATGGGAGTGGGATTGGGGGTGGAGGAGGGAAGGCAGGTCAGAAGCAGGGGGTTGAGGCGGTAGTAGCCACCGCCGAAGGAGACCTGTCGAGGCATTGCAGACAGGCTCAGCTTCCCGGAAAGAAGAACGCCAAAGTCCGGGTCCACCCGGAAGACGTTGTTCGAGTCGCCGGCCAGGATGATCTCATCCTCGGTGACGGCAACGGACGGCTGGCCCTGGTAAGAGTTCCCGGCATAAAGCGACTTCGGCTGGAGCTCGTAGGTGCCATCCTGGTTTTCCAGATCGTAGACGAGAGGCTGGCTGGACATTACGTTCCTGCGGGACAGAGGTCCTTATTCAGGGGTGTCCTCGGGTGGTTGAAGATGAAGTTGACCTTCTGGGCAAAGCCATCAATCAAGACCGGCAGCGCGCTGCCGTCCGTCGTCATCTGTTGCCGTGCCGAAAGGGTCACTTCCAGTTGGTCGTTC
>PLPU01000040.1:5072-16530 GCA_003159975.1 Acidobacteriaceae bacterium
CAGATGAGAATGGCGTGCAAGTTATCTGAATAGACGGGGTTAAGATAAGAACCGTTACCCGCCTGCGCGGTGCTTCCGTGCCGTACAGCGCCAGATGCTGGACGCCGGCCGTGTCGATACCGGCACTCTGCATGTACTGGATGTTCTGTTGAACCACGCGCCGTGGGCAGGCCGGCATCCCGTTCTGACTAACAGTCAGTTGGTTCTGACAGGACGAGCACGGACTCACGATCGCCAGATGAACCGGATTGGGAGTGCTGGTATCGGGCTTCATTTCTCTCTAGTATAGGAACCCATGTCCTTCCACCAAAGGTTGGACACCCGGAGGAGACGACATCCGCCCGGAACCAGGATTTCGAGCGTTAAATCCCCACGAAAAGGATATTCCTCTGATGATCCCAAGTTGCGATGAATGGACCGGCTGCACGCGCGTGCTTGGTGGTTTCAGGCCCCTGGGGCGTTTTCGAGGAGCGATCCGAAACTCGGGCGGATTGCCTTCCCACCCTTCCCGGATGAACAATGAAGCTGCGGAAGGATGGGGCACCCAGTTCATTGACTCGTGAAGGGTGGCCACCCGCCACCCAAGCCAGAGAACCAACGTATCGCACAACGTATCGCGTTAGCCAACTGGCTGTCCGGAAGACCCGCACCTTGTACTGGAAGCGGGAGCTTGCCTTGATTGCCCAAAGTGCACCGGACACAACACGCTCCTTTTCGAGGGCATGCCCATCTGCCCACACTCTTGCGATGCTCCTGCCATCCGGCGGGAGCGTCATCATTAGCCCACCAGACAGGCATACACTCGTCCCAGTGCTTGAGCGCTACGCGAAATGATGGTTTGTATTTCATTGGACAGGTATTCCTTGAAAAATCAGGGATCCATACCTGGCCCCTCCGGTCCAATCAACCGCGATCTGTAGGTTGATCGTCTTGACATTTCGGTGCGCGTCATTAACCGTCAGAACAAATTTAGTGGGAATGTTCGGCATGATCCGCTCCTCGGTGCCAAATCCGGGGAATCCGATACCGACGCCGAGAAAAGACCCGACGAAAAATGAGTTTCCTTCGTCGTCTACGGCCGTACTGTCCCGCAGATAGGTATTCGTCGGCGCATCGGTGTTGTTTGTTATCTTTCCGGAGCAAAGAATCTGATCGCCTGCTCGGTGGCACTCGTCAACTTGCATGGTGTAATCGGGATTGGCGCCGGAAGTTGGTAGAATAGGGGTGATTTTGTAGGCGCGTGGCGGGGGACTTGGAGATTCTTCGGTCCTTTGGCTGGGCACAGTATCTGGAACAGTTGTTCCACTTTCGCCCGAAGGGCTGATCGCAGACGCCCCTAGCGTACCCGGCGGGCTAAGCGCCAAAGCCCAGTCCTTCTGACGCTTCGATAACCGGACGCCGGCCAGGATCCCATCGAATCCTCCCTCATAGCGATGATGATCCCAGTAGTGCGAGCGAGTCTCTCCGATGGTCGCCTCGTCCAGAGGTTGTTGATGATTCCCTGCTCTCCCTAACTTCTGCTTGAGAAAAGGAGAAGCCGCGACAACCTTTCCGTCCAGCATGATCCACTGGCCGTCGCTTCCATAGCTGATCCCGATCGCATGCCACTCGCCGAAGCGAAAGAGCGTTCCCGTAGCCACTGTCGCCTGCGCAGGTGCCTGGTTGTATTTACTGGTCGCCATCCACAGCGTGATATCCCCGTTCCCCTTCACAGTCAGCTTTGTCGTGCCTGGCCACGTCACATCGCCTCCCACGCAATCGCTGGAAAAAATGACCGCCTCATCCAGGTTGTCCAGGAACTGGAAGTTGTCGTAACGATAGCCGTGATTCACCTTGATCCACAACTCCAGAGTGCCCTCATCGGAGATGTACCCTCCGTACACAAGTTGACTCGAATTGGCAGCGGAAAAGACAGCCGAATTGCGCCCAAAGTCCTTCTCTGAGCCAAGCCCGAACTGACCGCCCTCCCAGATTTCATCGCTGCGCAGTTCGTCGAGCGAAATCCCGGGCCGCAGAGGAATGGGGGCATCGATCGTCCAGTCTCTTCCCGGCTGCGCCTGCGAAGGTTTGTACTCCGTAGGAGCACCACTGGGCGCCGCCTGGATCGCTTGTAGCGTCAGAGGGCCAGCCCCCTTGGCGCGCAGTGATTCAATCGTAGCCGGAGTGGGAACGAAGGCCAAACCCCGTCTTTGGATTTGAGTGCTCAACGTCGAATCCGGAACGCCGTTAGAGACCAACTGTTGAACTTGGGCTAGCGTCAGCTTGGGAACAGCCGGGTGCTGCCCCGCCGCATTCTGGGGCCAAAGGCTGATGGCGAGCGCCAGAAAGACCAATAAACCCGGAGCCCCAAAGCAGTAAGAACGGTGCGAGCAAAGGAAAAACTGCTTGGTCTTCATAAAGCTCCTTTCAATGTATCAACCCGTAGCATTCGCCATTCGGTGATATCCCGGTAGAGAGATCGTTCCTCGTATACCTTCGTGAGCACAACCCAATCTCGGTCTCGGACTGGCCTACCGGGTAGGTCCCAGACTACTACTGGGACAAACGTTGCGTTCATCGAGAAAGTCGAGCGAGGCTGGCAGCGCACCGGTGTGCAGCAGCTTGGAAAGGTACATGACCTCTTCTTGGGTGAACGCGCCCTCGATCTGGCCGCTGTCGCGGATGGCGCTCTTGATGTTGGCAACTTCGCGGACGCGGCCGCCCATGACAACGGCCATGCTCTTGCCGATGTTGGCGCTGGTGAAGTCGTAAAAACGGTCGCCAGCCTCGTTGGTGAGCGTGAAGTTGACGATGCGGTGACCGGTGTTCTGGTTGACGCCGGGTTCGGCGGAGCGGAAGTCACTCCCGGCTACGATGGCGACGCGTTGGAGGATGAAGACAGCGCCCGAGCCGTGAACTAGCTCCTCGTCGGGCGGCAGCACTCCACCGATGGCAGCCAGCGCGGATTGCTCGTCAGGATAACCGGAGGGGTCGCCCTTGACTGCGTGAATCGCGAGCCGGGCCGTAGATTGGATGAAACTCTTGACGTGGTCGAGATCAGTGATGCCCGGCATCTCGACGAGGATCTGGTTGGCGCCCAGGTTGTACTCCTGAATGAGCGGCGCCTTGACGCCGAGGACATCCATGCGGCGGCGAATAACCTCGGTGGCCTGCTGGAGAGTCTTTTCGTTCAGGGCCTTTTCGACCAGGGGCCTCATGGTCAGCGTGAAGCTGCCGTCGCTGCCGCCGTTCAAGTCATACTGGGTGCCGTACTTCTGGTCGAGCAATGAGCGCACCGCAGCGATATTCGCGGGCGTCACGCCGTCGATCTCAACCTGCTCGGGCTTGCCGCTCTCGTCGGGCTTGAGCGGATCGGGTTTGAATACCTGGGAGAAGCCCAGGTTGGCGGTCTTCAGGTCCTGCTGCACGCTGGCCACCGCATTGTCGGTCTCCGCGTTCACGGCTTCCTTCACTTCTACCTGGAGAATCAGGTGTACACAGTGCTGGAGGGCGCTTGCTTGGCTCCCGCCGCCTGAAGGCGTTGATCTGTTCGCATTTTTTGAGTCGCCCAAAGTATTAGGTTTGGAAGCGCCGCTGGTGGGAGCTATCCCTTGGATTGCTGCCAGCGTTTGTGGTCCTGCACCTTTGCGTTGCAGCGCATCGAGGATAACCGGCGTGACTGCGAATCCGACTCCACGCCGCTGGATTTGGCTAGCCATTGTTGAATCGGGCACGCCGTGCGTAATCAGCTCTTCTATTTGAGAGAGCGTAAGTTTCTGGACAGCCGCCTGCTGGCCCGAAACCGGAATCGGTCCGAGAATCATCAACGTGGCACCAATCAAAAACACCATAGGTAGCCATCTCCGTTGAACCGCATGCACACAGTAATGTTTCAATGCTCCGATTGTCATAACCCGTCTTCTCTTGCCAAGCAAATTCAATTTGTTTTGTTATTCGTCCTTCGCTATTACTGCTAGCGAGGACCAAGGCTGAATGTCAGATGAACGGTTGTTTCCACCTCAACGGGTTCATCATAGCTGACTCCGATCACATGCCATTCTCCAAATCGGAAACCCGTTCCATGCGCCTCAGTAGTAGTAGCGCGCGGTTGATCGTACTTGGCGATTGCCATCCATTACGAAATATCCCCGTTTGCTTTCACAAAGAGTTTGGTGTCACCGGGCCACGTTACGTCGCCGCCCTGAACATCGCTTGAAAAGATCATGGCGTCATCTTGGTCATCCTTGAACTGGTAAATGTCGTAGTGGTAGCCATGATTCACCTTGATCAAAAATTCTAGCGTTCCTTCGGGTGGAATAAGATCCGGGTACTCAATCCGGCTCGAATTAGCGGCGAAAAAAACTGCCCCTTGGCCCTCTGGAAGTGGTATCCAGCGAACCCCCGATGCCGTGCCCCGAAGTAGGTCCGCCTGCCCGCCAATTATTGATTTCCTCCAAGTGCCCGAAGCCGGTGATCCGTTTTCAGGTCACCGTGCGCCCGAGCCACCGGGCTTGGAAACATCGCTGTTCAGTGCCGCCTCTTGAATTACTTCCAATGTTAAGGGCCCGGCTCCCTTGGCATGGAGCGAGTCGAGAATGGCTGTGGTAGGTGTGAAGGTGAGGCCATGGACGCGGATCTGGCTACTCAAGGTCGAGTCCGGCACGCCGTGCGTGATCAGTGTTTCTACTTGAGCCAGCGTTAATCTCGCTCCCGCCGCCTGCTTCTTCTCCAACTGGATGATGTGGTACCCGAAGGGCGACCGCACCAGCCCCGACGTCTCACCCGGCTTCAGCGCCATCGCTGCATTCGCATACGCCGGAACAAGCTGGCTCGTCGGAAACATGGGCAGTTCGCCGCCCTGGTCCTTCGACCCAAGGTCATCCGAGTACTTCATCGCCAGCACCGCAAAGCTCGCTCCCGCTTTTAACTGGTTCAGCACATCCTGCGCCTTCGCCTTGGCCGCCGCGTCCGTTGCCGCGTTCGCGCCCGGCTTCACCGCGATCAGAATGTGCCGCGTCTTCACCTCTTCCTGCATCTTGTACTGCGCCAGGTGCGCGTTGTAATGCTGCTGCCCCGCCAAACTCTGTGACTCAAGAACCACAGTGATCGCCAGAATGACCAACAAGCACACCATCCCAGCCATCGAGATTGACGCAAACAAAGAGAAAAGCCGCCTGATTTTCATGAAACAATCTCCCGCCTTGCGAGCTACACCGCGTGAACTACGCAGCATCTCCCCGCGAGAACTCTCGCTCTTGCAGGAAGATGATGTCACAGCCGAGTCCCGCTGTTTGTGGGACTCAATCTCCAAGCTGCGGAGACGTAATCGTGCAGTCCTCCCCTTGTACGGCGTAATGGATGGTACCGGAGGAGTCGGCGCAGAAGCTTCGCCCCGCATGGCCGGCGGCAGGTTTGGCCACAATGAAGTAGTTGAAGTTGGCTCCGCCAGTCGAGGTTCCGGTAGGAATGGTGATCGCAAACTGGTAGTTGCTCCTAGTTCCCGTGGCCAAGTCCGCACCGATGAAGCCGGCATGGTTTTCATCCATCGAATTCCCGTCCGCGGGTGGACCCAGTTTGCCGAGGGAATCGGTGAAGCCTCTCGCCGGATAGGCACCTGAATAGCTGTTCTCGGCCACAAGCAGCAAGCGCACCAATTGCAGCGCGGTACTCTCGTTGTCGATGTCCTGGGCCAGCGAGCCGACCATGCCGTTTTTGTACGTGCCGGCTAGGACCTTGCCGGAAAGGCTTATGGGAACAAGCTGACCTGCGATGGTGTCATAGAACACCTTTCCGCAGACCCCGGCAAATCCAGCGAGGGCCTTGGAAGGCTGCATAACCCATTTGCCATCCCGGGAGATTAGTCCCATTCCATCACTCGTGGAGGCTGGTTGAAGGTCACTGCCTTCGGTCAGCTGGATGTTGTATTGCCCAGGATTCACTATATACTTGCCTTGCTTGTTGATGGTGCCTGTATGTCCAGAGACAGAAACAACTGCAAGGCCGCCGAAAAAGCTGGTTACAGCGTCAAATTGTGGATTGATGACGATTTTCCCGGCGGAATTCACGTAGCCCCATCGATTATCTAGCTTGACAGCCGCCATACCTTCGGAAAAGGAAACAGCGGAGTCGAACTGCGATCTAATCGCGAATTTACCAGTGTGATCGATATAGCCGCACTTACCTGTACCGGGGCAAGCCACCGCAAGTCCGTCACTAAAACCATCGTCGGAAGCATTTGTGAAGCGGGGCGCGATCACATAGGCCCCCGCCTTGTTGATGAAGCCCCATCCGCTATCCCCGTGCACGGCTGCTAATCCATTGCGGAAGTCGCCGCCATCGGAGAATTGAGGATTGATTACATATTGGCCTGTCTTGTCGATATAGCCGACCTGATTGCCCAGTTTGACCATTGCAATTCCCCCGAAAAATGGCCTAGCAAGATCGAATTGAGTTGGTATCACCAGATTTCCGCCGGTGTCGATATAACCCCATTTGCCATCTTTGGCGACTGCGCCAAGACCTTCGTTGAAAACGACAACATGGTCCGTGACCATCTCTAACGAAATGCCGTCCCATTGCGGCGGGATTAAGACCTTCCCGTCCGCATCGATGAAACCCCACTTCATGGTCTTTCCATCTGCACTCAGACCTTGGAAGGGGTAGATTCCAGGATCCTTCACCTGATAGGGCGGAGCGGGCCGATGGAACCACCACCACGCCACGCCGCCCAGAACCACCAGCAGGGCGACAAGCGCGTAGGTGAGTTTCTTGCGCGTCGAAAGAGGTGGCCTCGGGACCGGCACCACAGTCTCTACAGGGCTCTCCGGAATGCCCTGCACCGCCTCTACGCTTCCTGATGCTTCGCGCAACTGCCCGCCGCATTTCCCGCAGAACCTGCGCCCTTCCGCGACTTCACTTCCACAATCTGGACAAAACATCAAATTTCCTCGCTTTCATTAAGTCCTAACGCAGGCTTCAAATGCGATGGCTGGAGCATTCTGCTTTCTCCGAATCCGACCTTGGCCACTTTCTCAACTCAGAATTTGATCTGGCTGCGATGAATATAGCCCAACTTTCCGTCACAAATGTCTGTCTTGTACCAGTTGCCTTCAGAGCCGAGGATGCGAATGGGTTTCTTGGCGGTTACAGAGCAAATAATGCCGGATGCGGCAGAGGGCGCTACGCGGACATTAGATGGTGGATCGATGACGATTGCAAATTCATTAGCCGACGCGGCTCTACTGATCGCGGCGCTTCGGGTTCCCTTCGGAACAAGTGCCTCGATTGCTTCCAGCGTCAGAGGGCCAGCGCCCTTCGCGCGCATCGATTCCACCATCGCCGGGGTGGGTGCAAAGGCCAGCCCTCGCTTTTGGATTTGCGTGCTCATCGTTGAATCCGGCACCTTGCTCGACACCAACTGTTCAACCTGGGCAAGCGTCAGCTTGGGGACGGGAGGCTGCTGCCCCGGCGCACACTGGGGCCAAAGGATGGTGGCGAGCGCAAGAATAACCAACAAACAGCCCGCCCCAAAGCAATGAGAACGGTGCGAGCAAAGGAAAAACTGCTTGATATTCACAAAGTTCCTTTCAATGTATCAACCCGTAGCATTCGCCATTCGTTGATATCCCGGTAGAGATGTCGTTCCTCTACCGGGATAATGTCGAAGCCCAGTCCCTGTGGTTCGCGGAAGCCCGGCATCACAGTGTCGGCGAGTTGATCGTGCATTCCTCCCCTTGCGCGGCGTAGCGGACCGTACCGGAAGAGTCGGCACAGAAAGTGCGCCCCGCGTGGCCGGCGGCAGGCTTGGCCAGCAGGAAGTAGTTGAGGTTGGCGCCTCCAATCGAGGTTCCCGAAGGTATGGTAACCGCAAACTGGTAGCCGTCCTTGGTTCCCGTCGCCAGTGTTGCATCGATGAAACCAGCGTGATTCTCATCCGGCGCGCCTGTGGCAGGTCCCAGCTTATCGAGAGAGGCTGCGAACCCCTTCGCCGGGTAGGCGTTTGAATAGCTGAATTCCTCGTTGGTCAGAGTGCGCATCGATTGGATCGCGCTCTGTTCGTTCTCAATATCCTGCGCCAGCGTATCGATCATTGATCCCTTGTAGGGGCCGGCAAGCACCTTGCCCGACAAGGATATGGGGAAAAGCTGCCCGCCGATGACCCCATAGAACACCTTGCCGATGATCATCGGAATGCCAGCAAGGGCTTTGGATGGCTTTACAGCCCATTTACCATCCCTGCTCAGCAGGCCGATCCCGTCGCTGCTGGTGACTGGCTGAAGGTCACCCTCCATTAGCTGAATGTTGTATTGCCCCGGATTCACGACGTATTTGCCTTGCCTGTCGATTGTGCCTTGATGTCCGGAGACCGAAACAACGGCAAGGCCGCCGGAAAACATGGTTACCTTGTCGAACTGAGGATTGATGACGATCTTCCCGGCGGTATTGATGTATCCCCATTTGCCGTGAATCGCAACCGGTGCCAAGCCCTCGGAAAAGGTGGATGCACCGTCGAATTGGGGAGTAATCGCAAGAGTTCCGCTGCGGTCGATATAGCCGACCCTCCCTGCTATTTGAACCCAGGCGAGGCCGTCCGAAAACCCATCGGTGTCGGCGGATTGGAAGCGGGGCTTAACTACAAAAGTTCCGGCCTTGTTGATAAACCCCCAGCCGCCATCCGTGCGCACGGCTGCTAGTCCATCATGGAAATCGCCGGCTTCATAGAACTGCGGATTGACCGCATATTGGCCGGTCTTGTTGATAAAGCCGACTTGATTTCCCAGGTTGACCCTTGCAAGTCCTTCGATAAAGGAGCCGACAGAAAGGTGGCCGGCAGAATCGAACTGGGCGGGTATCGCCAGGTGTCCGCCGGTATCGATATAGCCCCATTTGCCATCCTTCATAACTCCGCAAAGGCCTTCGCTAAATGAAACTGACTGACCCAATACAGAAGCGCCCGCCGACGCATCCCATTCCGGCTGGATAAGAACCTTTCCGTCGGCGTCGATGAAGCCAAACTTTAGAGTCTTTCCATCCGCGCTCAGGCCCTGAAAGGGATAGATACCAGGGTCCTGCACCTTGTAGGCCGGGGCAGGACGATGAATCCACCACCACGCCACGCCGCCCAAAACCACTAGCAGAACGACGAGTGCATAGGTGAGCTTCTGGCGCAGTGACGCAGGCCGCCGAGGGACCGGAGCTGCCGTTTCTTCAGGGACAGCGACCGGGGCTGTGTCTACGCTACCCGCTGCTGCATGAATCTGCCCACCGCATTTCCCGCAGAACTTCCGACCTTCCGCGACCTCACTGCCACAATCTGGACAAAACATCGGATTCCTCGCTTTCTCGCGGTTTCAACGCGCAGTTTTGCCCAAAGTGGCAATAGTAATCAACCCGCCAGCCGCTATCGAGCAGAAGCCCAATCCAAGCAGCCAAAAACCCATTCCAGATACGGATTGAATCATGGGTACAAAGAGCAGAGTGGCGATGAACCCAGGTCCGCAAAGGGAACCGATCATTACCAGGAAGCCCCCCATCAGCAACTTCTGCGGGGTAGCTGCCTTTCTGGAGAAGTAGAACAGGACGCCAGCGGCAATCGCCGCCAGCAGGATGAGATAGACAGCTCCCACGAACTTGGCCAGATCGACCCCGGAAAGGCTGACATGGTTGAGCTCAGCAGCGCCCATCTGGCCCAGCAAACCCGAGAGAGCGCCAAGGTCAGGCGAAGAAATCCAGGGCAAAAAGAAACCCAACACAGCGGCAATCGTTCCTGCGCCGACAAACTTCTCACCAAGCGATAGCGAACCGAGGAGCGATTTCCCCATCTGCGCAACTTCTGCCGCCGAAGGGGGCGCTGGCTGTGCGGGCGGGGTCCGGGCCACCACGGGGCCGCTGTTTGAACTCGATCCGGACCGCAAGTCCGCTCCGCAAAACTCACAGAACGAAACGCCGTCGGCATTTGGCTTACCACAGGCTGAACAGTTCATGAACAATCTCCTTTGGAATGTGTGTTCTACGGTTGCGAGGCCAGACACATCCCAGCCTGAGCAGGCCTCGGCTCAACTGCATTCCGAAAATCGCAATACGCTCCATACTGCGATTGGGAACGCCCACTTTACATGAGGGAAACGAAGGCGCAGTATACGCAACACGTTGTTCGATGTCAATATTGCAGATCGGTCCCCAGCAGTTCTAAATGAAAATGGGAACCCAGATGGCTATTTGCCGAAGCGACGAACTGTGCTGTTTTGAGGTATGGAGATATTGGAGTCGCTTTTGGCCGGGTTGCGCACGGTCTGCATGGGCTTTTCCGATGCACGGCGCAGCACGGATGTGGGCTACTCGATGGCGGATATTGGGCTTTCGGCGTTTTCCTTGTTTTTTATGCAAAGTGAGTCCTTTTTGTCCCATCAGCGGCGGCTGGAGCAAGGCCACGGCACATCGAATTGCCATACGCTGTTCGGCATGAAGAAGATACCGACAGACAACTACATTCGTCTGATGCTCGACGCGGTCTCTCCGGAGACCTTGCAGCCCTGTTTCGATCAGGTGATCGAGCAACTGCGGCAGCACGACGGCTTAAAGGCGTTTCAGCGGCTGGCGGGGCGAACGTTGGTAGCCCTCGATGGCACGGAGTATTTCTGTTCGCAAAANNTTGCTCCCGGCCACAACATGGTGTTGCCGCTGATGCCGGAGTTCATCGCGCCGCAGGATGGAGCCGAGAAGCAGGATTGCGAACGCAACGGTGCCAAACGCTGGCTGAACGCGCATGGCAAGCGGGTCCAGCACTTGCGCCCGGTCTATCTGGGCGATGCGCTGTTCAGTTGCCAATCGCTGGCCGAAGCCGTGCTCGCAACGGGCGCCGATTTTCTATTCGTGTGCAAGAGGGACGGCCACAAGACGCTGTATGAGTATGTGGATGGAGCGTCGCTGGACCAGCGCACGGTGATCGAGCGCAGGCCCGGCAAGCGCAGCCTGACCTATCGCTACCGCTGGACCGAAGCGGTTCCGCTGCGCGACGGCAAGGATGCGCTCACGGTTAACTGGCTGGGGGTCACCATCACCGATGAAACGGGGAAAACCACCTACGATGGCGCCTTCGTGACCAGCTTGCCACTGACGGCGGACAACGTGGTCGAGGTTGCGGCCTGCGCCAGAGCCCGTTGGAAGATCGAGAACGAGAGCTTCAACGTGCTGAAAAACAACGGCTATAACCTGGCTCACAACTTCGGGCATGGAAAGAAGTATCTGGCCCGAACCTTCGCCGCCATGAACTTGCTGGCCTTCGCCTTCCACACCGCCTGCGACTGCCTGGAAACCCTCTGGCAACAAGCCCGCGAGGCTGTCGGGGCGCGTGCACGCTTCTTTCAGGACCTGCACACCATCACTGCCTACATCCTGTTCCCCTCATGGCATAGCTTCATGAATACGGTTGTCACGGGAAAAGCACCTCCCATTTAGGACTGGTAGGCACAGAAGACCG
>PLPU01000133.1:0-3519 GCA_003159975.1 Acidobacteriaceae bacterium
ATCCAGAGTTACGGCATGCAGGTCATGGGCGGCTTCATCCTCGGCTTCGACACCGACCGCGAAGACATCTTCGACCGCATGGTCGACTTCATCCAGAAAAGCGGTATTCCCGTCGCCATGGTAGGCCTGTTGCAAGCCATGCCCGGAACCCAGCTCTTTCGCCGCCTTCACAAGGAGGGCCGCATCCTCGACGCAGGCGCCGGCGATAACACCGGTGACAAGCTCAACTTCCTGCCCCACATGGATGCCGACAAATTGATCGAAGGCTATCGTTCCGTGCTCAAGCGCATCTACTCGAGCTCAGCCTACTATGAGCGCGTCAAGCTCTACCTCAACCGCACCCAGCCGCGGCCCAGCCAGCGCCCGCCGGGTCACCGCGCATCCCATCAGCAGTGGCTCACCCGCGGCAATGCGCGCGCCTTTGTTACCTCCATCCTTCGCCAGGGAGTCTTCGGCCGCCAGCGCTGGAGTTACTGGAAGTTTCTGCTCACGGTCGCAACGCGTTATCGCCATTGCGTCGGCGCGGCCATGACCCTAGCCGTCATGGGCTATCACTTTCAGGTCATGACCGCAAGGCTCTCTGAAGCACTCGATGCAACGATGCCTGCGCTGGAGATGCAAAATGGCCTGCCCGCCGAATCCGGCGAACAGGCCCCATAGCTTGGTTTCTCAAAGATGTGTTTTAAAAACAGCCGTCATCCTGAGCGGAGTTTGGCGCGCTTTTTGCGCCAAACGGAGTCGAAGGACCTGCGGTTGCTCTTCCTGACTCCTGCTACGCCCCCGTTGTCAGCACCACCCGGAACCGCGCCTTCCCGCTCATCATGCGGTCAAACGCCTCCGCCGCCTTTTCCAGCGGATAGGTCTCGATCATCGGCTTCACACCCGCCAGCGCGCTGAAGTTCAGCGTATCCTCCGAGTCCATCCCCGTCCCCGAAGCCCACCCGTCAATCGACCGGTTGCCCATAATCAGCGGAAGCACGCTCACCTCAAACGGCTTGTCCGGGACGCCGACAATAATCAGCTTGCCATTGATCCCAAGCCCGCCCACCGCGGCCGTCAAGCTCTCGGCATTGGTCAGCGTGGACAAAATCACCGCAGCCCCGCCCAGCTTCTGCAACTCCGCAGCAAAATCCTGCGTGGTGCTGTCAATGTAGATGTGTGCGCCCAGTTGCTTAGCCAGCGGAGCCTTGTCCGCGCCGCGCGCAATCGCCACCGTGCGGTAGCCGCTCTTGGCCGCGAACTGCACCGCCAGGTGGCCCAGCCCGCCAATGCCCAGAATCGCCACGGTGTCGCGGGGCTTGGCCCCGCTGTGCCGCAGGCTGTTGTAAGTCGTCACTCCGGCGCACATCAGCGGCGCAGCGTCCACGTCAGACAGATCGTCGGGAACCAGTGCCAGCGCATTCGCCGGAGCAATTACGTAATCGGCATAGCCGCCGTCGAAAGTAATGCCGGAGATCTGCGCGTTCTCGCACAAAACAAAGTCGCCGCGCCGGCAGGGCGTGCAATAGTTGCAGTGCCCGCCGTGCCATCCCAGGCCCACGCGCTGGCCCGGCTTGAACAGGGGCACATCCGCGCCCACCGCATCCACCACCCCGGCAACCTCGTGCCCCGGCACGCGCGGATACGCAATCCCGGGAAACAGTCCAAACTTGGTAATCGAATCGCTGTGGCAAACGCCGCAAGCCTGCACGCGTATGCGCACATGGCCCGGCCCCGGCTCCGGAAACTCCTTCTGCACCAATTCAAAAGCCCCGCCCGCGGCGGGAACCCGCATTGCACGTCCAGTAACTGAAGCCATAGGGTAGTCTTCTCCTGCCGCTTGGATGAAGCTGTGTGGCGCGAAGTTTCATGAAGAGTGCACGAATTCCTCCGATCCATTCCCGCGCCAGTCCCCCTAAACCCCGTCCCCTTATACTGAAAGACGACATGAGCAAGTTCCTCCCAGTAGACGAACAGATGGACCTTCTCCAGAAAGGCGCCGCGGAAATCATCCGCGTCCCCGACCTGCGCGAGCGCCTCGAAGACAGCCGCAAAACCGGCCGCCCCCTCCGCGTCAAAGCCGGATTCGACCCCACCGCGCCCGACCTGCACCTGGGCCACACCGTGCTCATGCGCAAGCTGCGCCACTTTCAGCAGTTCGGCCATCAGGTCATCTTCCTCATTGGTGACTCGACCGCGCTGATTGGTGACCCAACGGGACGCAACGCTACCCGCAAACCGCTCACGCGCGCCGAGATCGACATGAACGCCAGGACGTACAAAGAGCAGGTCTTCCGAATACTCGACGAGAAGGCAACCGAAGTGCGCTACAACTCCGAGTGGCTCGACAAGCTTGGTTACGCCGGCCTGATCGGCCTATCTGCAAAGGTAACCCTCTCGCAGATGCTCGACCGCAAGGAGTTTCTCACCCGATTCCGTGCGGAACAGGACATCAGCCTCCACGAACTTCTGTATCCACTTGCGCAGGGCTACGATTCGGTTGCCTTGGAATGCGATGTCGAACTCGGCGGCACGGACCAGAAATTCAACCTCCTGATGGGCCGCGAGCTGCAGCGCGACTACGGCCAGAAGCCGCAGATCGTCCTGATGACGCCGATCTTGGAAGGCCTCGACGGCGTGCAGAAAATGTCGAAGTCGCTCAACAACGCCATCGGCATCAACGAGCCGCCAGCCGAAATGTACGGCAAGCTCATGAGCATTAGCGACGAGCTCATGTGGAAGTACTGGGTGTTTCTCACGGATCTCCGCCAATCCGAAGTCGACGCGCTTCAAGCCGAAGTCGCCGCTGGCAAGCTCCATCCCATGGAAGCCAAGAAGCGCCTCGCCCGCACCATCGTTGCCGGCTTCCACGGCGAAGCCGCTGCGCAAGCCGCCGACGAAAACTGGGCCCGCATGTTCCAGCAAAAGGAAACCGCGGAAGACCTCGAAGAAGTTGCCGTTGCCTGCGCAGACATCGCCGGCCCCGAGCCGAATCAGATTCGCCTGCCCAAGCTGCTCGTGCATCTAGGCCTGGCAGCGAGCGGCGCTGAGGCTAACCGCAAAATTGCCGAGAACGCCGTCAAGCTCGATGGCGAGCCCGCCACCAACGCAATAGTTTCGTTCTCCACCAAGCCTGCTCGCCTCGTCGTTCGCTTAGGCAAGCGCGCCAAAGTCGCCGTGATCCAATAATCAACAAAGGAAAAACCATGAGCGTTGCCGCCGAAGTCGCCATCGACCGCACCTTTGATCAANNACCGCCTCGCTCGACGCGCTCCCTCTCGCCCGCCGCATCACTCGGCAGGCCTATCGCGCCGGCGCGTCCCTCGTCACCACCCTCTACACCGACGACGAAGCCACGCTCATGCGCTACCGCAACGCCCCCGACGCCAGCTTCGACCACGCCGCGAAATGGCTCTATGACGGCATGGGCGCGGCCTTCAAGAGCGGCGCTGCCCGTCTCGCCATCACCGGCGGCAATCCCGCCCTGCTCTCCAATGAAGACCCCGCCAAGGTGGGCCGCGCCAACAGCGCCGTCTCCAA
>PLPU01000383.1:0-6087 GCA_003159975.1 Acidobacteriaceae bacterium
CTAAGGCCGAGGCCGTCATCAAGCCGTAAGCCTGAATGTGGGGAATCGTTGAATGTAATTCAGGCGATGCATGCCGCCAAATCGCGCGCAATGCGATCCAACAAACGTAATGGAGGACGAAAACCTCATGTCAGCCACCATCAACGGCAAGACGCAGGTGATTCAGCCCGGAGAGCGCCTGATCGACGCGATTAATCGCAGCGGTGTTGAGATTCCGCAGGTTTGTTACCACCCCCAACTGGGACCGATCCAGACATGCGACACCTGCATGGTGGAGGTGAACGGCAAGCTGGTAAGAGCCTGTGGCACCCTCATTGAGGACGGCATGAATGTGGTCACGTCCTCGCCGCGCGCGGACGCTGCGCAGCGCGAAGCCTTTGACCGGATCCTCGGCAATCATCTGCTCTACTGCACGGTCTGCGATAACAACAACGGTAACTGCACGGTGCATAACACGACCAAGCTTCTTAACGTCGAGCACCAGGAAATTGCTTACAAGGCCAAGCCGTATGAAGTGGACATGTCCAATCCCTTCTACCGCTACGATCCCGATCAATGCATCCTGTGCGGACGGTGCGTTGAAGCCTGCCAGAACCTGCAGGTGAACGAAACGCTAAGCATCGATTGGGAGAATGCGCATCCACGCGTGTTGTGGGATGGCGGCGCGCCTATTGGCGAATCGAGCTGCGTCTCCTGCGGGCACTGCGTGACGGTTTGCCCGTGCAATGCGCTGATGGAAAAATCAATGCTGGGTGAAGCCGGCTACTTTACCGCGTTGTCCAAACCCGCGCTGGACGGCATGATCGACGTGGTCAAGGGCGTCGAACCGGAAGTGGGCTATGGGGCGATTCTGCAGCTCTCCGAAGTGGAAGCAACCATGCGCGAGTCGCACATCAAGCGCACAAAAACGGTCTGCACCTACTGCGGCGTCGGGTGCAGTTTCGAAATCTGGACGAAGGGCCGGCATATTCTCAAAGTCGAACCGGCTCACGGCCCGGCCAATGGAGTCTCAACCTGCATCAAGGGAAAGTTCGGGTGGGACTATGTGAACAGCCCTGACCGGCTCACCAAGCCCCTGATCCGCGAAAGGGACGGTTTTCGCGAAGCTACATGGGATGAAGCGCTCACTCTGGTGGCGCGCAGGTTTGCCGAGATCAAGGCCGCTACGGGACCCGACTCGCTGGCCTTCATCTCTTCTTCAAAGTGTACCAATGAAGAAAGCTATCTGATGCAGAAGCTGGCTCGCGCAGTTATCGGCACCAATAACATGGATAACTGCTCGCGCTACTGCCAGGCGCCCGCGACAACGGGGCTGTTTCGCACGGTTGGGTATGGCGGCGACTCCGGCTCCATCTCCGATATCGAGCAGGCGGGGCTTGTGGTGATCATCGGGAGCAATACAGCCGAAAGCCATCCGGTGCTTGCTACGCGCGTCAAGCGCTCGCATAAGCTACGCGGCCAGAAGCTCATCGTGTCCGATTTGCGCGAGAACGAAATGGCGCGGCGTGCCGATGTCTTCCTGCATCCGCGCCCCGGCACAGATTTGATTTGGCTCTCGGCAGTGACGCGCTACATTCTGGAGAACGGGCTTGCGGACCAGGCATTCATCGATAAGTGGGTGAATGGCGCCGCGGAATACCTCAAGAGCCTTGAGCCTTTCACGATGGAGATGGCCAGCCAACGGACAGGACTGCCCATTGAAACGCTGACCAAAGTCGCGCGCATGATCGCGGAGGCCGATGGCGTCTGCGTACTGTGGGCGATGGGTGTTACGCAGCACACCATGGGCTCGGATACGTCAACGGCCATCTCGAATCTGCTGCTCGCCACGGGAAATTACATGAAGCCAGGAACGGGCGCTTACCCCCTGCGCGGGCATAACAACGTGCAAGGCGCAAGCGACCATGGCGCGATGCCGAATTACTTCCCCGGCTACCAGAAGGTGGACGACCCGGTCGTCCGAGCCAAGTTTGAAAAGGCATGGAATGTGACCTTGCCGCCCAAGCCCGGACTCGATAATCACCTGATGATCGACGCCATTCACGATGGGCGGCTGAAATCGATGTATGTTTTCGGCGAAGAGATGAGCATGGTTGACTCAAACGCGAATTATGTTGGGGATGCGCTCTCGAAACTGGACTTCTTTGTGATGCAGGAGATTTTTTTCAGCGAGACTTGCCGCTTTGCCGACGTTATTCTTCCTGCGAGCCCAAGCCTCGAAAAGGAAGGCACATTCACCAGTACGGAAAGGCGCATCCAACGGCTCTATCGGGCGATGGAACCGCTTGGAGAAAGCCGTCCAGACTGGGAGATTATTCAGGACATCGCGAACCGGCTGGGTGCCGGCTGGAGTTATGAGCATCCCTCCCAGATATACAAAGAGATAGCTCCGCTCACGCCGCTGCTGGCGGGCGTCACTTATGAGCGGCTCGAAGGTTTTACGTCACTGCAATGGCCGGTGGCCGAAGATGGCAGCGACCAGCCACTGCTCTATACCAAGCAGTTCAAGTTTCCCGACGGCAAGGCCAACTTCTTTCCCCTCACATGGTCGGAGCCATCGGATCAACAGGATGCCGAGTACGATTTGCACCTGAACAACGGTCGCCTGCTTGAGCACTTCCACGAAGGCAACATGACGTATCGCACCCAGGGCATTCGGGAAAAGACTCCTTGCACTTTTGTTGAGGTTTCGCCGGAGCTTGCAAGCGATCGTGGAATCCAGACCGGCAGCTGGGTGCAGCTCACCTCGCGCTACGGAAAGGTTCGCGCGCAGGCGGTCATCACTACGCGGGTTCAAGGAAAAGAACTCTACATGCCCATGAACTCAGTCGAAGAGCCGGTCAACCGCCTCACCAGCAGTCATACGGACAAGGCGACGCACACTCCGGCATACAAGGAGACTTCCGTGCATCTGAAGGTGCTGGGGGAAACCGGCGACAACCCACTGCCACGCACCAACTCCCGCTTCGGCCATCCGACTCCACAGAACGGCGTCGAAGTGGAACGCAAGTGGAAGCGGAAGGACTATCGCCAGCCCGGAAACGACTTGGTCCAGATACAAACGCACTAGCTGGATGTGTTGGCAAGGAGAATGAAAGATGGCTCGACCGATCTCTCTTGAGTTACCGCCGCGCGATCCGCGCCAGGAGTTGCGCAAACGCCTTGAAGAAGCCCCGATCGAACACGCTGAGGCCCTGCTCGACTCGTACGAGTTATTGCAGCAGTTACATGAGCACGGCATTTTTCAACTGCTGCGTGGCGTACTTGGCGCGAGCGACAAACTGGTTGAAACCGCAGTTGACGCCGCCAAATCGGACGAATCAGTACGGGCCATTCGCAACGCGGTAATTCTCGGCAAGATGTTGGGATCCATCAATCCGGAGGTGTTGCAATGCGTGGCGACAGCGGCCGGAGAGACGCTCGGATGCTACCAAAAGCCGGTGATTGAGCCGCCGGGGCTGTTCGCGCTCTTGAGCCAGTTTCGCCACCAGGAACTTCGCCGAAGCATCGCACTGGTTAACAGGTTTTTGGAAACTCTCGGGAATCAGATCAAATTACGAGGGAGTTGCAAATAGGCACGGAATCATTGAACGAAGCAGCATTGGAGGGGATGTATGTCGAACACGAATCGCTGGGGACTCGCAGCAGCGGGCTTTTTGATGCAGATGGCGCTTGGCGCGGTGTATGCATGGAGCGTCTTTCGAATTCCTCTCACAAAACAGTTTCACTGGACTGTACCGCAGGTGACGCTCGCCTTCACCATTTGCGTTTCTGTGGTCGGATTCGCGGCTTTTTTCGGAGGTCTATGGCTAAACAAGAAAGGCCCGCGCATTGTCGCGCTCACGGGCGGGTTTCTCTATGGCTCCGGAATCTTCCTGGCCAGCTTTTCTGCGGACAAGCTCTGGTGGCTCTACATGAGTTATGGACTTATCGGTGGCATCGGGCTGGGGTTCGATTACATTGTTCCTGTCGCTGTGCTGGTTAAGTGGTTTCCCGACCGCAGGGGACTTATCACTGGGATTGCCGTTGGCGGGTTCGGTCTAGGCGCTCTCGTAACCGCTCCTGTAGCCACGCATCTTATCCAGTCCATCGGCGTCTTGCAGACATTTGCCTGGCTCGGCATTGCCTATCTGGTTATTACCATGGCGACAGGCTATTTTATGCAGAACCCACCGGCCGGGTGGAAGCCGGAGGGATGGACTCCCAGCGCAACCCTGAGCGCTCAGCGCGCAACAACGGATTACACTCTCGGCGGTGCTCTCGGCACGTGGCAATGGTGGGCGCTCTGGGTGCTTCTGTTTCTGAATACTTCTGCCGGCATTTCGCTTATCTCGCAGGAGTCGCCGATGTTCCAGGAGATCGGTAAGGCTAGTGCAATCGTTGCGGCCGGCATGGTTGGCGTCGCCAGCATCGGAAACTCCGTCGGCCGAATCTTCTGGGCTTCAATCTCCGATGTCATCACCCGGCGATGGACGTTCGCTGTGATGTTCCTGGTTCAGGTGGGTCTCTTCTTCTTACTGCCTTCCGTTTCATCTGTCATGCTCCTGACGATTGTCTCGTTCGTGATTCTGATGTGCTATGGGGGCGGGTTCGGTACCATGCCGGCTTTCGCCGCCGACTATTTCGGTTCAAAGAATGTAGGCCCCATCTACGGCCTGATGTTGACCGCATGGGGCGCAGCAAGCGCATTCGGCCCATTGCTCATCGCGAAGATGCACGAGTCCAGCAAAACGTATGTCGGCGGTTTGCATGTCATCGCGGGCATTATGGCCGTCTCGGTTATATTGCCGATTCTGGTTTCGCCGCCGAAAGCGAATACGGTTTAAGACTGCAGGCCGGCGAAGTCGATGGGGTGGCAACGGAAGCATTTTGTTTTTAGGCCTTGACAATGTCAGCCCGACAGGTTACTTTGCAATGTAAAGTGAGTTTGCATGAATGACCTGAACAGAGCGCTCGGAGACATCAGCAGTATCCGAAGGCAGGTGGCGCGTAGTACGGAGTTCAGGGGTTATGGCCCCGCGACGCTGGCTGCGACGGGCGGCATCGCGATTTTGGCGGCAACTGCGCAGACGCTATGGCTACCTGATCCGGCCAACCGCATCGCGGCGTACCTGGCCATCTGGATCTCGACTGCTGTTGTTTCGGCTGGCTTGATTGGTGTGCAGATGGTGACTCGCACACACCGCATGCACTCGGGCATGGCTGACGAGATGATCCGGATGGCAGTGGAGCAGTTTCTGCCGGCGGCCGTCGCGGGCGCGCTGATGACACTCGTGCTGGCTNNTGCTGACTGGGATGGCCTGCATCATGCTGGCGAATGGCCGCGCTCTCTCTCCGTGGGCGATGGGAATTCCGTATGGAGCAGGGCAGTTGCTGGTGGCGGGAATTTTGTTCTTTACCGCGCGGAAGGGCAGCGATGAAAGCTAAGCACACCGGCAGTTCAGGGCGAACGAGTGAAGGCCGCTTCGCGTACGAAGGACTGGATCGGGTGATTCACGAGCGTGCGCGCCTCAGCGTTCTGACGTCTTTGCTTACCAATCCCAAGGGACTTACGTTCGGAGATCTCAAACAGCTGTGTGCTCTTACAGACGGCAATCTCAGCAGGCACCTGAGCGTACTGGAAAAGGCAAAGATGGTGGAGATATTGAAGGGGCACGATCGAAATCGTCCGCAAACTCTCTGTCGCATCACTGCCAACGGCCGCAAGCGCTATCTCGAATATCTTTCCACGCTTGAACAGGTGGTCCGAGACGCGGCGAAGGGAAGTACAGCAGAGTCCGCTTCCAGTTTGCTCCACGGCTTTGCTGCAACGCGGGCGTAGACCCCTTTTTTGCGAGGTAACTTTACAGTGCAAAGTAATATTGTGCCGTTCAATAACTTTGCGATGCAAAGTGACAATCCGAAAGGATTGCACGTAGCTATCATTATGGACGGCAATGGCCGCTGGGCGACACGACGCGGCCTTCCCCGCGTTGCCGGTCATCGCGCCGGAGCGGCCGCATTGCGGCGCGTCGTTGAATGCGCGCCGGACATGGGAATCGGTTGCCTCTCGGTCTACGCGTTTTCTTCTGACAACTGGCGCCGGCC
>PLPU01000450.1:0-9606 GCA_003159975.1 Acidobacteriaceae bacterium
CTAACCGGCTTACGAAGGCCGTGTCGTCGAATACGGCGGAGGGATGTTCATTCGCCTATGACGCCTTCGGGACCGGACCCAGGAGTCAGCAAATGGGACGGGCAACAATTGTTTCACCGAGAATCTGACCTTCAACAACACGGCCACCAACCACATTGATGGATACAGCTAAGAGAGTTCTGATCTCCGCGGGAGTAAGCACAACGGGCGCCGACTTTCGCTTCGCACTTTGACGCAAGAGTCGAATTGGATTTGCGGTCGCACCTGCTTGCTTGTAAATCTGTACCCCCCAACGATCGCATATTTATTCCGACTTATCCAACTCTCGTAAGTAATTTATTATAAACAACTTATACGAGACAATGATGAGAATCTGCAAAACTTTCACCTTATGCGTAAATTGCCGTGGAAACTTTCATCTTATGAGGTCCAGAGGTTTCATCTTATGGGGTGCGTGGTTTTGTAACCTATTGAAAAATATGAACGTCAGCTTTCAGCTTATGCGTAAACCCACAATGCTGTGTCTCACTGACGGTCATCGAATCGTTCTTCAGATCTCAGGTTGGCGGCGTCCCTCCAAATCCGGCCCTTACACAGTTGACCACGTTACTCGCGGAAGCGGTGTGACGTGGTCTATCGCGTATTGGCGGGTGCAATGTGTGGGCGAGTCCGGGGAGGCTGAACTGCGCGTCCGCCCAGCGATGCTGTTGCGTTACTAGTATTGGCCGTACCGGCCCTTGATAGAGTCGAGGAGTTTAGCGGAGTCGTAGCCGACACCGTCCTTGAAGACGATTTCGACCTTTTCAATGTCGTCGATGTTGACGGCAGGGTTGCCATTGATGACAACGAGATCAGCGTTTTTTCCGGGTGCGATGGAGCCGATGGTCTCCTGCCGGCCGAGATAGATCGCGCCGTTGAGCGTGGCGATCCTGATGGCCTCGAGTGGCGTGAATCCGTCGGAATCGACCAGGAGTTCGACCTCGCGCTGGTCGCCGAATCCGGGAAGTACGCCGCCGTCGCCGGTTGGGTCTGGACCGGCGAGCAAAAGTCCGCCGGCCGCGACAAACTTGTGTTCAAGTTGCGCGTTGTGCTGGTAGGCGAGTGCGCGTGCCGGGTTGGCGGGGCGGGTTAGCTCAAGGTTGCGCGTGTAGAGATAGGCCTCCCGCGTGGGCGGGGACATCGCTTCGAGGACCCGATTCTGCAAATGGAGATGCTGGGGTATGGAGCTCTCGAAGACAGGAAGTGTGCTGGTGACGGCGACGTGGTGGTTGACGAGAAGCTTGATGAGAGCGGTCGCGTCGGCGCCGTTAGGGTCCATTCCAGCGAGAGTTGGATTACCGGAAGACCGCGGGCAGAGGTCGGGCTGCTTGCCGGGGTCGAGCTGAGTGTTGACGAAAAAGCCGTGTTCCAGATTGTCGATTCCGATCTCGGCGGCTTCGGGGTAGGTGACGGCGCAGAGGTGGCCCGTGATTTTGAGGCCATGTTTGTGAGCCTCATCCACAGCGGCCTTCAACTCGGCTCGCGTGATATTCATGTAGGCCTTGTAACTTGTAACTCCCTGAGCTGCCCAGTAGTCGACGAAGGCGCGCGCATCGTCGGGACCGGTGAGGTTGTGCATCTGGACGAAGGGGCTGTTCGGACCTTCAAGGTAGGGTGCTGTCACGTCCATGTGCGGACCGGGCAGGTGGCCGAGGTCGATTTCGCGGCGTAGGTTGAGGTCGAGGTAGGGCTCGACGCTGCCGGTGGTGCGCATGGTGGTGACTCCCGCAGCGAGGTACATGCGGGGCGAGGTAAATGTCATTTGGGGCACGATGAGAGGCGGCTCGGACGATCCATCGGCAGCTTCGTCGGCGCGGGCGATGTAGTAGAGGTGGTCATGCATGCCGACCAGGCCGGGAATGACGGTGCGGCCCGAGAGATCGATGATTTGCGCCGGGGAGTTGGCTGGCGGCGTCGCGCCGATACTGACGATTTTGCCGTTTTCGATGAGGATCGATTGGTCTTCGAGAGGAGCTGCGCCCGTGCCGTCAATGATGCGAACGTGGGTGAGCAGCACCGCTTGGGCATTGACCCCGACATACTTGAGGACATCGGGAGAAAGCTTGGGCGCCTGGGCGTTAAGCGTGGCACAGGCGGCCGCGAGTGAAAGCGCAAGCACGGCGTTGAGACGATGATGCATGGGAAATCTCCAGGGGATCGAAGGTTCTTGAGGAAGCGGGGTGCGTTTTATCCTGCGCAGGCAAATTCAATTAGAGAGTAGAACATGGCGCCGTTACAATCAACGATATTGCTTCTGCAAGGTATAGAGAGGAATGCAATGCGAATCTCCGTCGTTCTGTTAATGCTCGCCCTGTGCGGGTGTCTGCCTTCGCGAGCCCTTCAGCCCGACAGCAAGGCCATTGCTGAGTATCTGAAGGCCTTGCCAAACGCGAACAAGCCAGCCTTTGACGAGGCAACAATTCTTTCGCTGGCCGCGCTGCCGCTGTCGTGCGTCGATCATCCCCAGGTGACAGAAGATCACACGCACGACTATTTGTGGGTTCATGACACGAAAGCGCATCCAACTGAAGACTACAGCAAGAATCGAGCCTTTTATGGGTGCTACGATTGGCATTCCGCCGTGAACTCGACCTGGGTTCTGGTGGCACTTTTGAAGCAGGATCCAAAGATGTTTTTGGCGCCTGTCATTCGGCAGCGGCTGACAGAGCATCTGGGAAAGGAAAACATCGCCGGCGAGGTAGCGTTCTTCAGTTACTCCAAACCCGACGATTCCGAAGGGAAGAATTTTGAGCGGCCGTATGGCTATGCGTGGCTGCTGAAGCTTTACGGAGAACTTGCTTCCTGGAACGATCCCGACGGACAGAAGCTTGCCGCCAATGTGAAACCGCTTGCGGAACTCATGGCGGGGAAGTATGTAAGTTATCTGAATAGTCTTCCCTATCCCATGCGCGTTGGCGTTCATCCGAACACGGCCCTCACCATGGGGTTTGTTCTCGATTACACCGATGCAGTTCCGGATGCGGCGGTGAAGACAGCGGTGCATGACGCGGCCATGCGCTTCTTTGGCAATGATAAGAATTGTCCGACTGCGTACGAGCCGAGCAACGGAGATTTCGCGTCGCCCTGTCTTACCGAAGCAATGCTGATGGGGCGCGTCATGGATCAACAGCGTTATGTTGCGTGGCTGAATGCGTTTCTGCCGCCAGTGTATTCCGCCGAATTCAAAGTCTATCAATCCGACATTGACACGATGCGCGTGAAGGCATCGGGAAGCTCGGCTGATGCAGAGGATAAAGAAGGCCTGCTTGGATCTAAGGCCCACCTGATTGGCCTGGCGTTTCAGCGGGCTGCGGATTTCGAGAAGATTGCCGCCGCGCTTCCCAAGGATGATTTGCGTGTTCCCGTGTTTCAGAAACTCGCGACGATCAACGCACAGCGCGGTTTTCAAAAGATTGGAGATGCTGGGTACCTGGGGCAACACTGGCTGGCCACCTATGCAGTTCTCTATATGCAGGCGGAGAGTGCGGCAGCGCAGAAATAAGATCTGGCGTGATGTGAAAGGTTGATTCGAGTTTCTATGCGCGTGGCAATCGACACCGGCGGTACATTCACGGACTGCGTCTATCTCAGGGATGGGAAGCTCCAGGTCCTGAAGGTTTTTTCTACGCCTGCCGATCCTGGTCTGGCTGTTCTTGAGGCGCTGCGCAAGATTGGCGCGCCAGAGCGCGTGGTTGTGCGCCATGGTACGACGGTGGGCACCAACGCAATGCTGGAAAGAAAAGGGGCGAGGGTTGCATTCGTCACCACGGCGGGATTTGAAGACGTGATTGCCATTGGCCGGCAGGCTCGAGCCAAGTTGTACGACTGGTTTCAAGTTGCGCCCGATTGCCTTGCTCCAGCAGAGCTTCGTTTTGGAATCGAGGAACGGACAACTGCGGAAGGAATTGTGCTGAAGAGCGGGGAGCCGGCTGCGCTCGAACAATTGGCAGAGCGCATTGGCGCGTCGAGCGCGGAAGCGATAGCCATCTCGCTTCTCTTTTCCTTTGCGAATCCATCCAATGAGAGCATGGTTCACGCCGCGCTCAGTGGAATTGGAATTCCTGTTTCCGTTTCGCATCTTATCTTGCCGGAATTTCGCGAATACGAAAGGGCATCGACGGTTGTGGCCAACGCGTATCTTTCGCGCATCGTGGGCGGCTACATGGAGAAGCTTGTGGCGAGCGTTGGCGCGGAATTCGGAAGCAGGATTGAGGTGATGCAATCGTCTGGCGGGATTATCCCAGCGAGAATCGCCGCGCATGAGCCGGTGCGGACCTTGCTGTCTGGGCCCGCGGGCGGAGTGATGGGCGCGTATCAAATGGCAAAGCTGGCCGGCTTCGACAGAATCATCGGGTTCGATATGGGAGGAACGTCGACAGACGTTTCGCTTGTCGACGCAAACATTGGCGGTCCGCAATTGAGCACCGAATCCAATGTCTCTGGAGTGCCGATCGGGATCCCCATGCTGGATATTCACACGGCAGGCGCGGGCGGAAGTTCACTGGCGCGATTCGATTCCGGCGGATTGCTGCATGTCGGTCCGGAGTCGGCAGGATCGTCGCCCGGGCCGATCTGTTTTGGCCGCGGCGATCAGCCGACAGTGACGGATGCAAATCTGATTCTTGGACGCCTTGATTCGAGCAGCTTTCTTGGCGGGGCTGTACCGCTTGACNNTTATTCGCGTCGTTGAAGCGTCCATGGAAAAGGCGATTCGCGTGATCTCTATTGAGCGCGGATACGATCCACGAGATTTTACGCTGGTGGCGTTTGGCGGCGGCGGCCCGCTGCACGCTTGCGCACTGGCGCACGCATTGCGTATTCCACGCGTGCTCATTCCGGCGCTGCCTGGGGCGCTTTCGGCCGTCGGCATTCTGCTGGCGGACGCTGTGCGCGACTACTCACGAACAGTAATGCTTCCTTCTGATGCAAATCTTGAAGGCCTTTTTCTGGAATTGGAAGAGCGCGGCGCTGCTGAATTCCTGGCTGAGGAGTTGGATGGATCGTCGATGCGATCGGTGGATTTGCGCTATCGAGGGCAGGGGTATGAATTGAATGTTCCATTCGGCGAAGAGATGCTGACGGCCTTTCATGAGCTGCATCGCAAGCGATATGGATTTGCCAATGAGCAGCGCGAAGTTGAGATTGTGAATGTGCGTGTGCGCATGATCGCGAAATCGGAAGCATTCGATCCCTGTAAAAAAGAGCTGCAGGAAGGGAACGGGGAACAAGCGCTCCTTTCCACGCGTGCGGTACACTTCAATGGATGCGCACCAATGACGCCCGTTTACGATCGCCAGGCGCTGCGGTCCGGCGATGCGATTCAGGGACCGGCCATCATTACGGAATACAGCTCTGCGACTCTTCTTCCACCGGAAGACAGGTTGCGCGTGGATGCTCTCGACAATCTGATCATTGAGGTGCATTGATGCCAGAGACAAGACCTGCTCACGATCCTGTCGCGCTGGCAATCTTCCAGAGCGGAATCCATTCGATTGCTGAGGAGATGGGCGCAGCTTTGCGGCGAACCGCGATCTCGCCAAACATCAAGGAGCGGCGCGACTACTCGTGTGCGATTTTCGACGCGCAGCACCGCGTGATTGCCATGGGCGACCATATGCCGGTTCATCTTGGGTCGATGCCCATGTCGGTGAAAGCTGCCGTCGAGACGCTGCCTCTCGGTCGAGGTGATATGGCAATCCTTAACGATCCGTATGCCGGAGGCACGCATTTGCCGGACATCACGCTGGTGTTGCCGGTGTTTATTGAAGCCCATGATGCCCCGTTCTTTTATGTGGCTGCGCGCGCGCACCATGCGGATGTGGGCGGGATGTTTGCCGGGTCGATGGGGCCAGCGCGCGAGATCTATCAGGAGGGCATTCGTATTCCTCCGGTCCGGATTATGCGCGGTGGAGAGATCGACAAAGAGGTGTTGTCTCTGATCCTGCATAATGTGCGCACGCCCAGCGAACGGGAAGGCGACCTGGCCGCGCAGATCGGCGCATGCCAGGTGGGGGAACGCAGGCTGCGGGAAGTGATCGAAAAATATGGCGCGGAGAGTGTCGCCATTCTCACTGGGGAACTGCTCGATTATTCCGATCGCCTGATGCGCGCCGAACTGAGCAAAATGCCGGCTGGAGTATTTGAAGCGGAGGATTGTCTGGATGATGACGGAGTTGGCGCCGATCCGTTGCGAATCGCGGTGTCTGTTCGCTTCGAGCCGGAAACTGGGTCGGCGGTGATCGACTTTTCAGGAAGCTGTGCGCAAGTCGCCGGCAGCGTGAATGCGGTCTACGCCATCACCTACTCCGCTTGCTTCTACGTGCTGCGCTGCCTGCTGGCCGACGACGCGCCGGCTACGGCGGGGCTGATGAATCCGGTTACTGTTGCGGTGCCCGAAGGAACGATCGTAAATGCGCGTCCGCCTGCCGCAGTGGCCGGAGGCAATGTAGAGACATCGCAGCGCATTGTGGATGTGCTGCTTCGCGCAATGGCGAAGGCGATTCCGCAGCGCGTGCCGGCTGCGAGCTATGGGACGATGAGCAACCTCACTGTCGGAGGCATTGATCCGCGCACCAATCAGCCGTTCACTTACTACGAAACGACGGCCGGAGGGATGGGCGCGCGGCCTGGGCTGGATGGAATCTCCGGAGTGCATTGCCACATGACGAACTCGCTGAACACTC
The DNA here is from genome assembly GCA_003159975.1 of Acidobacteriaceae bacterium. GTDB lineage: Bacteria > Acidobacteriota > Terriglobia > Terriglobales > Acidobacteriaceae > Telmatobacter. The sequence goes on from PLPU01000450.1 coordinate 6,723, forward strand.
CGATTGAAGCTCTCGAATATGCGTATCCATTTCGAGTGCGCGCCTATGGTTATAGAAAACATTCCGGCGGGGCGGGACAGTTTCGAGGCGGAGACGGATTGGTTCGGGAGATTGAATTGCTGGCGGACGCGCAGGTTACGTTGCTTTGCGACCGGCGAAAATCTCAACCCTACGGATTGGCTGGCGGTTCAGCGGGCGCGGTCGGACGCGCGCTGTTGATCGATGAGAATCATTCGGTGGAGCTGCCGTCGAAGTGCAGTGTTCATGCGTCGAGCGGCAATCGGATCCGCATTGAAACGCCCGGCGGAGGCGGATGGGGAGTGGGAGACGGAGTGGAATAGGAATTGAGGAACAGATGGTCGCAGAGAGCGAGCCGGAGGACATTCGGGCAGGGAACATCGATGTGAGCAAGGAGGCATTTGTCTGGATTGCGCGCCTCACGGAACGCGAGCGCTCCACGCTGATTGCGACATTTGCGGGATGGATGCTGGATGGTCTCGACGTGATGGCCTACAGCTTCGTAGTTCCGACGCTCCTGGTTGCATGGCACATGACCAGGGGACAAGCCGGCATGCTTGGAACGTCGGCACTGCTCATCTCGTCTGGCGGCGGGTGGTTGGCGGGAATCCTGGCGGATCGCTATGGGCGGGTCCGGGTCCTTCAACTGACGATCCTATGGTTCGCACTGTTCACGTTCCTGAGCGGATTCACGCACACATTTACTGAATTACTCATCGTGCGCGGATTGCAGGGACTCGGTTTTGGCGGCGAGTGGGCGGTGGGATCGGTGCTGATGGGCGAGAGCATCCGCACAAAGTATCGTGGCAAGGCGGTTGGGACGGTGCAGAGCGGGTGGGCAATCGGCTGGGGCATCTCCGCACTTTGTTACGCGATCTTCTTCTCGTTGCTACCATCGGCGATTGCATGGCGGGCCATGTTCTGGATCGGCATTCTGCCCGCACTGCTGGTTTTCTATATCCGAAAACATGTTCCAGAGACAGAAGCTTTCCGGAACGCTCATCGTGCGCAGCGTGGCAGCGTGATGAAGATCTTCGCACCTGCAATACTGCGCACCACGCTCCTCGCTTCACTGGTTTCCCTTGGAGCGCAGGGCGGGTACTACGCGATCACGACATGGCTCCCGCTTTATTTGAAGAGCACGCGCGGGTTGACGACGCTTGACACCGGGGGGTATCTGGCGGTGGTGATTGCCGGGTCGTTTGCGGGCTATCTGACGGCGGCGTATTTGACCGATCGACTGGGGCGCAGGGGCACGCTGATTCTTTTTGCAGTATGCTCCTTTGTTGCCGTCCTCTCATATGTCAACGCACCGATCGGGAACAGCGTCATGCTGCTCCTGGGATTTCCACTGGGCTTCTTTGCGTCGGGATCGTTCAGCCCGATGGGCGCATTCTTTACGGAGCTTTTTCCTACGCCGCTACGCGCATCGGGACAGGGATTCTCCTACAACCTTGGAAGAGGCGCGGGCGCGCTCTTCCCGACTTTCGTCGGTTTCTTCAGCGCCCGGTTGTCGCTGGGAACTTCGATCGCGGCATTCGCCGTGGTGGCTTACCTGGCAATGATCTGCGGAGTCATGCTGCTGCCTGAGACGCGAGGCCGCGAACTGATCGCATAGGTACGCAGCGCGCTTGATGCCGCATCAATTCAAGCAGAATCAAATCAAGAGGAAGGTAAAACGGCCGGCAATTGTGCCGGCCGCATTGTTTTGCCGTGGTCTTTTATTGTTTGTGACGAGGATGGCCCAGGGAGATCACTTCCAGTGCCACCGGAGCGAGGCCGGCCTTGGTGATATTGAGTTCCTGAGCGGCTGCATACGAGAGGTCGATGATGCGTCCCTCGTCGAGGATGCCGCGATCGTTGATGCGCACCACAACCGATCGTTTGCTGTTAAGGTTTACGACACGCACCATGGTGCCGAAGGGTAGCGTGGGGTGACATGCGGTCATGGCATACATGTCGAACCGCTCACCACTGGCGGTGCGATGGCCGTTGAGCACCGAGCCGTACCACGATGCGATGCCGCGAAGGGCGTCGTTGCGCGATTCAGTCACGGTCTTCTTTGGTGCTAATACAGATGGAGTCGCGCTTTGTATGGGAGGCGCGGTCAGAGCGGGTTTGGGAAGCCGCGCATCTGCCTGCACTGGCTGAGTGGAGAGTGTTACCACCACAGCGGCCAGCGCAACCGATGAAGCTCCCGCAAGGAGACATATTCCAAGCGGGGATTTCAGCGTTACCTTGCGTGATTTCCTTCGAATAACCATTTGCCAATTTTACTAAACCAATTCCTATTTGCCTAATTTATAGCGAGAAGCCCACACCTGTTAACTTAAGCCAAGAATTCACATAATTCCAAAGTAAGTCATTCATATGGTGCGGCTTATTCTTCAGATGTTTTTGAATGCCAAAACGCTGTGGACAAAGTCTTTTCATGATAAGTCTGTCGAATAGCCAGTTCTAAGAGCGAAAATGTGCATTTTGACACGCAAAACGAGGGCGGCGGATCGTTCAAACAAACACAATCGGCGTATACGTGCAGACACACCTCCCGCGGCTTTGCGGTAGTTGAGCGCAACATGAGTTAATCAATTGGATGCGCCCCTCGGTTTTCTTATTGCCAGACAGATTCTCCGATGGATCAACTGCGTCACGATGAATAGAGGCCTGAGCGGCGCCGGTGATGCGCGCGGGTCATGGCCTATAGTCTGGAATCCTCTCATGCTGGTCAGTGCGGCACCTTTCTTTGTTTTTCTTGTTGCGGTTTGCCTGCTCTACTGGGCCGGCGCCGGGTCGCGTCGTTTCCAGTTGGCGGTGCTGGTGGCGGCCAACCTGTTTTTTCTGGCGCGGTTCAGCCTGATCTACCTGG
>PLPU01000009.1:0-4807 GCA_003159975.1 Acidobacteriaceae bacterium
TGCCGTTAGGAACTGAGTCGTCAGCAAGGAGTCTATGCCCGATCCGGGAGCAGGGCGAATGGCCTCTGCGCCGGCCTTCAGCGGGTTAACAATTAAGGCATCCGCTTCTTGTGTAATAGGGGGACATGATACCAATTCCCCACGTCCCAGGCCGCAGACCGACAACAAGCGAAGCCCCCATCGCTGAGCAGCTAGAATTGCTGTGAATAGGTATCATGTCCCCCTATTTCCCTCAGGAGAGGGCGAACTCCCCATAGATCCCGTGGAGGCGCCCCCAATCGAGCCTGCACCGGACGAGCCTATCTCCTGCTCGTTCTGCTTTGCCGCGGGCACGCCGGTCCACACTGACCATGGCGATGTTCCGGTGGAGCAGATCAAGGTTGGCGACGAGGTGGAATCGCGCAACAGCGTAACCGGCAAGCTGGAGTTGGAGCCGGTTACGGCGCTCACCCCGCTGCACAAGGACAGCCTGCTGGAGATACGCGCCGAGGGCGAGCGAGCGCCGCTGCGGCCCAGCACGAGACATCCATTCTGGGTCAGGCGCGGAGATTCCCCCGACGGCGCGTGGGTGGAATCTGGCAAAATGAGGGTAGGCGATCTCCTTGAGACCGTCGATGGCAACTGGCGGCACGTTACGGCCATTACGCCGCTTTCAGATCAAGCGACCGTCTACAACTTCACCGTCGACAAAGACCATGACTACTTCGTCGGCGAAACTGGGTTCCTCGTTCACAACCAGAACTGCGGATGCCAGCCCGATGAGCAGCTACACCACCTAGTCGCCCAGAATTCCGGGAAGGCGGGGCCGGGGCGACGAATTCTAGGCAAGGCTGGTATCGGCGTGAATGACCCTGGGAACTTGGTTCCGCTCCTTACTGATTTCCATCAGCTTCTCCACACGGATGCCTACTACAACGCTGTCAACCACATTCTGCAAGACGCATGGAACGATGGCGGAGCCGATGCCGTCGCGGATGCGCTAGCGGATATCAAAGAACAAGTGGGATGTGGGACCTGGGTCCCGCAGTAATGGAAGGAAGGGCTTCTATGAAGGTATTCGAGATCAAACCTGATTTCGCGTATCAGACCTTTTACACGTCGGACCCAAATGGCTCAGAAACTGAGAGGGAAGACTATTCTCTGGATGGAGAGTCGAAGCTCACAAGTTGGAAGCCGCTGCCTATCTTTGAGGCGGACCCGGCTCTAAAAACAGTCGGGAACTTTGCTCATTGTTGGGATGGAGGTTTCATTATCGACGTTCGCGCCTCCTCTGTTCTGAACCCTATTCTCGAAAAGTGTGCTGAGTTGCTTCCGCTGCGACGCTACAAGGGAAACGCATATCATCTCCTAAATGTACTCAAGCCATTAGACTGCTTGGATGACCGGAGAACCAAGTGGCGCATTGGGAAAAAGCACGGAAAGAGAATCGGCATTGATGAGTATCACTTCATACCGAGCAAGCTAGCGAATGCGACTCTGTTTCGGCTTCCCAAAAGGGTTTCCCTTTTCACTGTGGTCGGCCGTCCAGGGGCTAAAGTTGAGTTCAAAACGATTGTTGAGCGCGAGGGTTTGACTGGGATCAAATTCGAGGAGGTCTGGTCAGAGGGCGGACCGCCAATCAAGGTAAAGGGGATCCTTCAAGAGGTGCTCGACTGAAGTCTCAGCGTAAGGAGGCTACGTTTACGATGTGTTGCCTGCATCTATGATTTATCCCGTCGCTTACCTTCGATCAGAATCATGATTATTTCGTTGGTGAGAGTGGGTTCCTGGTTCACAATGCAGGAGGCTGTGGTTGCTTCCCAGATAATCCCTTCGACATGAATGATCTCATGGGATTCGAAGGCGAACCAGTTCCTGACGGACCATACACAGGGCGAAATAAGTGGATTTGGGATCTCGGGAATATGCTAATCACGTGGGAAGCCCATCCATATCACCCGACTGCCCCAGATTGGCATCGGAATCCACACTGGCATGTTGATTGGCCTGGAAAAAGGCATCAAAGGTACCTGCCTGGAGAGAAGTTCCCAGGCTGCAAATGATGCTTGGAGAGGGAGTATTGATCGATGGATGAATCCAAACAGTCAGGGGATTTTATTGGGTATGTTGGGCCGCCAGAACTGCACGACGGCTCGATCGTTCAAGTTCAAGAGAGCAGCCAAGGCATCAAGGTTTCGGTACAGGGCGACGATGGAAAGCCCTTCGTTATCGTTTTTTCCGGTGTTAGGAATACCTCCTCAAATCGACCAGAAGGGATGATTCTCTATGGTCTCGCGGAGATGAAGGAGGAAGGACCGGGCCGCAAATTCGTTTTCCTGAACTGGGATGAGAAAGACGCCGCAAAATTGGAGATCATTGCGACCGATTTTGCGGTGGTAGGGCAATAGCCATGGCATTAGGGAGCAAACAATCAGGCCACCAATTGCAACTGCGACGTTCCCGCCTGCGTCTATGACGCGTTTGGCGACACCCGAGAGTGGGTAATAGGGGGACATGATACNNTAGGTATCATGTCCCCCTATTTCACCGGCGCGCGATGATCCTCATTCTGCGAGATATAAAGCTCGCACCCCAGAATTGGCTTGATCCCCGCCTTCTTCGCTGCGTCAAAGAAGTGAACCGCCCCATAAATATTCCCGTGATCCGTCATAGCGACAGACGACTGCCCCAGCGCCGCAACGCGATCCACGAGCTTATAAACGTCACAAGCCCCATCCAGCAGCGAGTACTCCGTATGCAAATGCAAATGCGTAAATTCAGCCATGATTGACTAGATTCTAGCCGGGGAGCGGCCACGGAACCCGCTCCCCGACCAGTTGAAATCCCGCCCAACTGAGGAAAACCGGCATTCATGGGGGGCCCACAAGCTCGACTTGAAGTTTCGCTCTTTGTTTGCTATCGTATTGACTTGACATTAGCCTTTTTTCAAATCGGGGTACGAGGAAGGCTGGATTTCAAAGGAGTCTAACAATGGGCTTGTCAGCTGTTGAATCCGCATGGGAGCATTTGAGCAAAGCAATCGCAGCCTGCGGAGCAGTTTGGAAGGCCCTGAAAGGCCTCATCTCCAAACATCAAAGGGAGGTCCACGAACTACAGGAGCGCGTTAGACAGCTCGAGAGCGAACTCCAGAGCAAGGATGAGTTCAGCGGGCCAAATGAGCATGGTTATTTATTCTACAAAGACCGACCCACTCAGCCATTATGTCCAAAGTGCACCCAATTATTGCCTCCCCATCCCGTATTTATGGGCCCAATTGAGCCAGGAAACGGAGGAAGCTATCGCGACTGTCTTATTTGCCATGAACGGATATATGAGAATGCCGAACGGCATCTGCAGCCCGCCAGAATCGGTAGGCCGAGGGCGAACGAGATCCGCAGGAGAGGACCCGTTTAGATCCGGTACAACGGGGCAGGTGGCCCGGTCATTCGAATAATCGGGTCTGTGCCCCGTTCATCGCGTACTTTGCGATGAGCGGGCGGCGTGGGACTAAGATGGAGCCATGCCAAGCGGCTTGAAGCGATTTCAGAGAGCGGAATCGCTGCATTTCATCACCTTCAGTTGTTTTCACCGCCTACCGCTGCTTGAATCGGCGGGCGTCAGAGAGACCGTCGAGGCCGTACTGGAAGCGGCGCGGGCACGGCATCAGGCGCGAATCTACGCCTATGTCCTGATGCCCGAGCACGTCCATCTTCTCATCAATGAGCCGCCCGCCATCCTTTTGGCGCAGTTTCTCAAAGTCGTCAAGCAGACCACTTCGCGCAAGCTTAGAGGTCAGCGCGAGAAGTTCTGGCAGGGCCGCTATTACGACAGCAACGTTCGCGGAGAGAAGGACCGCTCCCAGGTGATCCGCTATATTCACCGCAATCCGGTCAAGCGCGGGCTTGTCGCGAGCCCCGAAGACTGGCCGTGGTCAAGCTTCCTGCATTATGCGGGCGGGGCCAGGGGAACGGTCGAAATCGAGTCGCACTGGACGGTGTTCGGGCGAGGAAACCGGCTGCCGGCGGGAGTAGGCTTGAGGAAGGGCGAGCGATCGTGCTCTCCCACCCAAGCCGCAAAGGACGCGGCTTGGATGGGGCACAACCCATCGAGCGAGAGCCAGCGGTGAAAGAACTTGTCCGGGCCACCTGCCTCCGCGACAAGAATTATGGCTTCACAGTCGAATGCAATTTATCGTATGCGCGTTGTTATCATCGTTTATGGTGGTACACTCAACTGTTCCCAGTTTTGACAAGTGAAACCAAGCCAGGCAGCACAAATAGGCTAGGCCTAATACCGCGCCTACCGCAGCAGAAAATTTTAGCCACGGGTGGCCTGGGAATATGTACGGGAGAAAGTTGTCTTGTCCCTGAAGGATAAAATAGGCGCAATATAATACTCCAAGGCCCACGGGCGAGAACGGAAGGAATACGATGCCTAGGCTGTACCCGAGCGCTTGGAGGTTCGTCCTCTTCGAATCGAAATGCTTACTGAGTACCTTTATCGTTTTTCCGCATGTTGTGCATTCGATTAAGTCATACTTTTCTTCGCCTGGTAAGAAGGTGACCGTCTTTGTTGACCTCTTAACGGCTTCCAGCCACGAGAACGTTTGGGAAGAAATACTACTATCGCTGACTCTCAATGTGCCCGGAATCTCACCCAGGCGGTGATTGAGTTCCAAAACGAACCAGGTCTCTTCCTTAACTTTCTCCATAAAGCAGTTCCCCTTCCGCGTGATAATGGCCAAATTCTAGCAGAAGGCAGGTGGCCCGGCCATCACCCCCGAAGAGTCACGATAAAGCAGGCGGGTTCTATAAAAGGGGATGTCAAG
>PLPU01000009.1:4818-4951 GCA_003159975.1 Acidobacteriaceae bacterium
TCGGCGTCATATTCTTTCGCGTTTTTCCAGCGGCTTCTTTTGCGCTTCCAAGCAGCGGGTGGCAATTGCCAACCATGGTTCTATCTGAGACTCGTGGCCTATGGCTTTTTGGGGAAATAGGGGACATGATACC
>PLPU01000183.1:0-12852 GCA_003159975.1 Acidobacteriaceae bacterium
GTTGATCCGGCCGTAGTACACCAGCAGCCCGAAAAACAGCACCACATCGGAATACCTGTCGATCACCGAATCGAAAAACGATCCAAAGACCGTCACCTGGTTGTTCTTGCGCGCCACCCGACCGTCCACCATGTCGAAGATGCCGGCGCCGAAGATCACCATTCCCGCATAGAAAAACATCCGCCCGGAATTGGCTGCGTTGGCGTGGCCAAACAGAAACGCGGCCACGATGTTGATCACCAGGCCGATAAAAGTAAAAACGTTCGGGGAAATGCGGGTAAGCGCCAGGCCGTGCACGATGTGGTCAAGAAGCCAGCCGCAGGCGCGGCCGAAAGCACTGGTCCAGGTCATTCCAATCTTCCTTAGTTACTTCTCTGCACCGGGCGCGGCGCTGTCTTCCTTGGCGCCTTCGGCCGCTTCATCGTGAATCGTGATCAGTTTCAATATCTCCAGCTCGCGCTTGCCGTTGGGGGTCACAATGGTGGCGATGTCGCCCACCTTCTTGCCCACCAGGCCGCGCCCAATCGGCGAAGTCGTCGAGATCAGCCCCTTGGAAACGTCTGACTCTTCGCTCGTCACCAGCCGGTAAAGAATCTCTTCGTCCTTGGTCGTGTCGAACACCACCACCGTCGAACCAAACCCCGCCCTGTCCCTCGGAATGTTCGTCAGGTTCACCAGCGAAAGCTCGGCCATGCGCCTCTTCAGTTGACCCAACCGCGCGTTGACGAAAGTCTGCCGCTGCTTCGCCATGTGATATTCGGCGTTCTCCGAGAGATCTCCCATGGCCACGGCCTTCTTGATCTCCGCGGGGAGTTCGTGGGCCAGCTCGTGTTCAAGGACAGCGATCTCTTCGAGAAGCTTTTTCTTTATATGCTCGGGCATCCATGGTCCATGGCGGCGAGCAGGGTTGCTCAGACCGCGAAAGGTAAAACAACTTGACATCCCATTATACGCGGGGGAAAGGGCAGCGGCAGGGACTAAGGGACTAGGGACTAAGGGACTGAGGAATAGGAAGAGCCTTGGCGGTTGCAGAACTTCTCAATTCCAGGCGCAGGTATTGCAAGACCGACGCGCCAAAATGAACCAAATCGCCTGAATAGTCCCCTAGTCCCTTAGTCCCTGCCCCTAAAAACCCCTCCAAAATCAACACCGCCGCCACCTGGTCCACCACCTCGCGATGTTCCTGCCGTGGCCGCCCCGCCTCATACAGAATCTGGTGCGCCTCGCGCGAGGTAAGCCGCTCATCCCAAAGGTGAATAGGCAGCCCGGTCAGCTCCCCCAGCTCCGCCGCAAAGGCCTGCGTCTTCTCAGTCTGCGGGCTCGCGTCTCCAGACAAGTGCAGCGGATTCCCCACCACGATCCCCGCCACGCCAAACTTGCGCGCCAGCCGCCCCAGCCGCCGCAGGTCTTCGCGCCGGTTGTGCCGCCGCTCCAGCGTTAATACCGGCTGCGCCGTCAGCCCAAGCTCATCCGACACCGCCACCCCGATCCGGCGGTTGCCGACATCCAGACCCAGATAACGGGGAAGGCTAAGAGGTTTCGTATCCAGAACTTTGCTCCTGGCGTCAATCTTAAGACCTTAAAGCGCCGCCCGCCTTGATAAATGGCCGAATTGCAAAAGGCATACCCGATACAATCAAAGGAAGAGAATCCCCAGGGGATTCGTGCGTCTCTAACACAGGAAGGGTCAACAGCAACCTGATGGTAGTTCGCAAGCGGAAGAGCCGGAAAAAGAAGAAGAGTTCTGGCGCGGCTGGAGTCTTGCTGGCGATTCTTCTGGTAGCAATTCTGCTGGCTGGCGCGGCGGCCTGGCTGATTCTGGCGCCGTTCGGGCCCAGCCATGAAACCTTTGTCGAACTGCCGCCGGGCTCTTCAACGGTCCAGATGGGCAGAAGTTTGGAAGAGGCCGGCGTGGTCCGCAGCCGGTTTGCCTTCGACCTGCTGCGCTGGGGTAAACGGGGAACCCTCCGCGCCGGCGAGTACCGCTTCGATCACCCCGTTCCGGTGACCGAAATCTATGCGCGGATCGCTCGCGGGGACGTTTATACCAGAACAGTTGTCATCCCTGAGGGCGCCAGCATCTTTGATATCGCCGCCCGCCTGGAACAAGCCGGGTTTGGTCCCCGTATGGACTTTCTGGATGCGGCAAGGGAGCAAGTGGGCCTGGTGACCGACCTTGATCCCCAGGCAACCAGTCTGGAAGGCTATCTCTTTCCAGATACATATCATTTCGCTCGCAAGGCGACGTTGGGCCAGATTTGCGCCACCATGGTGCGGCGTTTCCGCGCAGTGGCCGCGCAATTGGAATTGAAGAAAGACGTGCACGCGGTGGTTACAATGGCTTCATTGGTGGAACGGGAAACGGCGGTCGACGCGGAGCGGCCTCTGGTGGCCAGCGTTTTCCAAAACCGTCTTGCCAAAAAAATGCCCTTGATGACCGATCCTGCCGTGATCTATGGCCTCGAACTCGATGGCCGCTGGCGGGGCGCCCTTTACGCCAGCGACCTGAAGCTCGATACGCCGTACAATACCTATCTGCACCCCGGCCTGCCCCCCTCCCCCATCGCCAATCCTGGCGCAAAGGCGTTGCGCGCGGCCATGCGGCCCGCGCAGACAAACTATCTCTATTTCGTTGCCGCCGGCGCAAATCCCCAGGGCCATTCGCTCTTTTCAGCCACTCTCGACGAGCACAACCGCAACGTCGCCGGTTACCGTCACGCCGTCAGGAAGGCAGGCTCCCGATGAACGACCGCCTGCCTTACACCCGCCCCATCGCGGCCGTAGCCCTCGCGTTGCCGCTCCTGCTCACCGGATGCTCCCTGTTTCCCACCACCCGCAAATTGCCCGTCCCCAAGCCGCCGCTGGTTACGCAGACTGTCTCGGCTGAAGACCTGGTCGCAAGTCTCAATAAGCGGTGGGATTCGCTCAATACCCTCACTGCCACTGTCGAGATTCAAGCCAGTGTCATGAAGTCCAAAGAGGGCCTCGCCAAGGACTATCCCACCCTCCACGGACACATTCTGATACGCAAGCCGTCGGACCTGCGGGTGCTCGGCCTCTACCTCGGCATAAAATTCTTCGACATGTCCAGTAACGGCAAAACCTTCACGCTTGCCATTCCGCCGGAGAGCAAGGTGATTGAAGGCTCGAACGCAGTGACCAGGAAGTCGGCCAACCCTCTCGAGAATCTGCGCCCGGATTTCTTCTTCGACGCCATGATGGTGCGCGGCATGGACCCGGAAGATGAATACTACAGTGTCGGCGCGGACACCGTCACCGTGGAGGACGCGGCCCGCAAGCACCTCTACTCCGTACCGGAATACAAGCTGAGCATCATGAGCATCAAGCCGGGCAGCCATGAGTTGGAGCCCCGCCGCGTCGTCTATTTCCATCGCGACGACCTCGAGCCCTATCAGCAGGACATCTACGACAGCGAAGGCAATCTGGTGACGCAGGTGACCTACGCCGGCTACCAGGACTTCGAGGGCAGCAAGTATCCGTCGTCGGTGGTCATTACCCGTCCAGTGGAAGAAATTCGCATCGTTCTCTCGGTGGACAGCGTGAAAGAAAACCAGCCCCTGCCCGATAACCAATTCGTCGTGCCCATTCCCGAGGGCGCCAAAATCCAGAAGTTGGAATAGCCGCTCAAGCTCACTTCTTCGCTGCCGGCTCTCCATGCATCAGCACTTGGTAGCGCCGCGCGTATTCCGCCTTGTAATCCGCAACGGCGTGCTCATAACTCATGTGCGGCGCGCTTGCCTTCACCGTCCAATGCAGGCGCACTTCCTTTGTGTCCGGCGCGACGGAAATCGCGCCATCGGCGACCCTCACCGTTTTCCCATCCGCCCTTGCACTCTGCACAGCCACGAACCACGGCAGATGAATGACGATTTGCTTCGGCGCATCCCTGAAGCTCGCCCTCAGATGAAGCACTGCCTCACCCGCCGCCGGCTGCTCCAGCGTGAATCCCACCATGCCAAAGTAAGTGGGCGCCCCGCTGACCGAAATCGCCTTTCCCTTACCGATCCACTCCGGTGAAACCACGCTCAGCAGGTGCAGTTGGTCGTCTTCCTCGCGCACCAGCATCGTGCGCAGCAGCGTACGGTACTCAGCCGCAAACCAGCCATGCGGCGCAAGGTTGTCCTGAAAATTCCGGTCGCCCCACGGCAGAATCGCATACTCAAACCCCGCCTGCGTTGAGCTGGTATGCACCAGCAGCGCGTAGAACTCCTTCAACGCCTGCTCCTGATCGCCGCGCACCGCTTCCGTCATGGTGTTCTTGATGGTCAGGTAATGATGCAGAAACTCGCCGTCGGCATACGTCATGATGCCCTCGGCATACTTGGCCTGCGTGGCCTTGAGCGTCGCCGTCACCCGCGGGTCATGCGCATCGAGCGTCGGCTCCGGAACCACCGCCAGCAGGTTGCCCCAGTCATACCCGCCCCCTTGTCCATCGAGCGCTGGAGGAATATACCCGCCCTTCTCGCTCGCGCGCTCATCCAGCACCTTGAAAAATGCCTGCCGGTAATCGTCATATTCGCTCTGCCAGCTCTTTGCGAAATCGGCGTGCCCCGTCTCGTTCGCCATCTGAATCGCCAGCTTCAACCCCGACAGCGCCAGAAAGTTATAGCCCGTCAAATGCCCTGGAACATATTCGTTGTCGCGAACATCGCTTGCGGGCATAATGTGCAGCGGATCGGCCGCACGCGCCTGCTTGAGCCAGTCCACGGCGCGCGCAATCTGCGGCAGCGCCCATTCGGCAAAATCCTTGTCGTGCGTCATGCGATAGTGCTGTGAGTACCCCCACACCGCCTCGCCCCAGCCGTCATATTGCTGCTCCTGGGAGAGAAAATTCCCATCCGCCTTTTGCGATTTGGCAAAGAACTCCAGATCCTGCTTCGCGATCCGCGGATAGCCGGTCACATCGTAGCTGTGCGCAATGTCCGCGCCGTCGCGCAGGAAGAACATGTGATAGTGCAGCTTGTTCACCGTCTGGATGAAATCGGAGCCAATGTGGTCGCGGGCCAGCAGGTCATACATCAGGCTGGCGTCAAACGTGTTCACTGCCTTCGCTTCAGGCAGGCTGACTTCCATTCCCTCGCCGAAGATCCCATTCCAGAACTGCACAGTCTGCGCGTGCGCCTCATCGAAGCTCGCCTTCTCGATCTCCGCAATCGTCGCCGCATCGGCCGTCGGCGCCACCGGCATCTTGAACTCCAGCGTGCGTGCCTGTCCCTTCGCCAGCAGCTCCGAGTAGGTCACAATTCCCACCGCAACCGTCGGATCGACATTGAGTTTCGCAGCCTTGTTCACGTCCTGCGGGTCGTTGTAATGGCCATGCAGCGTATACCCGCGCGAGGCGTAGCCTTCAGGAAACGTGTAGAGCAGCCGCCCGTCGCGCAGAAAGCGCCCCCCATCGAACGAGTAGACCCAGTCTGGATTGAACCTCTCGCCAATCTGCCGGTAGTCGCCCGGAAACTTGCCCTCGCGTGGACGATCGAAGCGATTGTCGCCGTGCCGTGCCCCAGTGTTGTTCGGCGCATCGTAACGAACCCCAGTCGCCAGAATGGCGCGCGTCGTCTCGCTGCCCTCGTTCTTCATCGTGATGCGGATGAAGTTGACCGGCGGCCCCTCCGGCTCACCGTCCTTGATGTCCCGCGTCGCGGCCAGCAGCGTGAAATCGTACTCCACGCCGTCCCGCTCAAAATGATAGTGAATAATCGGCAACCGTCCCTCTTCCAGCGTGCGAATCCGCACGTTGGTCGGCTCCAGTTCCGGCCCGGCAAAGAACATCAGCTCACCGTATCCCGTCCTCAGATAGCCCTCGGGCGTAATCTCGGTGGCCGCTTCGGCGTCCATCACGCCGATCTCATCGGTGGGCTTGGAAAAATAAGAGAACGGCTGGTCCGCGTGGTCAATGGACGGCGAGACCATCTGCGCTTGAAGTTTGGCGGCGGGCTCGATCGCGAGCGGCAGCAGGACAAGGAAAACGAGGGCCTTGCGGAGTTTTTTCATGGCAGCAGAAAGCCTAAATCATTGCGCGGCCAATCGGCGAAGCAGCAGCTTTCATTTCCCAGCCGCGATCAACCGGGCACTGCTCTAATTGCTGGCGTGAAACACCTGGCTCAGATCCGACCGCCCAAATCCCGACGCGTAGTAAGCAGCCCAATAGTACGGATGACGATAGCGTGCGTCGCGGATCAGCGTTTGCCGCGCCGTCGTCAAAGCCTGTGGAACCGTGAGCCCCTTTGCCAGCCCCCCATAGAACGCATCCATCATCGGCACAGCGGACCCCGAATCGATCTGCCACCGCGTGGCCACTACATCCGGCACGCCGAGCGACGCCAGCGTATCCACAATGTCCCCCATGCCGTGATTCCATCCTTCTTCCTTCTTGCCGGTGGCGCAGGCTGAAAACACCGCCAGCCGCGCAGCCCGCGGCGGATGCTTGCGAAACAGCGCGCTATCCAGGTAAGGCCTCTGCGGTTCCGCCCCGTTTTGAGATGCCACCGTCCTGCCCGGTGCCAGCAGCAACCGTGTCCCGCCGTCCTGTTGAGCAGCGTGGCCCGCAAAATGAATCGTCGAGGCTGTCGCCAGCCGCGCAGCTACCTCCGGCTCCGTCGCCTCCCCGGCCAGCAGGATATTTGGCTCGTTTCCAAACCGGGCCACTGCCTTGGCCTCGTCCAGCACCTCAGGCAAAAACGGATTCTCTCCCGAAGCCACTGAAGCGCCCACAATCAGCGGCCTGCCAGCCGGCCGCACCGCCGTCCCCCCTGTCGTCGCAATCGTTCCTCGATCCAGCAAAAACGACGGCGACTCCTCAAGATTGAACTGCAGTCCGATCGGACCAGCATCGGTCTCGACCGAGGGCCACGGTAGATTCCCCAGCAGCGGGTCGGGTTCCAGCAACAATTCCCCATTTGCGCCGGCCCTCGCATCGTGCGCGTCCAGTTGCCCAAGCAGGATGCCGCCCACCTTTCGTGCCGCACGGTCCACCTCATCCACCGTGGTCGCCGGCGAACTCACCGCCAATTCCAGTGGAGCCGCCGCCGCCAGCAGATCCACCCTGCCGACCGGCACTTCCGTCCACACCACCCCCCGCCCGCTCGCCCGGTAAAGCAGCACACGGTCGAGCAGCGCAATCTGCCCCAGCAGCTGATTCTCCCCCAGCCTTGCCAGCGCTTCCGTCAACCGTGGTTTCAGGCAATCCAACCCCTTCGCGGCACAAACAGGCGCCGGTTCACCCAGAATCCGCAGCCTGTATCGCTCCCACAAGGCGAGAACCTCCTCGCCAGGACGCCCCTGCCCAAGCCAAACCCCTGCCAGCACGGCATACAGCTCCCGATCCTGCTGCGCCAGCACGATGCTGTCCGCGCCGCCTGCTCCCGCCAGCCGTTCTTCCTCCAGCAGCGCCTCCCGCAGCCTGCGCTCAGCCGTCTCCGGATGCCCCTCGGCCAGTTCCAACTGCCCCCGCGCTTGAGCGTAGTCCCGCCGATGATACGAATTATGCTCGCCCGCCATGTGCCCGTCCGCCGCGGCCAGCATCTTTGCCGCCGCCGCCTGGTCGTGGCGTTCAAGATAAAGCTTGGCCATGGCGATTTCATTCTCAGCCAAAAACCCTTGAATCGACTTTTCTCGACCGTTAGCGGCGAGTTCTGCCTGCGCTTCCTTCACCTGCTCCTGCGCCTCGGCTACCGCTCCGGCGCGAATCGCCGCCGCCGCCAGGTTCAGCCGCTCCGTGGGAATCAATGCACTGCTCCGCGTCAACCCAAGTACGCCCACCACCTCCCGCTGCATCAGCAAGGCCTCGCGAACCCGTGGCGTCTCGCGTTCCACCTCGTAAAGACCCGACAGCGTTGCATAAAGCCGTATCGGTGGATAATCGCCTGCGAAAAACCGCCTCGCCGTCGCCATGCCGTCCCGCCACGCGGTTTCGGTATCGCCCGCATCCACCGCCGCCGAGCCCAGCATGATGCGGGCCCGCAATTCAAGCAGCGTGTACTTGCGCGCAACGGCCATCGTTTCAGCATGAAGGTACGCCGGATTGTTTTCCTCAACGCTTCCCGGATGGGGATCGCAAATGGTGTCCTGTGTCAGCCCGTGAATCTGAATCCATGCAAACTGCGGGTCGCGGCCCAACAGGGGGTGAGCCGTGCTATAACACCCCGCAAGATTCGACGCGCGCATCAGCGCGTACGACCTCTCCACCTGCGCACGGTCTTCGCCGGCCGCATTCAGGAGTTTCCGAAATTTCTCTCCGGCCCTGAGCGTCTCCTGCTGCGCTGCCAGGTAGTCGCCCGTCACGTCGGCCTCAATGCCCCCCGCCAGCAGGTTAACCGCAAGCGCGTAATCCAAATTAGTTTGTGGAGATTTTGCCGGGAAGGATTCGGGGAGAAGCAGTTGGGTAAGCCAGGGGTCTTGATGGTTGCGTTCGAGCGATGCGGCCAGAGCGTGGAGCAAAGTGCGGGCAGCCCGGCAAGCGTCGGTGCAAGCCGGTGCGCAAGGAGAGCCGCGCGAGCAGTCCACCGGCAACGGGACCGCCGGAATCAGCAGCCTCGGCAACAGCGTGCTCGATAACTCCTCGTCGATCGCACCCAGCGCTGCCGCATCGTCCGCCAGCGCAAGCATCGCCTGCGGAGTCGCCAGGTTCCGCTCCATCCGGCTCTGATGCGTCTTCATCTGGTTCAGCTTCTGTTCCAGGGCCTGCAACCGCCGCCGGCCATCGGCCAGCCACTTCGGATCGCGCTCAAACCGCAGATACCGGTTCCACGTCTCCACGGCATTCATCACCTGGCCGCGATCCTCCATGGCCACCGCTTCGTTGAACAGCACAACCGGGTCTCCAGGTGTCAGCTCATCGGCATGGCGCAGATATTCCAAAGCTGTTGCCCGGTCGTTTTCGCTGCCCGTCGTCGCGCCCCGCTGGAAGTAAGCCGCCGCATCGTCCACCAGCAGGCTCGAAGTGGGCGGACCCGCGGCCAGCAGCCGGTCCAGAATGTCGATGGCCGGGTCGAACTTCTCTTCCAGAATGTCCGCGCGGGCTTCAAGTTGCAGCCAATGCGGATCATCGGGCGCATTCTCCAGCTCACGCTCGATCCGTGCCCGCGCATCCAGCAGCCGGGCCGACTCATGGTCCGCCGCGCCTCCACGCAAATGTGTCTGCGGAGTCACGTTCGCAAAGCCGGCATCCGGCATGCGCAGCTCAAAAATGCGGTCGTGCGTATAAGCTTCAGCCAGCAGCCGTTCCGGCGTATTGGCGCGCTGCCACCACAAACCAGCCCCAACCGCCAGCACCAGCGACGCCGCCAGCCCCGCCCCTGCCCAGAGATAAAATCGCGTCTTCCTCGAACTGGCGGAGCGATACGGAGTGCGCGCCAGCTCAACCGCCAGGTCGTGCTGCCAGCTGGGAGAGGACGACGCCAGCCGGCTCAGCTCAGCCGACTCTTCCGGCGTTGCGTCCCCGGTCAGCATGCGCAGGCGATCCGCACAGCGGCTGCATTGCGCCGCATGAGCCATAAGCGCTTCAACTCTCGCCTTTCCCTTCGCGTCCGCCGTGCCCACTTCCGCTCCCAGCAGCGCAAACCACGCGCTCACTTCGGGACATTCCACTTCCGGGCCAGTCTTCCGCGGACCGGGGCTCTCCCCACGCGCATCCTCGCCGAGGAATCCTCGCCCTTCCATCAATTCGCTCAGCGCCCTTCGCAGCGCATCTTCCGCCGCCGCATCGTCGCGAGGTCCGGATGGATCTTCCGGATTCTTGTAGTCGCTCATATCTGCACTCTATTTAACGGCAACCCCAGCCACATTCCTTTCTGAAGAGCAGCAACTTTTCAGCCGGCTTCGGGTTGAATCTCCGCCTTTCGTCCCTCAATCTCGCCGCGCAGCCACTTGGCCACCCTCCGCAGCGCGCTCTCCACCCCTTTTGCCGTCAGTCCTGCGGCCGACAGCCGGGCAATCTCCTCTGCCGTCAGCCCTTGCAGATAATAAAGCCAGAACACCGACCGGTCGCGTTCGCTGATCACCTCCGGCGCCGAGCGCAGCTTCTCATCCAGTTGTGCAAGCAGCACCGACCGATGCATCCGCGCCGACTCCTTCGTGCTCGCCGCCGGAAACGGCGCGGCATCTTCCACCAGCGCCATCGTTACTACTTTGCCACCCCTCTTCTCCGAATAAATACGCCGGAAGTAATCGTTGGCCACCGAGGCGGCCACCATGCGCAACAGGCCCAGAAACGAATCCTCGCCGCGCGGCTCGAAATCCTTCAGAATCCTGCGCTCCTGCTCACACAGTTTCATGAAGACTTCCTGCACAATATCGTCTACCGCTGCGGACGACGACCCGCTCATCCACATCCGCGATACCCGCATCGCCACCAGCGACGCCAGCGGCGTGCACCGGCGCAGAAATTCCTCCCATTCCGCGGCGTCCGCGGAGCAGCCACAGGCCTTGGCGAGATCGTTGACCGAAGTGCGAATTGCTTCCATCGCGTGGTAAACCAGTTTACCCCAAGGCTCACCTGCCAGTTACTTGTTTCTAAATTCATTCCGCACTTTCAATCGCCTGCTCACCGCGTAGCCAATTTACCGTGTGCTAGTATCCCCGCAAGCGTTCACGAATTGTTTCTCAGGAGCCCTGCATGGAAACCAACCTCCGCCCGCTCACTCTCGGCGAAATCCTTGACCGTACCGCCCAGCTTTATCGCACTAATTTTGTCCTTTTTGCCGGCATTTCCGCCGTTTACGCCGGCATCATGCTGGTCCTGAGCCTCTTCCAGATCGGCCTGGGTGAGTTATTGCGTGTCCTGCATATGAGTCAGCAGGTGCCATGGGTCACGCTGGCNNCGCGGCGCCTATCGCAGTATCCTGCCGCGCCTGGGAACCTACCTGTGGCTGATGACCATCGTGGCCTTTATCATCTGGCTGCCCATCGTGCTGATTTACGGCGGATATTTCTCCGTGCTCTTCTTCTATCTCCGTCCCTTGGGCATCTTTGCCAAAGGTGGAAGCGCCGCCAACCCTCAATCTGCCGTCATTTTCCTGGGGGTCTCCGCGCTCTTGATCCTGTTGGTGGGCTTTTGGCTTGTTTATGCCATCCTGATGGGCCTGCGATATGCCCTGGCGGTTCCCGCCTGCGTGGTTGAGAAGCTGACCGCTCGCAATGCCCTCCGCCGCAGCATCCACCTTAGCCAGGGCTCCCGCGGGCGCATCTTCGTCCTCGGCCTCCTCATCATCGTCATCCAGCTTGGGCTGGTCGCGCTGACCCAGGCCGTCTTCATTGTGGCTGCGTTTAAACAGCACGGCCTGCTGCCTGCATGGCTGCGCATTGTGCAGCAGATCGTGAGCTTCTTCACAAACACCTTCATCGGGCCCATGTATGCCACCGGCCTCACCCTCTTCTACTACGACCAGCGCGTGCGCAAGGAGGGCTTCGACATCGAATGGATGATGCAGGCCGCCGGCCTCACCGTGCCCGCCCCCGTCCCCGAATCCGAGCCGCCCAGCCAGTCGGCCGAAGCACCCTCCGCCGAGCCCTGGCTCGCCCTCGATGCCCATTTTGAACCGCCCGCGCCAGCTCAGCCGCCTTTTCCCGAACCTCCGCCCCCTGCCCCGCCTTCCGATCCGCATGACCCTGGGGAGAACGCATGAAGGAGCCCCTGCGCCCATCCACGCTGGGCGATATCCTTGACCGCACCGTCCATCTCTACCGCTCGCGATTCCTCGTCTTCTTCGGCATTGCGGTCGTTCCCACTGCCGTCATCCTCGTCTTCGCGTCCGCGGCATTTCTGCTTTTCGCCTGGTCCGGCGCCGGCAAAGCCTCCGATTTCGCCACTGGAATCCTGGCCTTTGTGCTGATCGCTGCAGGCATGTTCGTGGTGCTGCCCACCTTCCTCGCCGTCTCCGCCCTCGCGTCGGCCGCCATGAACCACGCCGTCGCCCGCGCCAACCTGGGTGAAAGCACCACCATTCGCGGCGCCTACAAAGCCGTCTGGCCGCGCGGGTGGAACTACATCGGCCTCTACGTTCTTCAGGGGCTCATCATCGGCGTAGCTCCCGGCTTGGTATGGTTCGCCCTCCTGTTTTTCTCCGCTGCGCTGGCTGCGTTTGCGCAGGCGGCTGGCATGGGCATTCCGGGCGGAGTTCTTGTTGGAGTGGTTTCCTTTGCCATCTCTTTCGTCCTCGTTTTTTATGCCTTGCACATGCTGCTCCGCCTCTCGCTCTCCTTCCCAGCCTGCGTCGTCGAGCAGATTGGCGCCATCGCCGCGCTCAAGCGCAGTTCCATCCTCACCAAGGGAACCAGGGGCCGCATCTTTCTCCTCTATCTCCTCGGAGCGATCCTTGGCTGGATGCTTACCATGGTTATCACCGTGCCCGTGACCATCCTCGCCGCCCTGATTCCCGGCGCAAACAATCCCGTGCATGCCCAATCCGCGGCCATGATCATGCTGTTTGTCCTCTACGGCGCCGCATTCGCCATCCAGTCCCTCACCCGCCCGGTCTACGGCATCGCCCTCGTGCTCTTCTACTACGATCAGCGCATTCGCCAGGAGGGCTTCGACATCGAGTGGATGATGCTCCAGGCCGGCCTGCTGGCCCCGCCACCTCCGCAACCCGAAGCCGCGCCGTGGCTGCCCGCGATCGCACCGGCTCTGCGACAGCCTGAACCAACATTTCCATCCGAAGCCACGGAAACAACCACCAGCCAGCCGCAACACTCCGCCCCGGAAGCACTACCCGTTACCGAAGAGGACGCGCCGCCATCCGATCCCCCACCCGGAGCCCCTGCATGACCGCAACCCTCCGCCCCATGAACCTGGGCGAAATCCTCGACCGCACCTTCCAGATCTACCGGTCG
>PLPU01000162.1:0-3683 GCA_003159975.1 Acidobacteriaceae bacterium
GTGGAGTTGCAGTCGCTGACCGTGGATGATTTCCTGCGCATTCTGACGGAGCCGAAGGCGTCACTGACCAAGCAATATTCGGCGCTGTTGGAGACCGAGGGCGTGCGCCTCGAGTTTGCCGCCGAGGCACTGCGCGAGATGGCGGAGTTTGCGTTCAAGGTGAATGAGCAGACGGAGAACATTGGAGCGCGGCGGCTGCACACCATCATGGAACGCGTGCTTGAGGATGTGAGCTTCCTTGCGCCGGATGTGGCACGGCGCGCGCCGGACGAAGAGCAGGCCGCAGTGCTGAGCGAGGCGATCAAGGCGGAGTCGTCTACGCCGCTCCCGTATCTGGAACGAATGACTGCATCCGGCCCGGAGAAGGTGTTCTTAATCGACGACGCGTATGTGAAGCAGATGGTGGCGTCGGTGGTGAAGGATCAGGACCTTAGCAGATACATACTTTAGAGGGACTAAGGGACTAAGGGANNAGGGAATAGGGGCTCCCGGTCCCGGGTTCGGACGTGCGACACTCGTTGCGCGTTCCTCACTTTTTGGATTGCAAAAGCAATTGATCATCTGGTACGTTTTTCTCGTACCTCGGCAGTCCGCGGCGGGAAGTGAATCAGCGGGCTCTACCTGCACTCTCCTGCTTCTGAGGGAATGTGGATGGAGGCGTTTCAGAGCACCGTGGGAAAGGTGTGCCTGCGCTTCCGAGTCCGATTCTGGAATTCGCGCACGCCTCTCCCTCGACTCCATTTGCATCAGAACACAAAGGAGAAGAGAAGCTATGAGCAAAGCTGGACACCACCACAAGATCAACTACATCGAGTTTCATTCAACCGACATCGCGCAGACGAAGCGGTTTTATTCGACCGTTTTCGGATGGACCTTTGTGGACTATGGGCCGGATTACGTCAGCTTTCAGGGTGCCGGCATCGACGGCGGGTTCGTACGGACCGAGGCAAATGGGGGGCCGGGGAAGCAGGCGCCGCTGGTGGTCCTCTACTCTGCGGACCTTGCGGCGACTGAGATCGCGGTGAGGATGGAGGGCGGCGGCGTGGTGGTGCCGACGTTCGAGTTTCCTGGGGGACGGCGGTTTCACTTTTCCGACGGAGCGGGGAATGTGCTGGGGGTTTGGTCGGAGTGAACCACAGTTGTCAGTGATCAGTTGTCAGTGGTCAGTTTTCGCAGGTCTCGAAAGGCGAGACCTGCGAACTCCTGTGCTTGTTCAAGCGAGATGCTTTTTTAGGAAACTCAGGGAGCGCTCGCGGGCTTCTTTTGCGGGGGTGGGGCTATAGCTGGCGCGCGCATCGCAGTTGAAGCCGTGGCCGGCGTCGAACCAATAAACCTCGACTTCGGGATGAGCCGCTTGGATTTTTTCAACGGCTTCGGCAGGAATGTGCGCGTCCTGCTTGCCGAAGTGGAGCATGACGGGCACGGCGGGAGTTTCGGCGGCGTACTTCGAAATGTGGCCGCCATAATATCCAACTGCTACCGCGACCGGGAGCCGGCAGGCGGCGATCCAGGCGAGCGTGCCTCCCCAGCAATAGCCGATGACGCCGACTTTTTTGTCTGTTTCGGCTGCGGCAAAGTCAATGGCGGCGGCGATATCGGCGGTCGACTTTTCAGCGTCGAGTTTGGGGATGAAGCTTACCGCCTTTTGCATGTCGGCGCCGTCGTAGGCGAGCTCAACGCCGCGCTCGATGCGGTCAAAGAGGGCTGGAGCGATGGCCAGGAATCCATCTTTCGCATAGCCGTCGGCCACCGAGCGGACGTGCGCGTTGACGCCGAAGATCTCCTGAATCACCACCAGGCCTGCGATCGGTTCGCCCTCGGGCCGCGCCACATAGGCACTCAGATCGTGCCCGTCTGCTGCATGCAGTGTTATCCACTCGCTCATGGAAGCTCCTCGCTGATTAGACTATCAACGCGGCGAAGGAGTTGCATAAGGTTGTGACGAATCGCGTTAATTCACCTGCGGGGGCAGCATGAGCGGCCTGCGCGGTCCCATCTCTTCGCGCACCAGCGTGAGGCCGAGGATGCAGCGCTCGAATCCGTCGGAGAGGCGGGCGAAGAGCGGGGCTTCCTGCTCATATTCGAAGAGGTTAAACTGGCTGACGATGAAGTAACTCTGCTTGCCTGCCTGGATCAGTTCGCCAAGGCTGGGTTGATGGCGGCGATGGCGGCGGCTGGAACCGCTCGCCTCCGGATACATGCCGGCGGTGAACAGAGCGTAGTCGCCGATGTGCTTGCGCAGCGCGCGTTCGGCATCGAAGTTGGGGGCGGAGCCGTTTACCGGGTCGGAGGCCAGCATCATGTCGGTGAGCTCTTCGATGGGACGGCCCACTTCGTCGCGCACCTTGTAGAGCTTGTCGGCCTCAGAGAACTCGCAGAGCAGATGCGCCACATAATTGGTCACGTCGGGATCGTGGAGGCCGAGCTTGCCCTCGTAACTGTTGCGGACCATTTGCTGAAAGAAGGGTTCAAGCGGATGAGACGGAGACGGATGATTCTGGGCCTGCATACACACCTCCCGGGACCGCACGCGCAGACCCTTGTTGAGGCGATGGCCGGGGCTCTCGGAGTGCAGCCGGGGAATCCAGCCACTGCCTGTTTATAGTTCTGTAACACAGAGCTTATCGGATAGGTGGTGGATTATAAGAGGTGGGGACCAAGTTTGTTAGCAGAGCGGCGTCTCGATTGCAAAATGACGTGGACCAGAAACACGAAGGGCAGCCGCATNNACCAGCGCGGCCGAGAAGCCCTCAATGCCTTCCTTCAGTTTGTCGGTTGCCATGCGGTCGGCGGCGTGCATGGCGTCGAAAGTTGCCTTGTCCATCTTGATCTGCAGGATGACCAGCGTTTTGGCGGCTTCGGGATCGAGTTTGCGCGGCAGGTCGCCTTCGGTGGCTTCAAGCTCCGCAAGCAGTTGCGGCGAGATGGTGAGCAGGTCGCAGCCGGCCAGCTCTTTGATCTCGCCGATGTTGCGGAAGCTGGCGCCCATCACCTGGGTCTTGTAGCCGAACTTCTTGTAGTAGTTGTAGACCTTGGTAACGGACTGCACGCCGGGATCGTCGGCGCCCTGGTAGTCCTTGCCGGTGTCCTTCTTGTACCAGTCGAGGATGCGGCCGACGAAGGGCGAGACGAGGGTGGCGCCGGCCTCGGCCGCCGCTACGGCCTGGTGAAGTCCGAAGAGCAGGGTGACGTTGCAGTGGATGCCTTCCTTCTCGAGGACTTCCGCGGCGCGGATGCCTTCCCAGGTGGAGGCGATCTTGATGAGGATGCGCTCGCGGCCGATGCCGGCGTGGTCGTATTCCGCGATGATCTTATGGGCCTGCGCGATGGTGGCCTCGGTGTCGTAGGAGAGGCGGGCGTCAACCTCGGTGGAGACGCGGCCGGGGACGATGGCTAGAATCTTTTTGCCGAAGGCGATGGCGAGGCGCTGGAAGGCCAGATTGGCTACGGCCTCATCGGTTGCGCCTTCGCCAAGTTCATTGCGGGCATCTTTGAGCACGCTGTCGACGATGGGCTGATATTGGGGCATCTGGGCCGCGGCGGTGATGAGCGAGGGATTGGTGGTGGCGTCCTGGGGGCGAAACTTCTCCATCGCCTCAATGTCGCCGGTGTCGGCCACAACGGTGGTGTAGTTGCGTAGTTGCTCGAGTAGATTCTGCGGCATGATTTCCTCCTGGGGAAGG
>PLPU01000375.1:0-2780 GCA_003159975.1 Acidobacteriaceae bacterium
AGCGTGGGGTCGGCGAACCAACAATTCATCCGGAGTCCCGTAGGGACGGCGCTCATGCTCTTTGCATTACGAACCGTAATTCGCCACAACCCTGACCACTTTCCCGTCTGCGGACAACTCCATATACTCCGCCGTGTGCGTCCCGTTTTGATTGGCGTATACCAGCACCACGCTGCTCAATCCAACAAACACTTCTTCAAGTCGAAAATGGAGTTCCGGATAAGCCTCAAGCCCACGCTCAAAGTACGCTCTCAGGGCCGCCATTCCAGTCACCTTCCCATCCGCAGCCCCCAAAAGTCTGGCCGCAACCGGCGACGTCAGTTCAACCTCATCCGCATAGTGCGCCAGGATCAGTTCCAGATCATGCGCATTCCATGCGGCAACCCATTCATCCGCGAAGCTCGATGCTTCATCTCTCGTCACGCCCATTTCTCCGTCGATCGTTCAGCAGTCACTACCAGCAGGTTGCTGTTCCCTGCTCTCTGTTCCCTATTCCCTATTCCCTGCTCTTACCCCTGCCGACCCAGATCGTTCCGCCAAACATGTCCGCCCCGCTCCAGCAGCCGGTCTGAGCACTCCGGTCCCCACGACCCGGCAAAGTAGTTCGGAAACACTCCCGGCTTCTTCGCAGCCCAGGCCTGCAAAATCGGCGTATACAGCGACCATGTCGTCTCCACGCCGTCGCGATGCGAAAACAACGTCTGATCCCCCAGCATCGCGTCCAGCAACAGCCGCTCATACCCGTTCGCGCTCGACTTCCCAAACGCCGCCGCGTAGTCGAAATCCATATTCACCGGGCAAACATCCATGTTCGACGTCGTCGGCACCTTGGCCCCAAACCGCAGCGCAATCCCCTCGTCCGGCTGTATGCGAATCGTCAGCAGGTTCGGCTGAATCTCCTGGCACGGACCGCTCGCGGCCATCCGGTTAAAGATCAACAGCGGCGGCTGCTTGAACTGAATGCTGATCTCCGTCGCCCGCTTCCTCATCCGCTTCCCCGCCCGCAGATAAAACGGCACGCCGGCCCATCGCCAGTTTTCAATCTGCAGTTTCACCGCCGCATAGGTCTCTGTACCGCTTTCGGGATTCACACGCTCCTCGTCCCGGTAACCCACCACGTGCTCACCGCCCACCAGCCCCGGCCCATATTGCCCGCGAACCGCGTTCAAAATCCCAATCGGCGGAATCGACTTCCACACCTTCAGCTTTTCCTGCCGAACGCTCTCCGCCTCAAAACTCGAGGGCGGCTCCATGGCCACGAAGCTCAGCAGCTCCATCACGTGGTTCTGCACCACGTCGCGCAGCGCGCCGGCCTTTTCATAAAACGGCCCACGGCCCTCCACTCCCAGCGTCTCCGCCGCTGTAATCTGCACGTGGTCGATGTAGTTCCGATTCCACACCGGCTCAAAGATCCCGTTGGCAAACCGGAATACCAAAATGTTCTGCACCGTCTCCTTGCCCAGGTAGTGATCGATGCGGAAGACCTGGCTCTCGTGAAACGCCGCGTTCACCTGATGGTTCAGCTCGCGCGCCGAGTCCAGGTCGTGGCCGAATGGCTTCTCGATCACCACCTGCACTTTCCCCTGCTCCGGCTGCGCCATCCCTTGCGCTCCCAGGTTCTCAATGATCCCGGCAAAGAACTCCGGCGCCGTGGCCAGGTAAAACAGCCGGTTCCCGCCAATTTCTTTCTCCGTGGCAATCCGCTCCAGTTCCGTCTTCAGCCCCGCATAGCTCTTGGGATCGTCGAAGTTCAACGGAAAATAGCTGATCTGCTGCACAAACTCATCCAGCTTTGCGTCGCCTGCGTCCACGCTGCCAAACTCCACAATCCCCGCCCGCATATCCGCCGCAAACTCATCGCCCAGCGGCCGACGCGCCACGCCCACAATCGCAAATTTCTTGGGCAGCAAATCCACCTGCCGCAAGTGAAACAGCGCGGGAAGCAGCTTCCGCTTGGTCAAATCGCCCGACGCGCCAAAAATCACCAGGATCCCCGCCTCTGGAATCCGCTCCGCACCCGTTTGGACCTGGGAAAGATCCTCCGNNTCGTCAGTTGTAAGTTGTAAGTTGTCAGTGGTCAGTTTTCCGAACGGGCTTTTCAACTGACAACTGAAAACCTACAACTGACAACTAGTCTTTCTTCACCGCATGTCCGCCAAACGCATTCCGCATGATCGCCAGCATCCTGTCGGTAAAGTTGTTCTCCTCCCGCGACCGGATCCTTCGCATCAGCGACTCGGTAATCACCGGCGCCGACACATTCAGATCGATCGCCTCAATCACCGTCCACCGCCCCTCGCCCGAGTCCTCGACAAACGCCTCAAGCCCCTCCAGCGATGGATTCTTGCCCAGCGCNNCTCTTCTTTCTTTTCCAGAATCGTAAATCCCTCGGCGTACGCCTGCATCATGCCGTATTCAATTCCATTGTGAATCATCTTCACAAAGTGTCCCGCGCCGCCCGGCCCCACATGTCCCCAGCCTTTATCCACCGCCGGAGCCAGCGTCTCGAAAATAGGCCGCAGATACTCGACCGGCTCCTTGTCACCGCCAATCATCATGCTGTAGCCCTCTTTCAATCCCCACACGCCGCCCGACGTGCCCACGTCCACAAAATTGAAGTGTTTGTCCGCAATCTCGTCATGCCGGCGCATCGTGTCTTTGTAATTCGAGTTACCGCCGTCGACCAGAATATCGCCAGGCTTCAGCAGCGGCTCCAACTTCGCAATCGTGTCGTCCACAGGCTTGCCCTGCGGCACCATGATCCAGATCGCCTTCCGCCC
>PLPU01000375.1:2815-3651 GCA_003159975.1 Acidobacteriaceae bacterium
ATTCTCGGGGGAAGGGAGAGCGCGGCATCTTTCAGTTCTACACGCCACATCAGGGCTGCAGATAAAAATTTAGATGAATGCTGTGTTGAATCGATTCCAACCCCGTACCGAATTCCGACAAATGTCCTGCCCGCCCTATTCCCTGAGTCCCTGGTCCCTTAGTCCCTNNCCTATTCCCTAGTCCCTGTTCCCAGAGGTCTGACCACTCCGATACAATCAAGGAAAAGCCGCCGCCCGCAGTGGTACCATCAGGGAGCTTTGGGAGATAGTATGTCAGACGCATCGTGTGATATCGGCCTCATCGGCCTTGCCGTCATGGGACAGAACCTGGTCCTCAACATGAACGATCATGGATTCAAGGTTGCCGTCTTCAATCGCACCGTCTCAAAAGTCGACGACTTCCTCGCCGATGAAGCCAAGGGCACTAATGTCGTCGGTGCCCACTCGTTTCAGGAGCTGGCCGCGCTCCTCAAGCGCCCCCGCCGCGTCATGCTCATGGTCAAGGCCGGCGACTCGGTCGACCAGACCATCGACCACATTCTTCCCTACCTCGAGCCCGGCGACATCGTCATCGACGGCGGCAACTCCCTCTTCACTGACTCCAATCGCCGCACCAAGGCCCTCGCCGACAAAGGCATCCTCTTCATCGGCACCGGCGTCTCCGGCGGTGAAGAAGGCGCGCGCTTCGGCCCCTCCATCATGCCCGGCGGCAATCCCGCCGCCTGGCCGCACGTCAAGGAAATCTTCCAGTCCATCGCCGCCAAAGTTGAAGACGGCACCCCCTGCTGCGACTGGGTTGGCGAAGACGGCGCCGGCCACTTCGTCAAGATGGTCCA
>PLPU01000286.1:0-1563 GCA_003159975.1 Acidobacteriaceae bacterium
CTGGTTCTTCCCGAAGTCAACGCCGACCACCTCCACCTCATCGAGACACAGTCGTGGCGGCGCGAATCGGGCGGCTACATTGTTACCAACTCCAATTGCACGGCGATGGGCCCGGTGCTGGCGCTCAAGCCCATTGACGACCTCTTCGGCATCGAGCAGATCTTCGCCACCTCCATGCAGGCCGTCAGCGGCGCGGGCTATCCCGGCGTGCCCTCGATGGACATTCTGGACAACGTGATCCCCTACATCGGAAATGAAGAAGAGAAGATGGAAGAGGAGACGCTCAAGCTGCTGGGCAAGCTGGAAGGCCACACCGTAAGGCCTCTGGCGGCGCGCATGAGCGCCAGTTGCAACCGCGTTGCAGTCATCGACGGCCACACCGTCAGCGTCTCGATCAAGCTGCGAAAGCCGGCCACCCACGAAGAGTTGCTGGCTGCATGGGCGGAGTTCCGGCCGCTCGCTGGAATGCATCTACCGACCGCCCCNNCTCGATCGCAATCGCGGCAACGGCATGGCGGTCACGGTGGGCCGACTGCGCCCCTGCCCGGTGCTCGACTGGAAGTTCACCGTGCTCTCGCACAACACCATTCGCGGTGCGGCCGGCGCGGCCATCCTGAACGCCGAACTGCTCGCCAGTTTAGGCAAGTTTGAACCCGGGGCCCCCGGCGACAGGTCTTCGTCGCTGGGGTGGCAAGCCGTTGCCGAGGCCGCGGCGCGCGCCTGACGCGCCCTATACGAGATGAGAACCTTCGCATGAACCTGGTAGTCATGAAGTTTGGCGGCACTTCGGTCGAGGACCCGGCCGCCATCGGTCGTACCGCGGCCATTGTGGCCGGACGCGTCGCGCAGGGCAAGCAGCCCGTCGTCGTAGTCAGCGCCATGGCCAAGGTGACTGACCAGTTGCTGCGCGCGGCCGCCTCGGCTGCCGCCGGCGACCGCACCGGCGCGCTCTCCATCAGCTCGCGGCTTCGCTCGCGCCATCGCGACACCGCCTGCGCGCTAGTGAAGAACTTCGCCGATTCCGCAGCGTTGCAAGTTCTCATTGACCAGAAATTCGACTCGCTGGATGAGATTCTGCGCGGATTGGCGGCCATTCTCGAACTCACCCCGCGCATCTCCGACCTGATTGTCAGTTACGGCGAACGCCTTTCCAGCCGCATCGTAGCCGCGGCATTCCGTGAGCGTGGCATCGACGCGGCCCACGTGGACGGGCGCGATGTCATCGTTACCGATTCGCAGTTTCAGAAGGCTGTTCCGATCGACGCCATTATTGAAAAGCGCGCCGCGGAGAAACTCCGCCCGATTCTTGTCAACGGCCAAGTGCCCGTGATTGGTGGTTTCATCGCCTCAAACGAGGCTGGCATCACCACCACCCTCGGTCGCGGCGGCTCCGATTTCACTGGTGCGCTCCTCGGCGGAGCGCTTTCGGCTGAGGCCATCGAAATCTGGACGGACGTTGACGGCATCATGACCACCGATCCGCGCGTCTGCCCCGACGCACTGCGCGTCAAGGTCATCAGCTTTGAAGAAGCTGCCGAGTTGGCCTACTTCGGCGCCAAGGTG
>PLPU01000286.1:1585-5776 GCA_003159975.1 Acidobacteriaceae bacterium
AGCCCGTTCAAATCCATCGCGGTAAAAAAGAAGCTGAGCATCATCGACGTGGTCGCCAGCCGCATGCTGATGACGCACGGCTATCTGAGCGAAATATTCGCCATCTTCGACAAGCACAAGTGCCCGGTGGACATGGTTTCGACCAGCGAAGTCAGCGTTTCGCTCACTGTCGATTCCAATGAAAAACTGCCCCTTATCGCAGCCGACCTGAGCAAGCTGGCCGACGTGAAGTATGAGGGCCGCAAGGCGCTGGTCTGCATGGTGGGCGAGGACATACGCGGGCAAAGCGGCATGGCCGCGCAGGTCTTCGGCGCCATTCGACACATCAACGTGCGCATGATCTCGCAGGGCGCCAGCGAGATTAATATGAGTTTCATGATCGATGAAGACGATGCCGATGAAGCCCTGCGTTCGCTTCACGCCGCCTTCTTCAAAGATCCCGATCCGAACATCTTCGACGTTGAATCGCGAAAGCCGCTGACAGCGGACAAGTGACGGTTGTAAGTTGTAAGTTTTCAGTTGTAAGTTCAAGAGCCTGGTTCCGTAACCTTCGACGTTCCGTGCGAGATAAGGAGCGGAAAATCCGTAAAATTCTCACGACGAGAATTCTCACCTGACAGTTTTCAACACTTCGCTGTAAGCTGTTGACTGACAACTTACAACTGAAAACTTACAACTGGTGCAAACATGCTCATTCTCGTTCTCGGCAAAGGAAAAACCGGCAGCCTGGTGGCGCAGGTGGCGCGCGAGCGCGGGCATGGCGTGCGCGTGCTCGACTTCAATGAAAACCGGGATGCCTCGGCCCTGACCGCACCCTCGCTGGCCGGCGTGGACGTGGTCATCGACTTCACCAACGCCGAAGCGGCCGTTAAAAACATCCGCGCCGTGCTCTCCCTGGGCGCGCGGATCGTGGTCGGCACCACCGGCTGGTACGCGCAGTTGAACGACATGAAGGCCCTGGCCATCAAGCGCGGCGGAGCCTTGCTCTACGGAACCAACTTCTCCATCGGCGTGCAAAAGCTCTTTCGTCTCACCGCCGAACTGGCCAAGCTCGACGGCTATCAATTCCACATCTCCGAGACGCATCACGAGTCCAAGATCGACGTCCCGTCGGGCACGGCCATCACGCTGCAACAGATTGTCGAAGCCGAGCAATCGAAGATTGGGGCCGACGCGCAGGTCGAGATCACCTCCCGCCGGGTGGGCGACACCAAGGGTGAGCACATTGTCATCGCCACCGGCCCTTACGACACGCTCGAACTCCGCCACGACGCCCATAGTCGCAGAGGCTTTGCGCTGGGCGCCGTCCGTGCCGCCGAGTGGCTGGCCGGCAAGCAAGGCGCCTGGGAGTTCCGCGAGATCTTCGACCGGCTTTGATCGGCGGACGCACCCAACTCTGCGGCGCAGTCGCCAAATCCCTTATTCCTGATCCTTGCAGGTAGCCCGCTCAAACAGCGCCGCCACGCCGCACTCCGACGTGAACATCTTGCCACCCGAATGCGCCACCCCCGGCACGAACCACAAGCGCTGGCTCCAGCCGGCCGCATGCCGCTTGTGCAGCCAGGCATAGTACGCCTGCCCCCGCAGAAACCGGGTCGGGCCTTCCATCTCCCCGGCGCAGGTGATGTCGAGATCCTTCTCGTGAGGATCGACATCCGCTGTTCCCAGCAGATAGGTCACATCCTTGTGCGCAAACGCATCTTCGAGCGCCGGCCATCCGGCTGCCGCGCTCTCCCGCACATATTGCTCGTGCACATCCAGCGGCCCGAACTTCCAGTGGTTGAAGTTGCGGCATTTTCCTTGATCGCCGGCTTCAAAGCGCACCTTGTCGTGATCGAAGACCGGGCGATCGTCGGTGAAGTACATATACGAAGAGGGATTCGCAACCACGTAGCGCAGATGAACTCCGGGCGCCGCAACTCGCTCCGCTCTTCCGGCAATTCCATACCGCTGCATCGCCTGCCCGCCGCCGGAGTGGCCCGCAAGCACAATCGTCTTCAGGTTCGGGAAGATCCTGCGATCGGAGAGATGGGCGACGATCGCATCGATCACCTCGTAGGCACCGATCGCGGACGGACCTGCAGCCTCGGCTCCCGCCTCCCATGTGCCCTGCCGCCAGCGCAGAACGCGGTCCGGAAGATGGTGCGCGCGCGCGTCCTCCTCGTTGAGAAACTGCGGCGCAATCAGAATGGAGGTCGCGGCCGCATCGCCTCCAGCTTCCTCCGCGGCGCGCCGCAGCGACCGGTAGTATCCGTCCACATCGCGGCCTTTGCCATGAAACATGACCACCGCGCGCGTCACCTGCGGCTGGGGCTTGTCCCAATCCAGCGAGAGGTCGACAGGCAACTGGCCGCCGCCATGCTGCGTGGTCAGGCTGATGAGCTGGTCGGCAATAATCGCCACCGGCGGTTCCTGTTCCGCAAGCGCCAGACGGGTCAACGCCGTAAGAATGATGGCAGAGAAAAGAAATAGAGAGAAACGCCTCATGATTCCGAACTATACATCGTGTCGAGCTGGGAGTGACTGGAGGCTTGGTTCTCTTTTAGGCCGGAACGGCAAGCTGCATTACCCGCGTCGAAGGCTCGGGGATAGGCAAGCCATCCTCTCGCATTCCTTCGATATGGAGTTCGATTCCTTCACGGATCAATTGTTCAGTCTCCTCGATCGTGGCCGCTGCTACGCCCAACCCGGGAAGGTCGGGAGCATACGCGCTCCACCCATTCGAGGTTTTCTCAAACACCACCGCATATTCCTTCATTTCAATCCCGCCTGTTTGAGAATGCTGTTGACCGTACCCTTGTCCATCTCTTGCGAGGGATGCCCTGCGACCGTGACCCTGCCAGGTTTGGCCGGGTGCTTGAACTGACGGTGGCTTCCCTTTTGCGTTACCTGGTACCAACCGTCGTCTTCGATCAGTTTCAGCACATCGCGTACTTTCATCGACAAGGCCTGACGGTGACGAGATTATACCCCTTCCGCAAAAGCCGAGTCTCCCCCGCTGGCCCTGCTCCTCGCGCCCGCCCATTCGGTATACACTCTCCAGTGATGGAAACTACGGGTTGCGGTACGGCAATTGTTACGCCCTTCCGGGCGGATGGCTCGATCGATGAGCAGGCGCTCAAGGCGCTGGTGAACTGGCAGATCGACGCGGGGATCGACTTTCTGGTGGCCTGCGGGTCCACCGGCGAGGCGGCCACGCTGGATGAAGACGAATGGCTGCACGCGGTCTGCATTGTGGCCGAGGCGGCGGCGGGCCGGGTTCCGGTCTGGGCCGGCTGCACCCACAACTCCACGCGGACGCTGCTGCGCCACGCCGGCCTGCTCAAGCAGATTCGCGGCATAGACGCCGTGCTCTCCGCCAATCCCTACTACAACAAGCCTTCGCAGGAGGGGCAGTTCCAGCATTTCCTGGCCCTGGCCCGCGCGGTCGATCCGCTTCCTGTTGCGCTCTACAACGTGCCCGGCCGCACCGCTGTGAACCTCGATCCAGAGACCGTTGTCCGTCTGGCCGAGGCTGCACCCAACATCCAGGCNNATCAAGGAAGCCAGCGGCAAGCTGCCCCAGATTGCCGAACTGGTCCACTCGCTGCCGCGCGGGTTCAAGATCTTCTCCGGCGACGACAACCTGGCGCTGGCGGCCATCGGCATCGGCGCGCATGGCCTCATCAGCGTGGCCGCCAACGAGATCCCGGCCGAAACCGGCCGCATGATCCGCGCCGCCTTCAAAAACAACTGGGCGGAAGCCCGCGAGCTGGAGCGCAAGTACGCGCGCCTCTTCGAGGCCAACTTCTGGGAGTCGAATCCCGGGCCGGTGAAGACCATCCTCAACCTGATGGGCCGTTGCACGGACCACGTCCGCCTGCCGCTGGTGCCGCCTGCCGCCGCCACGCGCACACGGCTTGAACGCCTGGCCGGCGAACTCGGCCTGCTCAAGCACATCCCTCCTCCGGATGGCTTTTCCGAGGTCTTTTAAACGTAGGGTGAGCTGGCTCACAGCCCAGGCCTTGACGAATGGGCATATAATTCTGCCTGAAAAATCTATCGGCTGCAAGATGCCTGTTCCCGACACCTGCAACTGAGGAGGCTGTCATGCTCAAGCCCTTTCTGGTCCTTTCCGCAGCGATCCTTTTTGAGATCGCAGCTCTTACACCCGCTCCCGCGGTTGCTGCCAGCTCGCCGCAACAGCCCACC
>PLPU01000286.1:5781-6188 GCA_003159975.1 Acidobacteriaceae bacterium
CCGACCTGGCCAAGGATATGCAACTGACGCTGGATGACTGGACCGACCCCAAGACGCTGGCGAACCGTTCGGACCAGGAACTGTTCAATGTCATTCGCAACGGCAAGGACAAGATGCCGGCCGAGGACGAGGGCCGTGCCAAGAAGGACGACGTATACGCGCTGATTGCCTACATTCGCGAGATGTCGAAGAACCAGCCAGCCCAGGCAGCGCCGGCCGCACCGGGAGCCGATGCTACCCCCGCTCCGCCCCCGGCAGATGCGACCAAGCCGAACCGCTAAGGCTTTTGCGGCTCAAGGCCGCTCCGCAGATTCAACCGCAGGAGGACGCCTGATCTGTAAGCCGTCCGATTCATGAGATTGAATTGCCCGCCGGGTGCCACTATTGGGTATGAAAGTTTTGTTTGT
>PLPU01000464.1:0-707 GCA_003159975.1 Acidobacteriaceae bacterium
GGCACCAGGTTCACCAGCCGCTTGAAAGCGGTCTTGACGGCCTCGAGATCGGCATAGATATCCGCATGATCGAATTCGACGTGGGTAAGAATCATCGCGTCAGGAAAGTAGTGCAGGAACTTCGGGCCTTTATCAAAAAATGCCGTGTCGTATTCATCGCCCTCGACAATGAAGGTACGCGTGGGTCGAAGTTGAAAGCTGGTNNCGCCGCGACCTGATAGATCCACGCCAACATGCTGGTTGTGGTTGTCTTTCCGTGCGTGCCGGCAATTACCAGCGACTCGCGCCCAGTGAGAAACTCCTCGCGCAGCAACGCGGCCATCGAAGTGAAGGGAATGCGCTTATCGAGCACGCGCTCCACTTCCGGATTTCCGCGCGAAAGCGCGTTGCCGATCACCACAAGATCCGGCGCGGGATCGAGATTCGATTCGGCGTAAGGCTCATGAATGGGAATGCCGAGCGACCCGAGCAGGTCGCTCATGGGCGGATAAGCCGCGCTGTCGGAGCCGGTAATGCGGTGGCCCTGCAACTGCAAGAGCCCCGCCAGCGAGGCCATGGCCGTGCCGCAGATTCCGCTCAGATGAATATGCCGCGGGAGCCCGGTCATGTCGTCCCCGCCAGTTCAATCAAATACGGTCCTGATCTCTGACCTCTGATCTCTGATCTCTGACGCTTCACTTCTTCACCGCCGGTTCAAGCAAATGCAG
>PLPU01000464.1:779-3478 GCA_003159975.1 Acidobacteriaceae bacterium
GTGTCCTCAAGGAAGAGCAGCTTGCCTTCGGTCCGCGGCTCCCACGGCGTGCCCAGCAACGAAACAAGAATGCTGAGACAGCCGCCGTAAAGCGTGCCGCGAGCGTGGCTGAATTTGCGGCCCGATTGCAGGATGCGCAAGCCTTCCGCCGGTCCAACGCTGTAAGGGACGCCGGCAAGCGCAGCCTGAAAGCTGGCAAGATGAACTCCGTTTTCGCTGGAGAAATCGGCGGCGACCATGGGGCCATGAAACGCGGGCAGCCCAAGCTGATCGAGAAGATGTAATTGGATGCCGGTGAGATCGCTGTAGGCAAAAAAAGGCTTCGGATGCTTGTGGATCAGTTCCAGGTCAAGTTGACCCAGCAAGTAGTTCGAGCCATAACCGCCGCGTAGACACGAAATGAAGCTCGTGTCCGGGTCGGCAAACGCATCATGCAGGTCTTCAAGCCGCTGCGCCGCGGTCCCGGCAAAATACAAAGGGCCTTTTTGGAAGGCGTGGTGACCGAGCTTGGGCAGGAAGCCCAGCGCGCGCATACGCTTCATGCCTTGCTCCGCGCGTTCAAGGTTGGCAGACGCCGCCGGCGCCACCACGCTCATGCCTGCGCCTGGCGCAATGGGCGCAAGCTTCAACAAGGGGCGCGGCTGAGCATCCAGTTTGGCTTTGACAGCGGTCATGGTCAATACCAGGCCTCGCCGCGCGCAATCAACGCCGCCGGGCCGGTGAGGCGCAGCTCGAAGCCGGGGCCTTCCCAATCCACGGTCTGCGCGCCACCGGGAGCAACCACTGTGAGCGGCGCACTACACGAATGAAACGCGATTGCCGCCGTAGCCGATGCGGAGCTGCCGGTGCCCGATGAATGAGTCGGTCCCACTCCGCGCTCGAAGATGCGAATCTCGATCTCCGCAGGGCCGACAATGCGAAAAAACAAGACGTTGGTCTGGTGGGGAAAATCGGGATGAAAGCAAATCTCCGCGCCAACGTCCTGCCACGCCTGCCCGGCCACCGTAAACTCCGCGTTGTCCACCAGAATGACGAAGTGCGGATTCCCCATTGAAATCTCCGTGCCCGCAATCCGCGCGCCGTTCGCGAGGGTAACGGTGCGCGCCTCGATGGTCGGAACTCCCATGCCGGCGGTCACCTGCACTGAGAATCCATTCACTGTGTCAACTGAATTCACCCGGCACGCGCGTACGCCGGCATCGGTGGCTATTTCCAGCACGTCGCCAGCCTGCGAACCCCGCGCTTCGGCCATCCACGCCGCGACGCAGCGCGTTCCATTGCCGCTGATTTCCGCGACGGACCCGTCGGCGTTGTGCAGGCGAATGCGGCCGGATTTTGCGCTGGTCCAGGCGAAGAACTCAATCCCGTCCGCGCCGACGCCGGTGTTGCGCGCGCACAGGCTGCGTGTAAGTTCCGCCCAGTTGCGGTCCGCTGCCGCTTCCTCCGTCACGATGAGAAAGTCGTTGCCGCAGGCGTGGGCCTTGGTGAAGGGAATCAATCGTCCTCCCCGATGTTAAAGCTGAAGGGTAGCGCGAACTGTGCCAGGGCCGTGCTCATTCGATTACCTTGAGCGATGCTATCACCGCGCGAGCGGGCTTGTTCAGAGTGGATGAAGCGGGAGTATCGGAGACGTAAATCGTTGCCGATGCCTGGCCGGGCGCGAAAAAGCGTCGATAGGCGGTGAGTCCGTCCGGATGGGCATGAACGGCCTGGTCGATCTCGTCCCCGTCGAATGCCAGCACCAGGTCCGCATGGGCAGCGGGCGCAGCCAATGCAGCAGAATAAAATTCCTTGTCACTTTCGTTGATCGTCTGCCGCAAGGGAATGCCTGCGAGCGCCACCAGATGCGGATAGACCGACGTATCCATCAGAACAATGCCGCCCGGCCTTTTGTCGAGCAGCGAGCGAAGCGCCGGCGGAATTTCGAGTTCGAATGCCCGGCGCGATTCGAGGTTCTTGACGCCTTCAACGTAGGTGAGAGGGTGTTGTCGCACCAATTCAATAGCGTTCAGGCCAATCATCGCGAAGAGTACGCTTGCGGTGAAGGCTGTCCATTTGATTTTCAATTCGCGGGGCTTGAACTCGCCGACCGCCGTGAACCCGAAGTGCGCGGCAAACCCCAGTCCCAGCGCGAAGGCCGGCAGCATTTCCATCCCATAGCGCGTGTTGTACCAGGAGTGAGGCCACCAGACGGGGAGAAAAATCGGCACCGATCCGTAGGCCACCGAATAGATATAGAACGGCAACGGGAGCCAGAGGAACAGCGTCCACGCAAAGGCGCGGCGGCGCGCAATCAACCATCCCCACGCAGTGCCGAAGACGCTGAGCGCCAGCAAGACATTCCCCCACCCCGCAGCAGCGGCGTCCATCTCCGACCCCTTGACGAAAAACAGCATGGCTACCCAGGGATTGTGCCATCCGGGATGCGGCGGCCAGCCGGGCGAGGCGGTACGCAACTCGATTGCCCTGGCGGAGTACGGTCCGCGCGCAAAATCAAGCCAGTCGCCAAAGTACACCGCGTTGTAGACAAACCACGCTATCGGCGCGGCAATCACCACCACGCTGGCCAGCCAGAAGGCTCGCGATCGCAAACGGCCGCGGCGCAACAGCACAACGCCAATGCCCGTCCACGCCAGCAGCGCAAGAATCCAGCCGTCGTATCGAGTGAAAACGGCAGCCACCAGCACGGTAGCGATGCA
>PLPU01000464.1:3532-4449 GCA_003159975.1 Acidobacteriaceae bacterium
CGTGCGAGGCGATAAATGCCCGCGCAGGCGGCCAGGTAAGCCAGAGCCGACGGAATTGCCCCCGCGATTCCATTGGCCCACCACGCGTAAACAGCGACAAATGGAATCATCAGCAGGTGCGGCAGGGGCAACCACACAGAGCCTAGTTGCGTCAGCCCTGGCCGGTGCGAATCGAAGACCCTGCGCGCAATGTGGAGATGGGCCAGAGCGTCGCCGTAGTTAAGCATGGCCCCGTGCCGCCAACTCCACTCAATGGCCGCAAGCGAGCCCAGCGCGCAGCAGCCCAGTACCGCAAGATATTCCTTGCGCGGAATTGCCGCGCGCGCGATTGGACTCTCAGTCAAGATGCGTCAGCTCGCGGAAGACGACGAACCGGTCGTCGATCTCCTTGCGTGTGAGGGCTTGGATCCGCTCGGTCCCGAAGCGCTCCACGGCGAAGGAGCCCATCACGCTGCCGTAAAACATGGCGCGGCGAAATGCTGCCGGCGTAAGTTCGCTTTGCGAAGCAAGGTAGCCGAAGAATCCGCCGGCGAAGCTGTCGCCCGCGCCCGTGGGGTCCACCACTTCCTCAAGCGGCAGCGCCGGCGCCCTGAAGATGTGTTCCGCGTATTCGCCTTCCGTGGAAAAGCTGTGGCTGCTGAAGAAAGCCGTGGCGCCGTACTCGCCATGCTTCACGATCAGCGTGCGCGGCCCCAGAGCCAGCACGGCACGAGCCGCCAGCACCAGGTTGTTGTTGCCGGCCAGCATGCGCGCCTCCGTGTCGTTGATCAGCAGAATATCCAGCCCCTTCAGCACTTCAAGTAATGCCGCGCGATGATCCTTGATCCAGTAGTTCATGGTGTCACCGGCCACAAGGCGCACATCCGGCATGGCCTCGCGCACGCGCCGCTGCAGCACCGGATCGATGTTGGCCAGAA
>PLPU01000357.1:0-8236 GCA_003159975.1 Acidobacteriaceae bacterium
TCCGTCCTGCGGCGCCGGGCCGGCGGTCAACGCTCCGCCCTACAATCGGCAAATGTACGGATGTATTGAAAGGGACGACTATTGTCCCGGTACCTATGGAGCTATCCCCGTTATCGACCCCGGCACGATCTTTCCTTATCCGTTTTCCAATTTCGTCAATAAGTGTGGCAAAACAATCTCCTTAGTCAATACCCTCCCCGGTTATGCAATAGGCCCCGCAAGTCTAGGCCCAAACGTAAGCACGTCCATAAATTGGTATGACGGAGTCATTCGACCTACTCACATTTTTGAGTGCGAATTCCCGAAACGTCCGGCAGTCCTATCAGGAAAAATCTATGTGGACCCCTCTTTTACCTCGGCCGGCTTTGACTGCATAGACTCTACGGCGTTTTTGCTTCAATTCTGAACTGGCGAGTCGTATATCCACAGCTTCATCGCAATGGGCAATCGGGCGACACATACCTACCCCGGCATTGTCACGCCGTGTGCCCCACAGCCTGTCCTGAGCTTGTCGAAAGCCTGCCCTGAGCCTGCCGAAGGGGGGTGCTCCTGAGACACGGGAGAGCAAAGAGGCGCCAGCGCGAGCCTCCCGCGAGCGTCCGCCCCGCCACAGGGCCTCTCGCGAATCGACAAAAGAAAAACGGGAAACTCGCCGCCGTTTTGCCGATAATTAGCTGCTTTTGGCGCACAATCATTTCATAGCAGCAATTAAGACTTGAGGGCCGTCGGGCAAACGCCCGTAACCCCTTNNCACAATGGTTAACCTATGCCGTCACATCCTGCCCAGCGGAGCCAGGTGCCACGCACCGGCTCTGCGCGCCAAGCCCTATTGCCGGGCACCCCATACCCCGCCCCGAGCGCTCTAGAAACCCTGCCCTGACATGGGAGAGCAAGGAGGCCAATGCGAGCCTCCCGCGAGCGTCCGCCCCGCCGCAGGCGCCCCGGAGGGGCTGGATGAGAATAGCCACAGGTGCAACCCGTGGAACGCCTTTGCAGAGACGGGGGCAGAGCGGTAGGGAGGGAGCGCCTCCTCGCCGAGGCAAGAATCGAGCATCCGGGAGGCGAATTCCTGGGTCCCGGGCGTGCAACCGGCGATTTGTCTACGATGGGTCGGCTAGCACTCCCACGCGCCTCAATCCAGTCATCTGTGGGTCCGGAACACCCGTCCAGGCAGCCAGCTCGCTTTCCCCCTGGGCAAAGGATTCACGCTCGCCTGCATCCAAGCTGGCTGGAGAGTGAACATGAACCGTTTCCTCAAGTTTGCGCCATTACTTCTGCTCGCCCTGGCGGTCATGCTTTCGACCACCGGATGCAAATCGAGTCAGGACCAGACCGCCGCCAATACCGGCCAGGCCAGCACACCGGACCAGTCCCAGGACCCCGCTGCGGCTAACCTGGCCCCCGTGTCGACAGCTGCCACCGCTGCCCCGTCCGATGCGTCCAGCGCCCAGCAAAGCGCTCCGCCGCCCGATTCGGCCGCCTACTATCAGCAGGTGTCGAACCAGGCCCCGGATGACGACGACTCGGACTATGGCGAACAGCCCGCTTACACCGCGCCCGACCCGCCGCCGGCGTTGCCCGACTACGACCAGCCCCCGGACCCCGGCGATGGCTATATCTGGACCCCCGGTTACTGGAACTACGCTTCAGCCGGCTATTACTGGGTGCCCGGCGTTTGGGTTCAGGCGCCCTACGAGGGTGCGCTCTGGACACCCGGCTACTGGGGTTCTGTAGGCGGCCATTATGGATTCTTCCACGGCTATTGGGGGCCCCACATCGGCTTCTACGGCGGCGTCAACTACGGCTATGGCTACGT
Organism: Acidobacteriaceae bacterium; assembly: GCA_003159975.1. Lineage (GTDB taxonomy): Bacteria > Acidobacteriota > Terriglobia > Terriglobales > Acidobacteriaceae > Telmatobacter. The sequence continues at coordinate 1,817 of PLPU01000357.1, forward strand.
GGGCACCGGCTACCAGGGAGGCTATTGGAACTCCGGTCATTTCTTCTACAACCGCGCTGTGAACAATATCAATGACACCGTGGTCCACAACGTCTACAGCCACCCCGTTCCTGTGAACAACATTCGGGTAAGCTTCCACGGCGGCCAGGGCGGCATCCGGGCTCGTCCCATTCCAGCGGATTTTGCCGCGTTGCGCGAACCGCATGCCGCGCCCATGCATGCCCAGATCGAGAATGAGCACGCAGCCAGCGCCAATCGCGCCCAGTTCGCAGCCGTCAATCACGGCCGCCCAGCCAGCCTGGTTGTCAGCAAGCCGCTGGTAGCCGATCACGGCGTTCATCCCGTAGCGGCGCCTCCGCCACACAACCTTCCGGCTCCGCAACCGGGTGGCGTCGAACCTCGTGGCGCGACAGAAATGCATCCCAACGCGTCGCAACCGGCACACGGCCAACCCGGCCGCCCCGAACCAGCTCCTCACACGCAGCCGGGCCGTCCAGAACGACCGCCTCAGGGCACACCGCACCCGGCGCCCGCGCCAACTCCAAAGCCCAATGAACGGCCTGCGCCCGCCCCTGCGGAACATCCAGCCCCTCGGCCTGAAGCGCATACAGCGCCGCATCCAGCTCCCAAGCCGAAGCCAGAGACCCCCAAGAAGCCGGAGCCGGAGAAACCACGCTAGTTTGCAGCAGGAATTGGAAGCGGAAAAATCCTCTGCCCGTTTTGCCGATCATTACCCTCCAAAGGCGCACAATTGGAGTTGTGATGACCAGCGAACGGGCAGCCGGATTCAATATCGATGCAACAACAGGCAGGTATAACGCCAGCTCAATCTGTCAGGGATGTGGCCGGTTTATTCCGGTTTGTACCCCCCCTAAAAAACACCGCTTTTGGGCTGTGAGACTGTGAAGGCCTATTCAAACCAATCGGAATCATCAACTTACAAAGTGAAATCCCGCAGAATCACGGAATCACAGTTTCCGTGATTCTGCGGAGCTTGGCCGCCGCTGTTGGGTGACCGACCAAACCTTCCGCCGCACCATGAATCCCTCCCGGAATTCATCGTATACTGACCTCATGTCAGTCGTGCGCAACATTGCCGCCATTGCCAAGGGCATGAGCATCACCTTCGGGGAGATCTTCGAGCCCACGCAGGTTGAGAACTACCCGGACGGGAAAGGGCCTCTGCGCGGAGCGGTCTTCGAACAGCGCTTTCGCGGTGCCCATGTGCTGCAGCGAGACGAAAACGGCCTGGAGAAGTGTGTAGCCTGTTTCCTCTGCGCCGCCGCTTGTCCCTCGAATTGCATTTTTATAGAAGCCGCTGAAAACACCGAAGAGCTGCGTATTTCCTCCTCCGAGCGCTACGCCAAGGTCTACAACATCGACTACAACCGCTGCATCTTCTGCGGTTACTGTGTTGAAGCCTGCCCCACCGACGCAATCACCCACGGCCATGGCTTCGAACTGGCCACCCTCAACGCCACCAACCTGGTTATGCGCAAGGAAGACATGCTGGTGCCGGTGAGCGCTTTGACAGCCGCAAAGTAGGGCTGGAACGTTCTCCTCGCGGTTGCGTCAAAACAGCGTCGTTCAGATTCTTTCTCTGTGACCTGTCGCACACTTCGGCTTCACCGGGAAGTGGTAATCTTTTTGAAAGATGATGAAGAGGATTCTCCAAATCGTCGCAGTCCTTTCCGTCGCGCTCCTTGCAGCGCAGCCGGCCCTCGCTGGCCTGAGTTGCACCATGGAAGCGCCCACAAGCATGCCCTGCGTTCCAGGCTGCGACATGACCGCCATGAGCCAGATGGGCATGGACTGCCAAATGCCTCTACAGATTGCGGGCACAGGTTGCTTCCAGGATTGCTGCCAGCGGGGTTTGCCGCAGGTTGTGGCCCAATTGGCATCCGGCGCAAAGCCCAAGGCTGCAAGGACACAGCTTGTCCTGATCGTGCCGCAAATTGCCCCTGCACTGCAGAGGTCCTTTGCAGCTACGCCTCCCGATGCAATCGTCGCTGCCGCCCCACCCCGATACATTCTGTTCCGGGTCTTCCGGATTTAAAACGCTCCTGACGTGTACGCAAACGAAGCTGCCGCAAGGGTTTACCTCACCTTGGGCATGGTTTGTGAATTGTATTTCTAACGTCTAAGGAGATATCCATGAAACGCACAATCGCTTTTCTTTCGTTGATGCTCGTTTTCTCAGTCGTGGCATTTGGCCAGACCGCAACCCTGAAAGCCGCCTGCAGCGGAAGTTGCTGCCCGGATGGCTGCGCAAAGTGCTGCACTGACAGCTCGTGCAGCAGCTGCTGCCAAGGCAAGTAATCGGACAAAGTAACAGTCCATAACCAGGGAGATCCGGTTCGCTCACTGATCCGGATCTCCTTCTTTTTCAGCGAGAGACGCTTTTCAAGTTGATTCCTCGCAGCGCGAGCGGAGAGCATCGGATTTGTCCTCCGTATATGCTAGAGAGATGGCTGTTATCTCCGAACGAATGGTCCCTTCGGTTCAGGTTTGAAACAAGAACTACGGTAGATGCCCACAAACGATGCGTCGAACCTCTTGAAATCACATGGTAAATATGACCAAACTTCATAAACACCCTCTTGAAAGAATTCTCGAAAGTCGAATCGCCATCATCGATGGAGCGATGGGCACCACCATCCGCACCTACGGCATGAAGGAAGCCGACATTCGCGGCGACCGCTTCAAAAACTCGACCAAGGATCTGCTCAACAACGGCGATCTGTTTTCCCTCACGCAGCCGCAGATGATCTGCGACATCCATCGGCGGTTCCTCGAGGCCGGGGCGGACATTATCGAGACCAACACTTTTGGCGCCACCAGCATTACACAGAGCGAATTCTTCGTCGAAGACCCGCGCGAGCACGGCGGCCGCAAGGACCCCGCATTCTATCAAAAGGTCATTGAAGACAAGTTCCTCAACGATCTGGCGTGGGAGATCAATGAGCAATCGGCGCGGCAGTGCCGGGAGTGGGCCGATCGCGTTGCCAATGAGACGGGCCGCCAACGGTTTGTGGCCGGGGCGATCGGTCCATTGACCGTGTCTCTCTCCAACTCGCCCGATGCCGATGATGCGGGGTTTCGCGTGGTGACATTCGACCAGGTCAAGGCAGCGTATGCGCACGAGGTGCGTGCGCTCATCGCCGGAGGCGTGGACGTGCTGCTGGTAGAGACCATCTTCGATTCTCTCAACGCCAAGGCGGCGCTGGTCGCCATCCGCGAGGTCTTCGATGAGGACGGCCTTGCTCAAAAGAACAAGGAGTTACCCGTGATGATCTCGGCGGCCGTCGGCCGAGGTGGCGAAACACTGATCTCCGCGCAGACAACTGAGGCATTCTGGAATGCTGTGAAGCACGTGAAGCCGCTGTCGGTGGGCCTGAATTGCTCTCTCGGTCCCGACCTCATGTATCCATTTCTCTCGGAGCTCTCAGAAAAAGCGGATGTGGCTATCTCGTGTTACCCGAATGCAGGGTTGCCCAATCCGCTTTCGGAGACCGGCTTCGATCTGGGACCGGCGGACATGGCGCGCTATCTGGGCGATTTTGCACGTGGCGGCTTGATCAATATCGCCGGCGGCTGTTGCGGCAATACGCCCGAGCATATCGCGGCGATCGCGAAGGCCCTTGAGGGCAGGCTGCCGCGCAAACTTGTGCGAATGGAGGAGGCGGCGTGAGCGAGATACTCTCATTCAAGCCTCTTCGCCTCTCTGGATCGCAGCCTTTTACCCAGCAGCCCGGCGTCTTCATCATGATCGGCGAGCGGACCAATGTCGCGGGTTCGCCGAAGTTCGCCAGGCTGGTGAAGGAAGGCAAATTCGAAGAAGCGGTCAGCGTGGCCCGGCAGCAGGTGGAGAATGGCGCCAACGTCATCGACATCTGCATGGACGAGGGCATGATCGACGGCGTCGCGGCGATGTCGCGCTTCCTGCAGTTGCTGGCCAGCGAGCCTGAAGTGGCCAAAGCCCCCTTCATGGTGGACTCGTCGAAGTGGGAAGTGATTGAGGCCGGGCTCAAGTGCCTGCAGGGCAAGGGCATTGTGAACTCGATTTCGCTGAAAGTTGGCGAAGAAGCATTTCGCCGCCACGCCGCGCATGTGCTCAAGTATGGCGCGGCGGTGGTCGTGATGGCCTTCGACGAAAAGGGTCAGGCCGCGACCTACGAAGAGAAGATTCGCATCTGCGAACGGGCTTATCGAATCCTCGTTGACGAGGTCGGCTTTCCGCCGGAAGACATCATCTTCGATCCCAACATCCTCACCGTGGCCACCGGCATGGAGGAGCACAACAACTATGCCGTCGACTTTATCAACGCCACGCGTTGGATCAAAGCCAATCTTCCGCATGCGAAAGTGAGTGGCGGCGTGTCGAATATTTCGTTCAGCTTTCGCGGCAACAACAAGGTGCGCGAGGCCATGCACTCCGCGTTTCTCTATCACGCCATCGCAGCCGGAATGGACATGGGCATCGTGAATGCCGGCATGCTCGAAGTGTACGAGGAGATTGAGCCGGCGTTGAAGGCACTTGTCGAAGACGTGCTGCTGAACCGCCGTCCCGACGCGACCGAGCGCCTGGTTGATTTCGGCGAATCACTCAAGCATGTTGGCGCCGTCGCGGCCGAAAAGAAGGCCGAAGAATGGCGCAACGGAACGGTCGAAGAGCGGCTTTCCCACGCGCTGGTNNCTGCTGGTGATCGAAGGCCCGCTGATGGATGGTATGAGCGTGGTGGGCGATCTGTTTGGCGCGGGCAAGATGTTTCTGCCGCAGGTAGTCAAGTCGGCTCGAGTGATGAAGAAAGCAGTGGCGCATCTGACGCCGTTCATGGAGGCCGAAAAGGCCGCAATGTCGGCGGCCGGCGAGATTGTCAAGGCGCAGGGAAAGATCATTCTGGCGACGGTCAAGGGCGATGTGCACGACATCGGCAAGAACATCGTTGGCGTTGTGCTCGCATGCAACAACTACGACGTCATCGACCTGGGCGTCATGGTCCCCTGCGAGAAGATTCTCGAACGCGCCAAGGCGGAGAAGGCTGACCTGATCGGCTTGAGCGGCCTGATTACTCCATCGCTTGACGAGATGGTGCACGTGGCCCGCGAGATGGAGCGGCAGGGATTCAAGCTGCCGCTGCTGATCGGTGGGGCAACCACAAGCCGCGCACACACCGCAGTCAAGATCGCGCCGCACTACAGTGAGCCTGTTGTCCATGTTCTGGATGCAAGCCGTGCTGTGCCGGTCACGACGAGCCTGCTGAGCGACGATGGAAAACCGGAGTTTGTGGCGCAGCATCGCGCCAGCTATGAGGCACTGCGCAAGGCGCATTCCGCGCCGCGTCCGAAGCTCGTCTCGCTTGAAACTGCGCGCAAGCGTCGCACAGCGATTGAGTGGCGCGCGGAGGATTTGCCAAAGCCGGAATTCATCGGCGTGCGCGTGCTGGATGACTTTCCGCTTGCGACGCTGCGCGAGTTCATTGACTGGACGCCGTTCTTTCACACGTGGGAGTTGAAAGGCGTTTATCCCCGCATTCTTGACGACGAGAGACAGGGGGAACAGGCGCGGCAGATTTTTGCGGAGGCCAATGCGCTGCTGGATCGGATCATCGAAGAGAAACTGATTACCGCGCGCGGCGTCTACGGTCTCTTTCCCGCCAGTGCGGTCGGCGACGATGTCGAACTGTATCGGGAAGGCTCGCGTAGCGAAGTGCCGGAGCGCTTTCATTTCCTTCGCCAGCAGGGGCAAAAAGAGGGCAGTGAGCCTTGCCGTTCGCTTTCAGACTTCATCGCGCCCAAGGAAACGGAGCTGCCGGATTACATCGGGGCCTTTGCGGTCACCAGCGGGATCGGCCTCAAAGAACTCTGCGACGGTTTCCGCGCCCAGCACGACGACTACAACGCGATCATGGCGGAGGCTATCGCCGATCGGCTGGCAGAAGCCTTCGCCGAGTGCCTGCACAAGCGGGTGCGGGATGAATGGGGCTACGGTCGCGCGGAAGCCCTCGCCATCGACGATCTCATCCATGAGAAATATCGCGGCATCCGTCCGGCCGCGGGCTATCCGGCGTGTCCCGATCACACGGAGAAGGGCACGCTGTGGCGTCTGCTCGATGTGCAGGCGAATACCGGCATGTTGATTACAGAATCGTTTGCCATGTGGCCCGGATCGAGCGTGAGCGGGCTTTACTTCGCCCATCCCGAGTCGCGCTACTTCTCGCTCGGCAAGATCGATCGCGATCAGGTTGTCGACTATGCCGAGCGCAAGGGGATGAGCGTGGCGGAGGTCGAGCGATGGCTGGGGCCGAATCTGAATTACGATCCTGCGGGTTAGTCCCGCTCGCTGACCCGCTTACCTCCACGGTCCCCAATTGCGTAAACGATGTCCCGGCACTTGACACCCTGGCTTTTGGGGACCGG
>PLPU01000015.1:0-13474 GCA_003159975.1 Acidobacteriaceae bacterium
CGGTGGGGCAGACGCTCGTGTGGTTACCAGAATTGTATGAGAGTGACGGGATTCGGAGGGATTAGGAAGGATTACGCGGGATAAGTGATAAGAAATGTGCAACTTATCATAACAATCGCTGCGCAATCGCGGGCGCTTTACTGAGGGTGAAATACAGCCACTTTATGGGAGTAAACCGATCCTAGCGAAAATCGACTCTAACAAAATCAACAACTTACAGACTAATCAACTTTAGTAAACATAAAGTCCGAAAAACTTGTCGCTTGGATGGTATATCTAACTGATTTCAATCAACTAATACGATAAATCCAAGCCAATTTTTACCCAATCCTAGCGACATCCAAGCGACAAGAGAGATTTCAAAACTGCTGATACGCCAATCCTAGACCGGGCCGAACTGTCTCCTTCTTAACTGTTTACTGATTTATAAACATTCGATGCCGCCGCGAGCTGAACAATAAGGCAGTTCTAGTCCCTCTAAGTCGCTTCAGCCAACCCCGCGCGCAACCCGAACCACCGATGCAGATTTGTGCGAGGAATGCGCCGTTTAGGAAGGAGCCTTTGCGCCACGAGCGGCAATGCGTCCCAATTCACAAAACCACCATCCTCCGTTCGCCAGTGTGGGTTGAACGGCAGCGCGGAGCGTTCCTCAATCTGCACCCAAGTATGGTCCGCTCTGAGGGTGATGATTGCGGCACGCACCTCCAGCGGAAGCCGGTCGATTTTCGACCGTTGGTGTGTAATGCGATGTTTCGCCGGCTTGGGATGGAATTTACTCATCAGCGATCAGACGCAGATTCCTGACGTTGGTCAGGTCACCATAAGCTGACAATATCCTGGAGGAACGGATTGAACCAAGAAGGAAGGCCCCGCGGGGCGCGGGGCCGAATCTAACTAGGCAACCTTGGCCGTATCGACAGAGGTCCGAGCGGCGCGTTCACGTTCTAAGGTGATCCCCGAGCCAATCAAGCCATTCTCCAACCTCACCTTACCTGAGGTTGAGTCCACAACTGCTTTGTAGATGTCCTTTGTGTATTCCCCTGGTTGGAGGGAAGCTGCCAAGTCGCAATCTTCCAGGCCATATTCCTCAATATTAGCTAAAATTTGCTCCCCGTCCATCGTGTCACCCATCCCGAGAGAGTAAATCTTACTCACATATTTTTCGATGTCTGGCAACAGCCTCATAGCCTTCTGGTACTTCCGCGACTCAGCCAACTGAGACGCCATTTCCATAAACCACCTCAGCGTCTCAGGCGAATAACAGCAATCGCAGCCAGGCCATTCCACGGCGCTCTTGAGGTTTTTGATCAAGTTATCAGCCATGAAACCGTGGTGGTCCATCGCTATTGAGAGCAAAACGCTCGCTGGAATCTTGTAAATGCGCTGTGCGCTCTGCGCCGCAAGGACTGTTCGGAGCAGGAACTTAACGACGGCGAGACCATCCATCAACTTCAGCGGGAGGTATCCCCTACGCTCGCATTCATCGATCAGTTCGCCGCTGAAGTTGGTGCTTCTGATTAGCGGCGCGATCAGCGCCATCTCTACGGCGTGGAACATCGGAACGTGATGGTGACTCGCGGTCTTCTTGGAACTTTGCTTCTGCATCGCTTTTTTCTCCAGCCGGCTGTCCGCGGCCTTTGGATACGCGCATTGTTGCATAATGGAGCAACGCGTTCGCGTGCCTTCCCGCGCGTTACGCCAGGCGCAGGCGAGCGATCCTAACGCTCACCTGCGCCGCCTCAGTCAATCAAATCCCCTCCGCAATCGCCTTCCCTTTCGGCGCGCAAGAGAGAGATGCCCTATCCGCCGTGGAGCTGCCACGCGCAGACTTCTTTCGCGGGGCGGCGTGCCAGCGGCCGGCGCGAACCAGCATTGCCTTCAGTGCCCAATAAATGCGGTTCGCCTGATCTGCCGTACGGATCACAACCTGGTCAGTTGCTCCCAGAGGCGAGCGCGGCGATTTCAGCCACGCGTTGAACTGCTCCTGAGTCCAATCCAAGCGGCTCACCAGCTCATGCACTCTCGCCAGATCATCCGGGCTGGCCATTTGGATAACTGAAGACAAGGCCCCGCGCCGCCCTGCCGTGCCGGCAGCCTGGGCGCGATCTCTGGAGTAAACGCGACGCCACGGATTGGCCTTTTCACCAAGAGGTTGTCCCATCGAGCCTTTCAGGATGTCGATCAGAGCGCGCGCTTCGTCGCGGGTGAGATCTGAGAATGAAGGTACGTCGTGGCCGGTATTCTCGGAGGCCCACGCAAGGCGCGCGGCACGCGGATCTGCGCCATCGGGCAGCGAATGCGCCTCCCACTTCGAATAAAGGGCCATAAGCGCCACTACCTGGTCGCGCGTGGCTGAGCCTTTGTCCTGGATCATCTGGCCTCCTCGCTCGCTTCCGTTTCAGGAGGCAGTGTTGCCGCCTTAATTTGGTCGAGAGCATTCGTCAACGTACGCACGTTTACATAGGTGCGGCCGCCGTCAAAAGCGTCGCGTGTAGTGGAGTTTGCTATCAGTTCGTCTACCAGTTGTTCAGCCTCTTGCCGCGGACGATCTCTGAGCAATTGGCCGATCTCGCGCTCGACAATTCCCCGCGCCTCTCTGCGCTCCAGCCCAGGCAGCCGGACCTTCGCGATAATGCGGGAATTCCATTGTTCCAGCGTGGCGCTGAATTCGTCGAATTTGCGCTTGAGATCATGTGAGCCAGCGAAGAGCAATGAGAAGTGCGGCGGCCGGTCGAGTAACTCGCGCAGAGTTTCTAAGCATTCAAGGCTGAGGTGATTTGCTTCATCGATCACCAACACGACTCGACTGGCTCGGAACTCGAAACGAATTCCGTCGAGCATAACATCGATTGCGTTGCTCACTCGGCAGCCGCAAGCGATAGCGACACGCCGTATGAGGTCTCGTGGTCGTAGGCCTTGGCGGGCATAGATATAAAATGCTCGGCGCGTTCCTTTGGTGGTCATCTCCGCCAAATTGAGCGCCGCCACCTGGTGCTCCAAAACGAATGATTTCTGCGATCCTGGCGGCGCATAGATCATAAAAGCGGTGGGCCGCGGTAAGAGCTGCTCGAATGTCTCCTGAATGGTTCGAACGTTCGCGGTGGAGTACAGCTCGCCTGTCACATGCGTGGGCGGTTCAACTGGATGCTGATCCATGAACACGGCGGCTTTTCCCGCGAGAACTCGAGCTGATCCAGCGATGTAGTGGTAGGTGTCGCAGAGAAAAAAGCGCACCGCCGCGTCCGAGTAACCGATGCGCCGCGCGAACTCCTGCCAAGAGAGACCGGTCCGCGAAAGGTAATCGAGGACACGTTTACGCACTGGACCGTTCACTTCTTCTTCAGCAGCGAGTGCGATGCGATTTGCTTGAATATCGCGTTTCATTGTGGGTCTTTTCTTAGGCTTCCCAGAAACATTCTTGCCGCCTCCGCTGGGGTCATTGACGCGGCAGCATTCACGTCCGGCCGAGTGCGAGGCGTGCTGTGCGTGATGTTGTCGCCTACGGCTGGTGTGAGCCAAACTGTCTCAGCTAAGTGCTCGACCTCGCTCTTGGCTCCGTTGGCGCGGGCGACCAGCGTAATGCCGCGCAAGGTCGCACGATCCTTCTTTTCGAGGTGACGCCGCACCTGCATTGAGGCAGCGATGACGGGGGCCGCCGTCGCAGACTGTTCGACGAATTGTTCAGCCTTAGCCCATGTGAGGAATTCGCCGTCTTCATCGAGAATGGCTACGGATTCGACATCGTTAAGATCGAACGCCACGATCACATTGGTGCGGTTCAGCCGATGCATCTGGTCATAACTGTGGCCGTCGTAACCCACGTAGCGGCGCTTTGCAATTCGAACAGAGCCTTCCTGCACAAGGCGGGTTTCGCGTTCCAACAGCATCATGGCGAGCAGATCGGGCTCGGGCGCGGGCCGTTGCTGAGGGTTGCGCTCGTCAACGAAGACCTGGGCAGGCGTGCGACCATCCATACCGCGACCGCGGTGGACGGCGCTATGATATTCATCAAGCCATGTCTGGAATGCCCCGATGAAGAGAGAGGCGCGCGGATGCTGAGACTGGTTTACCTCTCCATGCCGCAACAGCTTGCGGTGAGCTGCCATGGCCATCTCTGTTAGGTCCGGCCGGAGATCGGAGCGACCGGCCGTGTAGGTAGGCCACTTCCGATCAAACCTCTCATGCATTGTCCTAAAAAATCTCTCCACATGCTTACTTTGCGGATGCCGAACGATGCAATGAGTTACCGAAATTCCGCAGCGGGCCAGAATGCCCATCTCTTCAATCTTGACCATCTCGCGGGCGGCCCACCCAGTAGGCGCTAGGTCCGATTCGCGCAAGTAGCCTGGAATCGCACCCTTTGCGACCTTTAGATAATCCCGTCCATTGTCGCAATAAAAATTTTCGCAGGGGCCGTGGCGGAGAATCGCGTTTCGAAGCGCAGTTCCGATTGATCGGCTCGACCCTTCCCAGGCGAAGGAATGCCCAACGACGAAGCGCGATTTGAAATCAAGGATGGCTGTCAGACGCAACCGAATCGGCGCGCCGTACGGCTGCTCAGGGAAACAGTCGTTGAAAACCTCGACATCGAACAGCGCGTGATCTGAAACCCAAATTAAGTTCGCATGCTCGGTATAGCTGCGCGACACGTAGGGAGCGCACATTTCCCGGTACTTCGCAGCGCCCTCGCGAGCAAGAATGCGCAGGGTGGGCGGGATTGACTGCAACGCCACGCGCACTGTTTCATAGCTCGGCAAATCGGCAACAGGCACGCCCAACGATGGAGCGTCGCGCTTGATTGCTTCCCACGCGCAGGTCACAGACTGCCTTTGCTCAAGATGGACGTAAGCCGCGAAAACAGCGGCTTCCGGATAGCGCGAGAACCAACGCGACTCGCCTTTATCCTTGCGAGGACCATCGAACAGCGCCTGGGCGCCGCGTTCCTTATAAACCTTGTACCAGCGCCAGATCGTAGCACGGCCGCCGTGAGCGCGACCGATCTCCTGTGCCAGCTCGTCGGCGTTGCCGGCGGCGAAGCCGCTGTTCCGCAGCCACTGCTTCTTCTCTGCTCCCCCCGCCAATTTTAGATATTCAACCAGCGGATTAATCGCAGCGGTGCGAACTTCGATTTGTTTGTAATGATCCTCGTGGACTGGCAACCGAGAAGAGCCAGCACCGGATTGGTTCGCGCCGAAGAGCACGAGCTGACCGCCGTTCGGCTCAGAACAGGAGGCCATTTCGGGAGAATCATTACGGTTGCGGCGCAGGAATTTAATCTGCAAATCGGGCGGAAGAGAAAGCAGAGAATATTCGCGGCCAGGGCGCCCGTTGCGGCCACGCCCCTTCAATTGCCGCCAGCGCAGCTCACCTGCCTTGACTCTTTGCTGCACGGTACGCGCGGACCATCCAGTCAGGTCCATCAATTCTTCGAGATTGAGAAAGGCATCCGCCATCGCGCCTTCTAACGCCCCGTTCCCGAGTTGCGTTGCAAGAGTGAATTCACTATGACGTTCTTATCTCGGCGCTGGCGTTGCGCAGCTAGCTCGCACTCTCCGAGCTTCGCCAAACCTCGAACTCTGGGAGTGAGCAGTAGATATTGCAAATCGTCGCAGCCGGTCACCTCGCAGAACGGACCCACCAACGCGGCCGGAAATCGGGCGCCCCCTTTGCTCGGCGCGGTGAAGTCGTCTAACATGCGCACAGTGATGGGGCGGCCCACTCGCGCGCTTAATTCGTCCGCGATCTGTTCCCTGCTCTTACCAGAAGAGCGGATGGCGGTCTTTGCAGCGTTTCGAACCGCCAAATCCTGAGCGTCCGGTTTTTGGATACCGGAAAATGGGGCCAAATTCGGCATTTAACCTCACGTAAGTACGGCTTACACTTGCTTAAGTGGAAGGTTACACCGCGCCCCCGACGGGAGTCAAGAGAACGTGAACAATAAAAAGCCGTTTGAAGAACTCGGTCAAAGAATCAAGGATTTAAGGGGGTCCTTCGATCCCGATGGTCCGCTGACGCAAGAGAAATTCGGCGAACAGCTGGGGGTCAACCGGTCACAAGTCTCGGCGTGGGAAGCTGGGAAAGAGTCGCCCTCAAACGAGAAGCTCGTGAAGCTCGGCAACATGGCTTCGCCGCCCGGCAGGTTCTGGTTTTACGAACAAGCCGGAATGGATATGCAGGCTTTGGAGGGCGACGTTCGGAAGAGACTGGCGAGCAGGCGTGGCGAGATCTCGCTCGGCGAAGTGATCCGGGTTCCACGATTTGACGCTCCGGCGCTATTGCGGCGGCTCGGCGAGAATGAGGCAGGCGCGCAGGCTGAGCCTGCTGATCTGATCCCGTTTCCAAGTTTGTTCATTTCCGATCCGGCATCGGCGATCTGCGTGCGAGCGACGCCGCTGATGGCAGGCCCGCAGGTTCAACCTGACGATCTCATTCTGATCGATTCCACCCAGCGCGACCTCGTCGATTTTCTGAACTGCTTTGTTGCGGTCGCCTCAGAGGACGTTCCTCTTTCCAGGCTACTGAAGCCAGAAATTGTGCGCCTGTGGCCACGCGGGCGCCCTCTCACGGAAAGAGACCGGAGGGAGATCGAACTTAATCTGTCGCGCGATCCGCTGGTGCGCGCCGAAGAAGATCGGCGTGCTGATGAGTTGATGGCCAAAATCCTGAAAGAGGTTCTGCCCGAAGTTGTGTTCGGCACACTGCGCCTCGATATTCCCGAAGGCACTCAGAATGAGAGTCGCGAGGGACTTAGCGAAGGAATTCCATGGCGCCTTATATTGGAAGGCGGTTTCTTCACGAGCCCCTTGACTCCATGGAGCGTTGAAAAGTTCCAGAACGATGCGACATTGGCTTTTCCGGAAACACGAAGGCTGCGGGTTTTGGGTACCGTAACCTGCTGGCTTCGCGCGCCCGGCGCCCCAATTTTGAAGGAAAGGGGCGCCCCGATCGAGCGCGGGCGGCCAGACGAATGAAATTGACCTTTGCTTCCCTGCCGTGATCGGGAAAGCGAAGTGAGCTTCGGCGTGCGGGCGGTCCTTCCGTGTTCCTCGCCGCCCCGCCGAAGCGAATTGACTAACAGCTTGGCCAAGAACGGCCCGGCGCAGGAGAGAGAGAATGACCAGGACCGCAGCAACAGCGATACCGCGCGAAACTAACAGCGCCAGGCAAGATGATCTCCGCGCTGGCGTCGATGAACTGGAACGGGCAATCGAAAGGCTCAAGGACTCGGCTGCGCGTACCCAGATACGGTCAGAGAATCTGATGGCCGAGCGGGGACCGCTTGTCGTGCCCGCTCGGTCTGGGAAAAGTCCCGAAGCCCAAAAACGCGTGAGAGAGATCGACCAGGAACTGGAGTCCCTCCGACCGGGAATCGCAGATGACGAAACGGCGATCTTAGAGCTGGAGGCGCAGCTCGTCTGTGCGCAGGATGCGCTGTCGATGGAAAAGTGGGAAGCTGAACGCGCCAGGCTCCGCGCCTTGCTGGTGGAGCGGCTAAAAAGCGACAAGGTTGCGAACCTGCAAAAAAGGGCGGCAGACCTGATAGCGGCCGTCAAGGAAATCAAAGAAGAGGATGCGCAGCTCGGCGCCGAGATCGCTGCCTTTGATCGGAGGGCGCGCTTTACTGGGATGGAAGACGGACTCGTCGGCGGTGTGATCGCCTGGGACCTCTTCTCGCTTCTGCCGCGGGATTGCTTCGCTTACCTCAACAGAAGCTACTACGGCAAAAGCCTCCTTTTCTACGATGAGAGGTCGTGCGGCGCGGCGATCGAGAGCCTCGATCGCTTGGACTTTGCGCGTTAGCGGCCGTCTTAGGACCGGTGGCCGTGCCCAATTGGGCCTTTTTTTAGGGATGTGACTTCGAGTTTTATGGTTGTTTTGCAAGGAATTTGCGGGCGGTATGCCGCGGGAAAACGGGGATCGGAAATGAGTGATTCGGCGTCAGTCTTCGAACAACCGCGTAGTCGCCGAGAAGCGTCTGAAATGCGCGTTCACCTCGGTTACGAGCTTGAAAGAGGCAAAGGCCAGATTCAGGCTCTCTCCCCCGACCGCGCCAATCTTACAGCCGAACGCGAAGCGCTGACAGCCGGTTACGGCGGAATCACTGGCCGAGACCGACAGGAGGCGCTGGCTGCAATTGATCAGAGGTTGGATGAGGTAACTCGCCTCACTGCCAAAGAGGAGACGCGGATCGGCGTCATCAATTCAAAGTTTGAAGCGTTGCGTTCTTTGGCGGGCGGGTCCTAAAACGCGCCAGGACGCCCGTAGAGGCGTCGGCAGGATTCCAGGCCACTGCCCTACACGGTTTTTATGGAAGAGGCAAGGTGCCTAGCTGGGGTTCGTTCCTCAGATGCTTTAAGGGCAAGTTTTTCGGGAGCGGACCCCGAAACGGTATTCGGCAGGTCGGAGAGATTTATGGCAGTAGAAACCAGCGCCGTTAATATCGTCGTCAATGTCACCGACGCCAATAGCGCGGCGGCGATTGGCGGGGTCATAAAAAATATTGATCAGCTCGGCGCGGCTGGACTCCGGAGCGGTGAGCAGGTCACAGCCGGCATGAACAGGGGCGGAGCTGCCGCGCGGGAGATGGGCGGCCATTTCCAGACATCGCTTGATTCGGTCCGGCTGCTCAGGCAGGAGCTGGGCATTCGCGTGCCGCGCAGCATGGAGACGATGATCTCCCGCAACGAAGTTCTGATGGCGGGAATCACGAAGCTGAGCGGCCTGATGGCCGGCGTTGGCTTCGGAATGATCGGCGTGGCGCTCTTCGAGGAAGCGGCGAGGGGCGCTCGGGAACTCTGGCAAAACTATCTTTCGCTGAACAGCGCGGCGGATGAATACCAGAAGACGCTCGAAAAAACGAGAGATGATGAGTTTGGGAACTCTCGTGACATAGAAACCACGACGATGCGTATTCGCGAAGCCACGGCTGCGGCGAAGGGCTTCCGCGCCGAAGCCGAAGCGACTAACCGCGCAGGATGGGGGGCAATCGTATCTGGCATCACCATGGGGAACATGCAAGGCGCTGCCAGCGGCGTAGGGATGTTGTATGGCGCGCATCAGGAGGCAGGGGCCGCGGTAAAGGGACAGGGGCAGACAGCTACCCTCACGCCGGCGCAAATCGAGCAGCAGCACGAATTAAACGTGCTCAAAATCCAGGCGGATCATCAAAACGACGAGCTGGGCCGCAAACTCGCCGAGAACCAGGACAACTTCAACCGTGATCGGGAGCTGAATAAGGCAGAAGTAGCACTGGGCACCGCCAACCCCGAAGCGCCCGATGCCGGCAAACAGAAATTAGCTCTCGAAAATCAGCTAGCGCGCCAAGAAGCAGCTAAAGGGGATGGCGACGCGAAGTCGCGGGCACAGGAGCTGGCCCGGATACACGAGGAAGGGATCGAGGCCGGGATGCGCGGCTCGGCGCTCTATCACCGGCAGGAGGCGGCCGCCGAAGAGGACTTGAAGCGCCGAGGGCTGGCCACGCCGCAAGCAATAGACGACGTGCGCGCGAAGTTCCACGGCGAGCAGATGAAGCGGCTGGAAGACGAACAGCGCGAGACTGAAAAACTCGGCCGCGAAGCTGGGATGGCTGGGATGACCGGCATCGCGAAGACGCGCGCCGAGGGCGAGGACCGCATCGCCAGCCTCGATCCGAACCTTGACCCGACCGAGCGCGACAAGCGCATCCATTTCATCAATCAGCAAACCAACGCGCAGATCGCGGCTGACCAGCGATCGCTTGCCGACGAAGTCAAAGGAATCGTCGATGCTTCCGCGGCTCACCAGATATCGGAGTTTGAACGGATTCGCGCCGAAGGGTCCAGGCGACTCGACGAACTGAAAAAGAAAGTCAGGGAAACGTACGGTGAAGCGCCGAAGATCGGGCCTGCATCCGTTGACCAGCAGGCAGGCGCGCATATCTTCCGACAAGGTTCCTCGCAGATCGGCGCCGATACCCAGGATCAACTTGGGCAGGCGCGGCGCCATATGTACGAAGAGACCGAGGAGCTTGAATCCCAGGCGCGGGCGAAGTTTTATGACGCGGAGAAACAAAAGACGCTCGCCATTCAGGATGAGTATCGCGAACGCCTGCTGAAGCTGCACGAATGGGAAGAGCAGGAACTCGCCAGCAATAAGCTCACGGCGGACGAACGCGCATCGATCGAGGAAAACTACAACCGCCGCGTGGTGGCCGCGGGGCAGCAGGCCAACGCGGAGATGGTGGAAGCGTCGACGGCCGCGCGCGAGAAGATGGCGCACCAGTTCGACGAGCTGTTCGAGGGCCTCAATCACCCGATGAAGATGCTTGAAAAGTTGGGCGACAAGGTCGCGGGCGAAGCGGCGGCATCGCTTGTGCAGCATTTTCAGCAGCGCGGCCAGGGCGCGGCCGGCGCTCAGCAAAGCACCGGCGTGGGCGTGCTCGACGATGTGCTGGGCGGCTTCGGCATTCACAGGAAGAACGCCGGCGCGCCGGGATCGGCGCAGCCAGGCGCGGCCGGCGACGCTCATGCCGGCCACGCGGTGGCAGAGGCGACATTCTCCGTATCACATGCCACGATCAACATTGACGGCGGTTCGTTCGGCGGCGGCGGTAGTTTCGCACCTGGTGGCGGAGGATACTCTGGCGGCGGCACGGCGGCTGGGAGTTCGTGGAGCGCGCCCGGCGCGAGCACAGGCCTGTTCACTCCCGGCACTTCCGGTGCGACAGGCGGATTCCATGGTTCGCCTTCGTTCGCGGGAGCTGCGCATTCGTTCTTTGACGGCACTGGCAGCGTTGCACCTTCGTTCACCAGGAGCGTGGGCGCGCCCAGTGGCGGCGGCTCGGCCACGGTTGGGAACGGCGCCGGCTTTGATATTTCAGGTTCGGCCGGGACTCGGATCGCACCAGGCGGCGCGGGCGATAGCGGCGGCAGCGGGTCTACAGGGAATTTCGCCGCGGGCAGCGGTGGCCCGGTGCCGGAGCGCCAGAACGTTGTGGGCACTGCGCTGAACGATGTTTCGCAGGGCACGGCGCTTGTCAAACAGGGCGCGCAAATATTCGGTGCAGGCGGTGACACTGGCGGCTCTTCGGGAGACGGCGGAGGATACTCAAACGGCGACGGGGTCGGCGAAGGCGGCATTGTCAACGAGGGCTACGGTTCGAACGGCAAACTGACGCTTGGCGGCGTCGGATCGCAGACCTCGGCCAGCGGCGGCTCCAGCGCGAACGGCGGCATGCTGGGCGGCGGCGGCATCGGCGCGAACGCCGGCGGCGCGATCGGCGGCGCGCTGGGCATGTACTCGGCCGTTGAAGGCACGGGCGGCGTTGGCGGAGCGATGAAGGGCGCAATGAGCGGCATGGAGCTGGGCATGGCGCTGGGCGGCCCGGTGGGCGCGGCCATCGGCGTGGCGGCCGGCGCGGTGATTGGAGCCATCGGCTTTGGCGGTCGCGAACAGGCGCGCGTCTACGACTTGAAGACGGTGCGGCCCAAGCTGCTCTCCGACCAGGACGCGTACGCCCAGGGCGGCATGAGCTACACCGACGCCTACAGCGACGCGCAGCAGATGATCGGCACAAGCTGGAAGACAACCAAGGCGATGGGGCCGGCCGCGGAGAGCTACTGGGGCGACACCATCAAACCGGAACTGCTCGATGCGATGGGCAAGTTCACCGCCGAAGAAAAGGCCGGCCGCAGCATGTACAGCGCACAGAGCCAGAGTTTCGGCAGCGGAACCGACAATGTGGAAGCGACCGGTATGAACCTCAACCACGCCAACGAGCGCATCTTCTCGCCCGTTGAGAACAGCGACATCATCAAGGCCGTGAACGGCAGCGGCGGCGGAACGGCGCAGGCGCAGCCGAGCAATTCAGGCTGGTCTGGTGATTTGCATGTCCACGCAATCGACGCCGCAGGCGTAGCTCAATTTTTCGACCAGCACAAACATTTGATGCGCGGTTCCCTTAACCAAAGCTATGCAGAAAACTCCGGAGGCGGCCTGTGACGACTCGCGGACGTAACGATCCAGGCCAACCACTACGAAAAGAAAAACAGGCGATGTCGCTCCATTGTTCCGCAGCGTGCCTCGACCTCTCTGTTCCCACCATCCAATCTTTGATTAGAGATGGCATGCTTGAGGAGTGCACAATCGGTCATTTTGACTCACGCACCAGATGGGTCACTTTGCGATCGATGCGGAGTTTTGTTGATAGCTTGCGCAAACAGAGCGGTGTGAACGCGAACGCTGAAGGAGCGCATGGCGTACCCGCCATTGCAAGCGCCCCAAATGAAGGGAAGGATGTAAATGAATAGACTCGCTGTGAGCGTGGCCAAATTCGCAGAGGCGGATAGCCTTAATGGGCAATGGATGGAGATCCTCCATGTTGGGACGGACGACGGTGAGACCTATACTCCGGCCGATTTAGATGAAATGGTTCGCGAGTACAAGAGTCGCGCCGATGGATCGGAGGCGCCTGTCAGTTTGGGCCTTCCCTCTCAGGGGGATTCTGCGCCCATTGGCAAGATCGAAGCGCTGCGGCGTGTAGGCGATTCTCTTCAGGCAAAATTTACCGGCATAGATCCTCGCGTTGAGCACCTGTATGGGCGCGGAGTTTTCTCAAAGAAATTTGTTCAAGTGGTGCGCAAACCTGATGGTGACTCCCTGCGACGCATTGGTCTGATTCATCCTGTGTACAGTGCCGGCGCGTCGCATGACAATATGACGCCTTCGCTGGAGGAACTGATGAAGCGGAATACAGGCAACAAAGAACACAGTTTCGGCGATGGCGGCCGCAGGGGTGGCTGGATTGGTTTCGAGTCTGAGCTGGGCTTGAAGCCCAGCGCTTCTGCCGTTGTCGATAGCCTCAAGGCCCGCGGATATTGGTCGAATCGCTATGATCGCGCCGGCATTCAACGGATTTTTGGCGCAGTGGACCACACACCTGCGGTTGGATCGATGGCCACGCTCTTAATAGGTCTGAGGGACAATGTCAACAATTGCGATCCAGGGCGTGCGGTTCTCTCGGAATGCGCACGATACTGGGCGCGGACGCGCGGTGTGAGCTTTTGTGAGGCTCTCGATCACGTCTCGCAGACAGCGTGGAATCCGTCCGGCGATCCGTTGACCGATGCAGCCAGGGCGCGCCAGAAGGAAAAGAATCTCAGCTTTGGGGAGGCTCTTGAGCAGATCGCCGAGGAGCAACCTGAGCTGACCTGGTTGCATAGCAAGTAGAACAACTGTCCACGTAGACGGTTGGTTTTCGCTGCTGATTGTCATGATTTTTTTGCTGTTGCTTAAGTAGTAATATTCGGATCGAAAAGCGGTGGCCAAGGTAGTCACCAGCGACGCTCCGGCTTTAACTGAATACGGCGGTCCAGAGACGGCTCTGGGCGGCCGCATTTGTGTGTGTGGCGAATCCGGCCATTTTTACTCTCATAGAGTTCCGGTATTACTCCCATGGAATTCTGGCAGCCACAGCTCGCGGGAGGCTCGCACTGAC
>PLPU01000413.1:0-8279 GCA_003159975.1 Acidobacteriaceae bacterium
CGATCGTCCACTTCCACGCGCAGGCCCGCGGCCTTCAACTCCGCTTCAATCTTTTTCGCGTATTCATGATGCCGCTCGCTGATGGGCACCAGGCCCACCTGCACCGGCGCCAGCCACAACGGAAACGCGCCCGCGTAGTGCTCAATGAGCACGCCGAAGAATCGCTCCACCGAGCCGAACAGCGCGCGGTGCACCATCACCGGCTGATGCCGCTCGCCATCCTCGCCCACGTACTCAAGCTCAAAGCGCGCCGGCAGAGTGAAATCGAATTGCACCGTGGAGAGCTGCCACAAGCGTCCCAGTACGTCGACGAGTTTCACGTCGATCTTAGGGCCATAGAAAGCCGCTTCGCCGGGGATGGTCTTGTAGGCGATTCCCTTCCGTTCGAGTGCCTTCCGCAAAGACCCCTCTGCAAGGTTCCAGTTCTCGTCGGAACCGGCGTACTTGGCGCGGTCGTTGGGATCCCAGGTCGATAGCTCTACCTTGAACTCGTGGAAGCCGAAGGTCTTCAGCACGGCCTCGGCAAAGTCGATGCAGGCGACAACTTCATCTTCAATTTGGCCGGGTGTGCAGAAGATGTGTGCATCGTCCTGCGTAAAGCCGCGCACCCGCAGCAGGCCATGCATCGTTCCCGACCGCTCGTAACGGTAGACATTGCCTAACTCGGCGTAGCGCTGAGGCAGGTCGCGATAACTGCGCGGCGAGCTCTTGTAGATCAGAATGTGGCCGGGGCAGTTCATCGGCTTCAGCCGGTACTCGGCGTCATCCAGCTCCATGGGAGTGTACATGTTCCCTGCGTAGTGCCCCTCGTGACCGCTGACCTTCCACAGTTCGCGCCGCATCACATGCGGCGTGAAGACCATGGAATAGCCCCGGCGGAGACATTCTTCGCGCATCCAGTCTTCCATGACTTTGCGCACGATGCCGCCCTTGGGATGCCAGAAGACGAGACCCGGTCCGGCCAGTTCCTGGATGCTGAACAGGTCGAGTTGCTTGCCCAGCACGCGATGATCGCGCTTCTCCGCTTCTTCAAGCCGCGCAAAGTGCTCGTCCAGCGCCTTCTGCGAGAAGAACGCCGTACCGTACACGCGCTGCAACTGCGGATTCTTCTCGTCGCCCAGCCAGTACGCGCCGGCCAACGATAGTACCTTGAACGCCTTCACGCGCCCCGTCGAGGGCACATGCGGCCCGCGGCAGAAGTCCACAAAATTCCCGTTCCGGTAAAAGCTCACTTCGGAACCAGGCTCCGTGAATTTTGTCACGAAGTGTGTCTTCATGAAGTCGCCGTCGCGCTCAAACTCCGCCAGAGCCTGCTCGCGCGGCTCGTATTCGTGCACAAACTTCTCGTCGCGCGCCACCACTTCCGCCATCTTTTTCTCGATGGCCGCCAGGTCGTCCGGCGTGAACCGCTTCTCGCGATAGAAGTCGTAAAAGAATCCCGCGTCGGTGGCCGGGCCGTGGCCCAGCTTGGTCTCAGGAAACAATTCGAGCACAGCGGTGGCCAGCACATGCGCGGCCGAGTGCCGCACCACCTTCAACGCTTCGGGATCGGTTTCCTTCACCAGTTCGAGTTTCGTATCCGCGGTGAGCGGAGTCGCCAGGTCCACAAGGCGCGCGGCGCTGCCGTCCTCGGCCGCATACATCGCCGCTTCCGAGGGCTCTGCTTCGGTCCCGGCTTTCTTGGTTGCCCCGGCGAGCGGAGTCAGCCGCGCTACGACCGAGGCCGCGGCCAACCGCGGCGAGATTTCGTTGGCAATGTCAAAAGGCGTTGTCCCAACAGGCACTTCGCGAATGGCCCCATCGGGCAGGTGTACGGCAATTGTCTGCGTGCTCATGATTGATCGGATCCTGTGTTTTCCGGCCGCGGTATTTTTCTCTCCGTGGCAACCCTTCAGGATATACCGAGTATTGTCCGGAACTGTGATGTACCATGGCGCGTATGAGCTTTCAGGCGGAGAATCTCCTGTTCCGCGCCCATTTGAATCCCGTTTTGAGGGAGAGGTCAAGACAATGAGCTGGCGTTTGCGGGGCCCTGCGCTCCTGGTTGCAGTCATTCTTTTCGGCACAGTCGCAGCTTCGGCGCAACCCGCCATTCAGCCCACGGTGGACATCACCAAGGTCCCCGCCGCTGCCCAGCCATCGCCCCATTTCAACGTGGACGAGGCCACGGAAGCCTATATGGCCATGATGCCGCCGGACGCTATCGCCCGCTCCAATGCCTACTTCGAGGGCGGCTACTGGCTCATTCTCTGGGATTTTCTCTATGCCTCGGCAGTTTGCCTGATCGTCCTGAACACGGGCTGGTCCGCGGCCATGCGCGATCGCGCCCAGCGCATCACGCGCTTTCGCTGGCTTCAGAACGCGCTTTACTGGATCCAATATGTCCTGCTTACTTCACTGCTCGGTTTTCCCCTCGAGTACTACGAAAGCTTTGTGCGCGAGCACAAATACGGCATGGCCACCCAGACATTCTTGCCGTGGATGGGCGATGAATTGAAGGGCCTGGCCCTCAGCGCGATCATGGGCGCCATCGCCTTCATCGTCCTGTTTGCCATCGTGCGCAAGAGCAGAGAAACATGGTGGATCTGGGGCACGGTTGTCTCGATTGTCTTTATCGTGATATCCATCGCCATCGGCCCGGTCTTCATTCAACCCATGTTCAACACGGTTCATCGCCTCGACGATCCGAAGATTACCGGGCCGATTTTGCGCATGGCCCATGCCAACGGCATCTCGACAAACGACGTCTACGAGATCGACGCCAGCCGCCAGACCACCCGCATGAGCGCCAATGTCAGCGGCATCGGCAACACCATGCGCATCACGCTCAACGACAACCTGCTCAAGCGCGGTTCGCCCGAGGAGATTCAGGCGGTAATGGGGCACGAGATGGGCCATTACATTCTCAACCACATCCCCATGACCGTTCTCTTCCTTTCGGTTGTCTTTGTGCTCTTCTTCGCCTATCTGCGCTGGGCACTGCGCTGGACCCTGGCCCGCTGGGGAGATTGCTGGGGAATTCATGAGATCGCCGATCCCGCCGTTCTGCCCCTCGTGTTCCTGCTGGGCGGGCTCTTCTTCTTCGTTCTCACGCCTATCTCGAACACCCAAATCCGCGCCCAGGAGAAGGAAGCCGATATGTTCGGCCTCAACGCCGCGCGCCAGCCCGACGGCTTCGCCCAGGCCGCGATTCACCTGGGCGAATACCGCAAAATGCGCCCCGGCCCGCTGGAAGAATGGCTCTTCTTCGACCATCCAAGCGGCTACAATCGCATTCACTCCGCAATGCAATGGAAGAGCGAGGATCTTCAACTCTTTGAAAAGCAGGATTGCCCGGCACCAGCCGTCGCGTCAGTTCCTCCCGTAGCGCATTGACGGGCTCAATAGCACGGCGTTCCGTTTTGATGAGGCCGAAACCAGGCTGAAGCCATCCGGCCGTGCGCGGCCTCAACTCTCCTAAGATGAGAGAGGGTTGAGGCTACACATGCGCTGGATTTCTTTGCTGTTCTGGTTTGTCCTTTGCTTTGCCGTTGCGGGCGTCGGTGGGACGTTTACCGCTGCCGAAATTCCCGGCTGGTACCGCACCCTGGTTCGCCCGTCGATTGCGCCGCCGAACTGGGTCTTTGGCCCGATGTGGACCGCGCTTTATGCCATGATGGCTGTCGCCGCCTGGCGGGCATGGATTGCGCCTGCATCGAGCCTCAGAACCGCCGGCCTCATTCTGTTTGTGGTCCAATTGGCTCTGAACTTCGCCTGGTCCTTCATCTTCTTCCGCGAGCATGCGATTGGATTGGCGCTGGTTGAAGTAATGGTTCTGTGGGCGGCAATCTGCGCCACCACGCTGGTCTTCAGCCGGTTTGTGCCGGAGGCCGCGTGGCTCATGGCGCCGTACTTGGCCTGGGTCACGTTTGCGAGTATTTTGAACGGCGCCTTCTGGCAGCTCAATTAGACCCGGTTCCCCATAGGAATACCACCTATAGGGGATAGACCCCCCTCAAAAGACTGACTCCGTGTCCAAAGGGGTATTTCATTCCTTTCGAGAAGGGAATAATGTCACCTTCACTGAAAGAAACTTCTGAAACTATTGCGGAAACAGAGTTGCGGTATCCCGAAAGCCCAAAGTTCAGGTCGACGCGACCAATGGAAGCGGCGATTCAACAGCAGGTTAGAAAAGGCACTGTAGTTCAGTTTCCGCTCCGAGGGGGTAGAGACAATGCAAGTCCTTTGCAGACCTACAAATCATCATGCTGACACACGTTGCTGTGTTTGTGGCCAGGGTTTTCAAATGTCCTGGGAGTGGGAAGCGCACGCAGAACGCAAAGAGATTCTCTTTGAAATCCAGAAGACGCTGTGCAGCCATCATCGCAATCAAACTGTTGACAAGGTTCATCCGAAGACCGAATTTCTTGCTCCGGACCACTTCGGGCCGTTCTTGCCCGCCGCGGCCGCGTCTCCAAGCCGGTCCGAGGTATTCGCTTAGTAAGCCCTAAACCTCATCCTGCACTCATAACGGCTACCGCTCAAACGCACACGAAGGCTGGGATCGCTCCCAGCCTTCGCGCGTGTTTGCTAGATTCTGCCGGAATCCGGCCAACAGGTTAGAGCGGCTGCACGTCGGCAGCCTGCCATCCCTTGGGCCCCTTCACCACGTTGAACTGCACGGCTTGACCCTCTTGCAGACTCTTGAATCCGCTTGAGTTGATCGCAGAGTAATGCACGAACACGTCTTCGCCGTTCTGGCGCGAGATAAAGCCGAAGCCCTTCGCGTCATTGAACCACTTCACAGTACCTTGTTCCATTTTGATCGTATTTCCTGGATTGAATTGCGCTGGATGAATCGGAGCGACCACTGGCAGAATCTTGCTTGGTTGGGCGAGTTTGCTGCTCACGCCCGGTTCGACTCTAACGCTATCCAAAGTATATCATCCCGCTGGAAATTTGGTGCGGAAATTGTCGCCCTCTCTCTCGTTCTGCCAATCTCGTTTCCGAAATGTGTTGACGGGAATAGACTTACAGACCAACCCCAGCATGTGATACGGTGAGAGGTCGATATGCTCCACGATCAGGTTCCCGGCCTGCTTGCCCGCGCCACCGAGCTTCTCGAGGCGGAGTTCAGCTCCCTGCCGCCCCTCGACCCCCTCGCCAATCCAGAGGCAATCGCCCCAGAGACAATGGCCGAAGTCCTCGCGGCAACAGCGCACCGGCTCAGAGACAACTACCCCTATTTCCACCCTCTCTATGCCGGACAGATGCTCAAGCCGCCCCACCCGGTGGCGCGGGCCGCCTACGCCCTGGCAATGACCATCAATCCCAACAACCATGCTCGCGACGGCGGGCGGGCCAGTTCGGAGATGGAGATCGAAGCCGTCGCCGGGATTGCCCGCATGTTCGGCTGGGAAGCATCCTCCTACCTTGGCCATCTCACGTCCAGCGGAACCATGGCCAATCTTGAAGCCCTGTGGGTGGCCGGCCAGTTGGCGCCCGGACGCCGCATCGTGGGCTCGGGGCAGGCGCATTACACCCATCAGCGCATCTCAGCCGTTCTCAAGCTGGACTACGCGTGCATTCCCGCCGACAGCCGCGGCCGCATGAGTCTCGAGGCGCTGGAAACCGAGCTGCGCAAAGGCGATGTGGGCACGGTTGTCGCCACGCTCGGCACTACGGCCATCGGCGCGGTGGATCCGTTGCCTGAAATCCTGGCGCTCAAGCAGAAATACGGCTTCCGGGTCCATGTGGACGCGGCCTACGGAGGCTATTTCCGCCTTATCCCCGAGACTCTGGACGAGCCAGCCCGACGCGCCTACGCTGCCATCGCCCAGGCCGATTCCATCGTGGTCGATCCGCACAAGCACGGTCTGCAGCCCTACGGTTGCGGCTGCGTTCTCTTCCGCGACCCCTCCGTGGGGCGGTTTTATAAGCACGATTCTCCTTATACCTATTTCACTTCAAAGCAGTTGCACCTGGGGGAGATCAGCCTTGAGTGCTCCCGTGCCGGAGCAGCGGCAGTGGCCTTGTGGGCCACGCAGCAGCTTTTGCCGCTCACCCAGGGTGGTGAATTTGCGCGCGGGTTGGCTCGCGGCCGGGCCGCGGCCATGGAACTCTACCGCCGGCTGCGCCAGGAAGACCGCTTCCAGCCTCTCGCCGCCGGTGCGCCGGAGCTCGATATCGTGGTGTGGAAACTGAACGCGGAGACTCCGGAGCGAGCCTCGCAACTCGCGCAAGACATTTTTGTAGCCTGCGCCACACGGGATTTGCATCTGGCCCTAGTACAATTGCCGCTATCGTGGTTTCAGCCGCAGTCCGCTGAAACAAACGAAAGCGGCATGGTCACATGCCTTCGTTCGGTGCTGATGAAGCCCGAACACGAGGCATGGCTCGACAGGATTTGGGAACGGCTTAGAGCGGCCTGCGTGGATGTCATGAGAGAGTAGGAACGATGGCAGAGGCAAGTGTGCTCGGTATCGAAAGAGGGGCCGAAAAAGAAAACGTTCTCATCCAAGCTGGAGATTGTTCCCTGGTCGTCCTTCCCCACCTGGGCGGCAAAATCGCGTCCTTGCGTTTCAAAGATCGCGAACTTCTTCAGGCCCCGCTCGCGCCTTACGCTCCCCGCACCCGGACCATGTCTTTCGATGCGGGCGACGCCAGCGGCTGGGACGAGTGCTTGCCCTCTGTGGCCGCGTGCACAATCGAAACCCCTGCCGGCCCGGCCTCCATTCCCGATCACGGCGATTTGTGGCGAATTGAGTGGCAGCCAGTCGCTTCGACTGAAAACGCTGCCGTTTTCCGCGGAAAATGCTTCTCGCTGCCGCTGGCGCTGGAACGGGCCATCACCCTGAGCGAAAAAAGCGATGGAGCCGGAATGAGCTGGCAACTGCGCCTCGAGTACAGGGTGACCAATACCGGCAGCTATCCGGCGCCATGGTCCTGGGCGGCGCATCCGCTCCTCGCCGCGGAGGCCGGAGATCGCATCGTTCTGCCTCCCTCCATCAAAACACTGCGCCTCGAGGGTTCCGGCGGCGGCCGCCTCGGAAAGCCCGGCGATACGGTTCCATGGCCCATTGCCCGGCTGGCCGACGGCAGCCGGACAGACCTGAGCCTGGCGCTGACCCCCGACTCCGCCGTCGGCGACAAGCTCTTTGCCGGCCCGCTTTCCGCGTTTGAAAACTGGGCCGTGCTGGAGCGTTCGCGGGCAGGCATTCGCATCAAAGTGACCCATGATCCAAGAGCCACTCCCTATCTTGGTCTGTGGATCTGCTACGGCGGCTGGCCCGACCGTCCCGGCCCGAAACAGACCTGCGTCGCCCTTGAGCCGTCGACCGCGCCCGTCGACAGCCTTGCCCAAACCGGGCCGTGGTCGCGCCGCCTCGCTCCGGGTGAATCCGACCATTGGCGGATGTTCGTTGACCTTCAACCGATGTAACGTGTGACTTTACATGCATGATCCTGCCCTTTTCCGCTCCATGCACCAGGCCCGCTTCCAGGCGGANNGCCACCCTGGCGGGCATCTCGACCCGCACAGACGGCAAAATCGCCATTTATTCTGAAAACTACGCCAAGCAGAGAACCTTTGACGTCGCGGAGTTGCCTACCGCCGCGAGCAACCATTGGAGCGACTATCCGCTCGGCGTCGTGTCAATTCTGGCGGAGATGGGCAACACCATTCCCGGCTTCAGCCTGTCGCTCTGGGGCGATGTTCCGCTCGGCTCCGGCCTCTCCAGTTCCGCTTCCGTTGAAGTGGCTACGGCGCTGGCCGTCATGTCGCTCATTGGAGTCACCTACCCTGGGCCCGTGCTGGCGCGTCTTTGCCAGCGTGCTGAAAACGAGTTCGTGGGCGCCAATTGCGGCATCATGGACCAATTCATCTCCGCCAACGGCGCGGAAAACCACGCCCTGCTGCTCGATTGCCGCGACCTCAGCTTCAAGCTCGTGCCCATTCCGGCCAATGTGGCGCTGGTGATTGCCAACACCATGGTCAAGCACGCCATCGCCGGCGGCGAATACACCTCGCGCCGCGCGGAAGTGGAAGAGGCCGCTACGGTCATCGGCAAACATCGCCCTGGAGTGAAGTTCCTCCGCGATGCAACGCTGAACGATTTAGGCAAATGGGGCCAGGAGATGAGTCCCAACGCGCTTAAGCGCGCCAGACATGTCGTCAGCGAGAACACTCGCACCGTGCAGGCTGCTAAAGCACTCTTAAACGGAGACTTCAAGACACTAGGAGCGCTGATGGCCGGCGCGCACTGGAGCTACAGTCATGATTTTGAAGCCAGTTGCGCCGA
>PLPU01000413.1:8356-10442 GCA_003159975.1 Acidobacteriaceae bacterium
GAGAGCGTATTCCCAATACCGGCGCGGGATGGCGCAATTGTGTTACCGAAGTTCGCAAATCGGTGATCGCCGCGCGCGCATTGGCCCGATAAACTTGCTATAGCACCTTCGGTCCGCTTGCTAAAATGAACGGAGTCTAACCCAGGAACAACCGAGTGGAGCTTTGAGTGCAGAGGTCTCCTCCGGAACCGTGATCCACCGAACGCCGTGCAGGTTTTGTTGAGCGGCGTGGAGACAATGAAGTCATGCCGTCGA
Source organism: Acidobacteriaceae bacterium (assembly GCA_003159975.1). Taxonomy (GTDB): domain Bacteria; phylum Acidobacteriota; class Terriglobia; order Terriglobales; family Acidobacteriaceae; genus Telmatobacter. The sequence goes on from PLPU01000413.1 coordinate 8,612, forward strand.
CAACTCCTCATCCGTTCTCATACGAAACCTTTCCCACCGCGGGCCACGTCGCTTACTTCTCGATGGAAATAGCCATCAATCCAGGAATGCCCACTTATTCCGGCGGCCTCGGCGTGCTGGCGGGAGACACGCTGCGTTCCGCCGCCGACCTCGGCGTTCCACTGGTGGCCTTCACGTTGCTTCACCGCAAGGGGTATTTTCAGCAGCACCTCGACGGCAACGGCATACAGACGGAAGACGTTCAGCCGTGGAACCCTGCGGACTTCTGCACCGAGGAACCGGCGCGGGTTACGGTCTCCGTCGAGGACCGCGTCGTAACCCTGCGCGCCTGGCGATACGACCTGACCGGCCGTTACGGCCACGTGGTGCCGATCTACCTCCTCGATACGGATCTCGACGGGAATTCGGGATGGGATCGCGGGCTTACCGATCACCTCTACGGCGGTGACAGCAACTACCGGCTTCAGCAGGAGATTGTGCTGGGCATGGGCGGCGTGCGCATGGCGCATGCACTGGGCTACAGGCTCAATGTCTACCACATGAACGAAGGCCATGCCGCGCTGCTGGTTCTCGCGCTGCTGGAACGTCAATTGGGCGGCGGCCCGCTGGGTGCGGCCACCGAATCGGACATCGAAATGGTGCGCAGAAAATGCGTCTTTACCACTCATACCCCGGTTCCCGCCGGCCACGATCGCTTCTCCACCGAGCAGACCATTCGCATCCTCGGCGGCGACCGCACGGCGCGGCTTGAAAAACAAGGCTGTTTTCGCGACGGCATGTTGAACATGACGCTGCTGGCGCTGCGCTTCTCGCGCTACGCCAACGGTGTGGCCATGCAGCACGCAAAAGTCTCCCGCGACATGTTTCCTGAGTTCGCCATCGACTCCATCACCAACGGCGTCCACGCGCCCACCTGGGTCTCAGAGCCGATTCAGCGGTTGCTTGACGCGAGCTTCTCCCCCTGGCGCCGCGACAACCTCTACCTGCGCAATGCCATCAACCTGCCGGAGAAGGACATTCTCGCCGCCCACGCCCGCGCCAAGGGCGATCTGCTCGGCGAGGTGGCCGCTCGCACCGGCCTGGTGCTCAACCCCAATGTGCTCACCCTGGGATTCGCGCGCCGCGTGGCCACCTACAAGCGCGCCACGCTGCTCTTCACCGATCCAGAACGGCTGGCGAAAATCGCCACCGCGGCCGGCGGCCTGCAAATCATCTATGCGGGCAAGGCCCATCCCCAGGACGATCCCGGCAAGGCGCTCATCCAACAGGTCTTCGCGGATGCCGTCAGGCTGTCGAATGACATGCTGCGCATTATCTACCTTGAAAACTACGGCTGGGACCTGGGCGCGCTGCTTACCGCCGGCGTCGATGTCTGGGTGAACACGCCCCGCCGCCCCTATGAAGCNNGGCTGGGCCATTGAAGACGGCGCCAACGATCAAGAGGAAGCCGGCTCTCTTTATGACAAGCTGGAAAACGTTGTGGCGCCGCTCTACCGCGATGCGCCGGAGAGGTGGGCGCGCCTCATGCGCAACACGCTGGCCTTTAACGGCTCCTACTTCAACACCAACCGCATGGTGAAGCAGTACACCCGCAACGCCTACTACCCGGTGAAGCTGATCGAGCACGCCAATGTGCAGGAAGAAGTCTTCGCAAACTGAAAAAGCAGTTTTCAGTTGTAAGTTGTCAGTTTCCTGAATCCAAGCTAAGGTCTGTGTGCCCCATCCATCGAGCGTCCTTTTGTCCTTTTGCTCGATGGGTGGGAGTATATGCAGCCCGCTATGATGGCTGCCGTATCTCGCTCGAAGTCCCGCCCGCCGCTGGAATGTAGCA
>PLPU01000010.1:0-9628 GCA_003159975.1 Acidobacteriaceae bacterium
AAGCGGCGGCCTCGTGGTGAAGTGTGTCATCCTAATGGTGCGGTTTCTCAAGCAAGAGTTTCGCACAATTGATAGAACCCACAGTCTGCCGGCTCGAGCCTTGGGTTATGAGTCGGTCAAAAGCCACTGATTCTAAGCAAGATAAGCAACTTAGCTCGGCAGACTCCGGCAAAACACGGCAGAGCCTGCAACCCCCGCGCAACAAGTTCAAGGGTGTGGTGCCCAGTCATTTTCTTGGGCGCTACCTATTCTAGTTGCGACATCCTTGAAGCGGATGTCGGTCGCATAGACCTCTTCCCAGCACGCGCGCGCATTGCGTCCATCTCTGGCCTCTTCGAATCTCAAACCCAACTCGTAAAGATCGTCGAGGTGCTTTTCGCTCCTGCCGGCCAGAAGGAACTGCTTCATCGCCGCTTCCAGCATCCCTAATCGGACAAAACAACGAGCCAGAAGCACGTAAATTTCCTCTTTTGACCGATAGGACTCAAAGCCTTCCGTTCTGAGCACTTGCTGGAGTTCTCCAATACAATCCTGTATCTGCCCGGACATCATATAGACCAATGCAAGATGATAACGAACTCGCAAGTCGGTTGGATCTTCCGTAACTCCATCTCGCAACAGGTTCTCAGCTTGATCAAACTCCTTCTGGGCCATAAACACCTCAACGCAACGCAGTCTGATTTCGCTATCCTCAGGGTGGTTACCAAGCTGAGCGCGGAACACCTGAACAGCTTCATTGGAATTATCCATCGCCTTCTTGAGGCAAAGCGCATAGAGAGCAATGCTACCGGCGTCATGTTGGCCAATCGGAAGACGAGCACCATACCCACGGCCTTGGGGCCAGTTCTCTTGCTTTACTGCAATTGCAATGAGGGCTTTGACATGGGTTAGAGCGTTCGGTTCGAGTTGGCTGGCGCGCTCGATGGCAACGACGGCATTCGGAGAAGTGTCAGCTTGTTCCTCGCAGTATTTGGCGCAGGCAAGCGCAATTTCGTCCTGGAGAGATTGGGAGAAGGCAGTTCCCTGCTTGACCATAAAGTCCAACTGGTCAATAGCGCTAACTCCCTTATGGACATACGCTCGTGCAAGCAATTCTGCCGCCCCCACAGGTGCCGCATGGTCTTCTACGAGAGCCTTGAGAATGGGGATACATTTATCGAATTGATCCCGGTTGTAATAGCTCGCTGCCAATACATACTTGCCCTGCCTGTCACTGGCACCCAATCTGATCGCCTGTTCCATCTTTGTGATTGCCGTTTCGTACGATTCAAAACCGAAGGCCTGGAGGCCAGCTTGATATACGCTCTCAGCCTCTTTCTTTTGTTCCGATGCGAGCGCGGACAATAAATCGACGGCTTCTCCCTCAAACGAGGTGCGCTTCTCCCTGGCATTCAGGGTGGAAGCCTTAAGCACCTTCGATCCGATAATGATCGGCATAATACCCAGAATGGTTCCGATTGGGAAGGCAAAAAGAGATACGACCCCGCAGACAATCATGAGCCACCCGATAAAGGTGCCCACACCTGGCCGGCTTGCAGATTCAATGGTATGGAAACTGGAAGCATCTTTCTTCTTCCATCCGAATACGATCAGGAAAATGCCCAGGATGGTTCCAAACGGAAAGGCAAAGAGCAATACGCCCCCCAAGCCAATCAAAAGCCACCCGAATATGGTACCTGCGCCTTGTTGGCTTGCTGATTTACCGGTGTCGAAGAAACTGCGGTCACAACCACGGCATATTGAATCGCTCATCAGATTGATATGCCTGCAGGAGCCGCAGATTTTGAAATCGTTCGGATTGATAGCCACTGTGTCACCCTCGAATACACCTTCAGGTCTACTCTTGATTGATTTGCGTACCACAGGAACTGCATATCCCGCTCGACCGAGGAATGGCGTGGCCGCACTTCTGACAGATGACGATGCCGACAAAGTTGGCATCTCGCTTCTGTTCGCTGAATGCTAGGGTTGCCCTTGTCACCGCCCTCTCATAATCTTCCTGGACGGCGGTTGCCTCCTCGTGGACCATGGCTTGCCTATCCTGTCCTGATCTGCGATTTAGCCATTTGAAAAAGGCGACGATCACCGCAACGATCACCGCGACAACGATAGCTAAGAAAAACAGTATTCCTACTAAAAGATGTTCTAAGTCGCTGTCCATGGATATGCAAGTCCTCCTATGACTCTGGCGTGGAACATACGTTGCAAATACCCGAAGTGCCTGACAACTCGAATCCACAGGATCTGCAGAAAGACGGGGCGGCGCTCCCGGACGCCAGACATTTTATGCTGTCGAGTCCCGAGCCAGAGGACGTCCTTTGATCTTCCTCCAAGCGCCGCCGCGCTTCGCCATATTGTGCGCTCATCTTTCGGGTAGCAGACTTTCCAAGTGGGCTGCCAATAAACTCGACCAAGGAATGGGCCCGTTCGACCAAATGTGGATGATCGTACCCCCCAAGCCACAAATGGAGTTTTGCCTGCGCCGTGTTTAATCCTTCTCTTTGGCTCAGGTATTCCGACAAGTTCATCTCTGACATCAACTTCCTGCTACCTGCGGCCAGAAGCACGAGGGCCCTCAGACTGGCGTCTGGCGATAACGTGGCGAGATACCCCGCCCGGTCGGCTGTCTTTTCAGCTTCTCTGGACCAGGCGTCAAGTGCGACGACCAGTGGTGCGGCGAGAACCTCCAGTGGTAAAGCGAGAACCTCCACGATTCCACTCACGCCGTTAGCAAGAAACCGCGCGATCGTCATATTCGTCACGTGGTGATTGCGAATGTGGCCAAGTTCGTGGCCCAGGATGAATTGAAGCTCATCCGGTTCCCCAGCATCGAACAGTCCTGAGTGCATGACGATCACATGGTCTTCGTTTGTGCCCATTGTGTACGCGCTGAATGTTGGATCCTGCTTAATGAACAGTTCGGGGCACGGCACACCGACGCGCGCAGCCGCTTCTACAAGAATGGAATGCAAAGAGGGAGACTGTCTTGGAGTGATCCGAATCCCGTCGCCCAGCAGTTTGGCTCTCTCTACTGGTTTACTCCACCGCGAAATGAACATCCCCGCGATGGATGGCAAGACTGGGATTTTGCTCGCTATCTTCCCTAAAGTGAGGTCAGAGGCGAGTGCATATTCTTCTGGCGGCAAGGAAGGTGCTTCGGCAACGGTGAGCTGGAGATTGCAGACTGGCTGCGAATCGCCAACGAGGAGCCGACCACAGCAGAACTTTCTATTGGGATCTACAGCACTGCCACACCAAGGGCAAACCATCACTGTGCCTCAGAAGATGAAGAGTTGAATGAGTCTTCGCTATAAACCCGGAGAACCACCCCGGAGGGGGCCTCAGTTGAATGGAGATGATTTGCCTTGTGTTTATTCGCAATTCGATTGATTGGAAGCGCTCTGAGTTTACTTCTCTCCGAACCCTACGTGATTGAATCTGCCATGCGCCGTGATAAAGGTCACAAATCATATGATCATGTGACTCATCGGCTGTGTACTCATTGAATGCGAGCAGAAATGATTACGATTAATGGCGCTCGATATACGCATCCGATTTGGCCGAGCAATCCGACGGATTCGCGAGGAACAAGGGATCAATCAGGAAGAAGCTGCGTACCGCTGCGGACTTCACCGGACGTATTACAGCGGAATCGAGCGCGGAGTTCGCAATGTTTCAATCGTGAATATAGAAAGAGTTGCCAAAGGACTGCAGACCACCCTGCCGGACCTCTTCAGGCGCATATAACGATAATCCAATTTATTCCTTCTGCCTGACCTGTGTGCACGAGGTGCCCTGGCTTAGTGCGACCAACGTTGCACCTGGCCTGCGCAGCTTCACTTCCAAATCGCAAACAAAGAAGGCCCCGANNTCGGGGCCTTCTTTGTTTGCGATCCAGGCAGGCGGGCCCGTATCTGCGGTTGAGACGTTGCCGCTCTGCCAGTTGCGAACCGGCAGAGCAGTCAAATGATACCACCTGGGCTCATCACGCATTCTGTAACCACGAAACGGAACTTAAGAAGTGCGGTTAGCTCGACCCACCGCCCGCCCCATGAACCCCGTCTGTCAAGACGGCGCACCTGCAACAGAAAGGAAAACAAATGAGCGCACTGATACCGGATGACATTGAATCCTTCTTGTACGAACTCGGCAACTGTAAGGAGAGCCTCCCTGGCACATTCGAGAACTTCGCGAAAACAACTGCGGCACTGTTATGGGAGAAATACGTCATCCTTGAAGACCCCACGATCCGAGTCCCACCCCCTGCCTGGTACCGATTCCCCATTTCACCATCGAACGGATTCGATAGCTGATTGCAATGAGTCCGTCATCGAAATCCGGGCCTTGGCAGCAATACTCTCCATGAGCTTCTGGACTTCCATCTCTTCCGGGTCTACCGACTCGTGTGGGTCCACATCTGATCGGTCGACGATGAACCTGGTCTGGGGATCTGGCAGGAGCCGCGTCAGGTTGTAGAGATGAACGGTGAACAGGAAATAACGCTTGGAGTCGTCGCTCAAGACGCCCACCACATCGCGCATCCTCTTGGCAATGCTGCGATCAATTCTCTCGATCCGCTCCCGGCCGGCGTCGGTGATGACCAAGCCGTGCCACCGCTTGTCAGTCCGAGTGCCTCGAATGGTTCCCAAGCCTCGCTCCACCAGTTGGGCAGCGGCTCTGGAGATCGCGTACCGAGGCAATCCGGTGTCCCATCTGATTCGTTGAAAGCTAACCCCGCGGTCCAGGAATTTGGCACGTCGAAGAAAGGCGAGGTGGATCGGTTGGAGCCGGTCACTCGCGGCCTGAAGCCCCTCACCCCTGGCGGCGAAATCCTGGGCCCATCCCGCAAATTCGAGGAAGTGCACTAGCCCTTCCCGAAAGATAGCCTCCTGTGCTGTTCTTCCATCCTGCGTCGGCGGTTTTTTGCTCTTTTTCATCATTCGCATCTTGCAACAGTTTTCCACAACTGTCAACTGATGCGTTTTCAGTTCTTTACCTAAGCGGGACTGCGACGATGTCGCCAGCAATCTCGTAAAACGTGCCTTGAGCAAGCTTTTGGCTCCCTCCTGGTCCACGCGCAAAGTGGGATCAAGCGCAAAAACATCTCGAATGTGCGCGCCAGGAGAACCCATTGAGCCATATGCCCTTTAGACAGTGCCTCGACCCCGAGGACCTTCACGAACTGCTCCGCATCCCGAGGCACGAGATTCGTTCAATGATTGATTTCGATGATGCGGACGAGTTTCCCGGCTTCTTCCCAATCCGATCAACCCGTGGTGGCGGCCACTCGTCGCTCGCTGTCTTCATGGAGGCGCTGTGAACGCCGCCACCGAGCGCCATCTCTTGCAGCGGGAGCAGGTCGTGTCTTTGCTCCAGATTCCGGACGCAGACGTGCAGTGGCTCGTCGACACTCGCCAGTTGACTGAGCTTCTCATCCATGGCCACCAGCGATTTGATTCGAGAGACATCGACCTGTTGATTGACGCCTATCGCAGCACTGCCCAGAGGAGGGCTCAGTGAAGTACGAAGACATGATCAGACATTACGCTGCAGGAGTGCGAACCTGTGAAGTTTGCCAGGAACCGCTCGCCGCACATGAGACCTGGCCCGGTGCCAGGTTCAGGATCTGCGACAGCCTTGAGTGCAGGGGAGTAATCAAGCATGCAAGGCGTGGCCGCTATGTCGGTCCTAACGAGCACAGGTGCGAAGGACCCGGCTGCCAGAACTTTATTCCCGCTGGCAAATACGACGCCCGCGCCGACTATCTGACGTGTTGTGGCGAGTGCTGGATTCGACGGCGCACGAAGGGGAACCGAGTGCTGACATGCGGGTGTGGGTGTGGCCAGGAGTTCCTTGGCCGGGCCGAACGGGAACCAGTAGACGGGCTTTACTTCCTTTCATCGAGGCACTACGGCGACTACCAGCACAACAAGTACCTGACCGAACACTGTGGGCCATTCCGCGCCCTGGTCGTTGAGTATCTCGAGGGCTTTGTCAAGCTGCACTACAAGGAGCAGCAGACAACGCGGCGTTCGCTCGGGCCGTTTTTCCTCTTCCTGAACGACCTTGGGATCAACTCGCTGGATAACATCGGGCCACGGACCATTACTCAGTACCTTACTTGGGCAGAGCAGGAAGGACGGCGTTGCGCGGCCACTACGATCTCATTCCTTGGCACCTTTTTCAAGTGGGCCAGGGGAATGGGGTATATGAAGGCGGCGAGCCCGGTCATCCCCTTGATCCACAACACTCGCAAGCATTGGAGAATGCCCCGTCCACTGGATGTGGACGAGATGAAGTTGACGTGGCAACTGCTTCAAGACCGCGGCAACGCTCGCCTGCGCTTGGCCGCAGCTATCGCTGAGGAGGCTGGCCTTCGCCTTGGAGAGATCTGCCGTCTTCGGCTCAAGGACGTGAACCTGAAGAAGCGGGCCCTTTTTGTGGGCTTGCCGAACAAGGGCAACCGGGAGAGGACAGCGTTTTTCTCCGAGCAGACCGTGAAATACCACGATGAGTGGCTTCGGGAGCGTGATCCCAACTGTGGCCATGATTACCTGCTGCACAACACTCGTGGGGACCAGTCCCAAGTTCAGTCGCTCGGCCATGAGTTCAGCCGAGTGCTCTGCAAGACATTCCAGGGCAGGGTACTCAACAAGACGGGCTGGGATAGTTGGTCCACCCACAGGTTGAGGCACACGATGGCCTCGAATTTGGTCTCAGCCGGTGCAGATGCGGCCACGGTGATGGCCGCTGGCGGCTGGAGGACCTACGAAGCGATGTGCGGCTACGCGAAGGTGGACGAGGACGTGGCGCGTCGAGGCTATGACGAGGCCACAAAGCGTGCCCGTGATCTGAAGGCAGCTGCCCCCCGCAAGAAGAGCCTCAGCGTGAACGAGTTCCTCGATCGGAAGCGGAAGACGGCTTAACCCTTGTGATTGCATCAACCTGGCGGACGTGTCGTGGAATCCGAGTTATACGACACGTCCGCAAGGGGTACTGGTCAACGTGGCGTATAAAGCGAGTTATACGGCACGTCCATAACCATCTGATTCCATTAGAGTAACGACCCGCTCAACATCGAAAGGAGCACGCATGAATTTCGAACCATTTCTCACCCACTGGCGAGTCAAGAAGGGTTGCAGTGAACAGACAATCCGCTCGTACCGGAATGACTTGAAGCTGTTTCAAGAGTTTCTGCACGAGAGATCCATCTCTCGTCTGACGCAGGTCAATTACGCCGTCATCGATCAGTACATCGATCACATGAAGCAGCAAGCCAACCCTCGATTCAACCGGACGGGGCTTTCCGACTCGTCGATCGCTCGCCGGTTGGCGACGCTCTCATCCTTCTTTGAATACGTCCGCGCCACAACTAACCCAAAGATGCGAAACCCACTGAGCGATCTTACACGGAAGTGGAAGAAGAACGACGAACCCAAGCCTGTCGAGGGCGTCGTTCTCGATCAACTGCTCGGTGGCATATCCAATCTTCGCGATCGCGTCTTGATCAGCCTGTTCTTGGCCACCGGACTGAGAGTCTCGGAGATGTGCTCGTTGAATCGCGACACCATTCACATCGGGGCGGAGGAAGACGGCAACGGCCAGGAACAAATTGGCGGCGAAGGAGAGGTGGTGGGGAAAGGCAACAAGCGCAGGACGTTTTTTGTAGACGAGACAACGCTTCAGCTCTTTGCCGAGTATCTGGTCACGCGCACCGATGATGATCCCGCGCTCTTCCTGTCTGAGAGAAAACAGCGCATTTCAGTTCGCGCAGTCCAGTACACTTTGGCAACTTGGTGCCGGCGGCTCGGCTTGCCTCACCTGAACATTCATAGGCTCCGACACAGCTTCGCCAGCCAGTTGGCCAATGCGAACATCGCCAGCATGGTGCTGATGAAGCTTATGGGGCACAACAGCTTCACGACCACTCAGCGGTACTTCAAGTTGCACGACACAACCCTTGCACGCGGGTACTTCGCCGCAGCAGAGTACCTGCGCAAATAAGTCGGCAGCAGCATTGGCCCTCGACCACGTACCGAGTGCAATCAGAATGATCTCGAAGCTTTCAAGTGTCGCACGCAACCCGGAATGGATGGACCTGAAGGCTCTTCAGGAATACGCAGATGTGTCCGAAAGGACCTTGCGGGAGTGGATACATCTTCCGCTGAATCCTCTTCCGGCAGTGCAGGTAGACCGGGGGAAGATCCTCGTTCGGAGATCCCACTTTGATCGTTGGCTTGAAGCGCACCCATTTCGCGCGATTAGCTCGATCGACGTTGGCCGCGTCGCTGACGAGATCATCAACCAGTTTAGGAAAGCAGCTTAGCAATGGGAGTAACCATCAGGAAGAAGCAGGGCAAGTGGTTTGTTTTTGTGAATCACAACGGCCGGCGGAAGGCCAAGTGCATCGGCGAGAGCCGGGCCGCCGCAATACAAGTGAAGCGAGTGCTGGAAGCCAAACTCGCTCTCGGGGATATCGGAGTCTTTGGCGGGCCTAATTCGAAGAAGCCGCTCTTCGGTGAATTCGCTGATCTCTGGCTGAAGGACCACGCGAAACTGGTATGCAAGACTTCCACGATTAGCGGCTATGAGAGCGTATTGCGTCAGCACCTCCGCCCCAGATTTGCTTCGATGCGTCTGGATGAGATCAAGCGCAACGATATAAAGGGCCTGATCAATGACCTGATAGCCAAGGAACTGACGCGGAGCACGGTTCGAAATGCGTTGAGCATTCTGCGTGGCGTTTTCAATTATGCGATTGAAGACGGTTTGTTTGAATCCAATCCGGCGGCAAATCTCGGCCGCTTCACCAGAACCGCCAAGACCTCGGAGGTGAAGGGAATCGCATTGACCACAGATGAGGCAGAGAAACTCCTGGAGACCGCCAAGCGTATCAGCCCGGAATACTATCCGATTTTCCTCTTGGCAGTGAGAGCCGGCCTGCGGCGAGGGGAACTTGTCGCGCTTCAGTGGGGCGACATTGAGTTTGGCAAGGACGACGAGGATGGGAATCGGTTCATTCTCGTCCAGCACAACTACGTCCGCCGGGAGCACACAACTACCAAGAGCAAGAAGAGTCGGCGCGTGGATATGTCGCGTCAGCTGCGCGGCGTGCTGATCAAGATGCGTGACGTTCGCTTGGAAGCGGCCTTGAAAGAAGGGAAGTCGGGCATTTCTAGGGAACTGGTCTTTTCATCGCACGACGGGAAGATTCTCGATCCAGACAACTTTTATCATCGGCACTTTGTCCCGGTGCTATTGAAGTCCGGGATCAGGAGGATCCGGCTGCATGATTTGAGGCATACATTCGGCTCTCTACTGATCCAACGCGGGGCATCCATCGTCTACGTAAAAGAGCAGATGGGCCACAGTTCGATTCAGGTCACGGTGGACACCTACGGTCACTTGGTCCCCGGCGCAGACGTCTCTTTTGTCGATCGTCTCGATGAGAAGCCAGGGAAAAGGCTGCTGACGGCGCAACAATCCGCAACGCCCACGCAACTGAGGGTAGTCGCGAGGGCCAGGAAAGCTACCTAAGTTGTTGATTTTATTTGGTTGCGGGGGCTGGATTTGAACCAGCGACCTTTGGGTTATGAGCCCAACGAGCTACCGGGCTGCTCCACCCCGC
>PLPU01000171.1:0-7521 GCA_003159975.1 Acidobacteriaceae bacterium
CGCGGGCATCGGGGCGCTGGAGTTATCGCTCAAGTTATTGATGTTGAGTTAGTGACTTCTCTTCAACCAGATGCGCATGCCGGAAGCCGGGAAGCTCGACAATCAACGATCGCCTGCTTCGCGGATGAAAGCTTTCGCCCCTATTTCGACTCAAATGCATCAAGGGCTTGCGCGAGCCGCTCCAGGGCAACTGCGGTCATTGCGGGATCGCCGCCAATGCCGATGCGGAAATGATCGGGCATCTCGAAGAATTCTCCGGGGACGACGCTGGTTTCAAAGCGCATGCGCAACAGTTCGATAAATTCCTTCACCGATCCATGCGTCAATCGCGGGAACGACACGGTGCCCCAGGGGCTGCGGAAGCCGGCGACATCGGTGCGGTCCTTGAAGAAGGCGTCGAGGGCGCGGCGATTGGTGTCGAGGATTGCGCGGGCGCGCGCGTCGATTTTGGCGAGGTTGTCGAGGGCAATCACGCTGAGCAGTTCGCCGGGATGGACGGGGGTCGCGCCGAAGAGATCGTTCAATCTCCAGATGCGCGTTGCGAGGGCGGGTTCGGCGAGAATCCAACCGCAGCGCAGTCCGCTCAAGCCGTAGGCCTTGGTCAGGCTGTTCGTAACTACGAATTGATCTCCAAGATGGAAGCAGGACCGCGTGGGTTGGTCGTAGACCATGTCGAGATAGACTTCATCGACCAGGACGTGCGCGCCAACGGTTGCGGCGATCTCGCCAATTTGGAGCAGGGTTTGCTCGCTGGTGAGGGCGCCGGAGGGGTTGTGGAGATTGGTGAGCGCGATGAGCTTTGTCTTCGGCGTGATCTTCTGGGCCAGGTCGTCGGGGTCGATTTGGAAATTGTTTTCGGCGCGGCGCTCGAAGCGCAGGATGTTGGCGCCGAGGTAAGAAGCAACTTCGAGAATCGGGCCGTAGGATGGACGCTCGATGAGAGCGTCGTCCCCTGGCGAGAGCAGGGCGGCCATGGCGAGATGGTTGGCCATCGTGGTGCCGTTCGCTGTTACCACGCAATCCGGGGTCACGCCGCATTTCTGTGCCAGCCGCTCGAGAAGAGGCTTGTATCCATAGGCGTCGGGGCCGTTGATCTCAAGGGCGTCAACGGAGATAGGCAGCTCGGCCAGCGGATAACTCATGATGCCGCTGGTGGCCAGGTTGTATTTTCCCCGAGTGCTGAGTCTTGCCCATCCAAGATACACGGACTCTATTGCGCGCGATGTAGTTGTCATTTGATGTGCTCCTGTTTTTGACGGCGCTGCCACAAGAGATACACAGGTATTCCCAGGAGCAGAATGAAGACGCCGATGAAACTGTTGCGTGGGTATTTATACAACGTGTTGACCACAATCGCCCAGCACGACAGGATGAAGACGATGGTGGTGAGGGGATGGCCGGGCACGCGAAAGCCGGGCTGCTTTGGGGCTTCGCGTTGGTCGCGATGACGCAGAACAAACAGGCAGGTGGCGCTGAGGCCGAAGAAAAGGAAGTCGATGGGAACGAAGAAATTAAGGATTTGCTCGTATTTTCCGGTAAGCGAAATCACGATAGCCCACACGCTTTGCAGAACGATGGCGACAACGGGAACATGCGTCTTCGGGCTGAGGTAGGCGACGCTGCGAAAGAAGAGCCTGTCCTTGGCCATTGCGAAATAGACGCGCGGCGCGGTCAATACGGATTGGCTGAGGAAGCCGACCGTCGAAACCGCGATGCCGAGCGCAATCAGCCGCGCGCCCGGCTCTCCGGCGACCAGGCGCATCACGGCGCTGGCCGGGACATTGGTTTGCGCGAGCGCAGTGGCGCCGAGCGCGCGCACGCAGACGAGATTCACTGAGACATAAAGGACTACCACGGCCGCGACGCCGATGATGAGGGCGCGTGCAAGGTTTTTGCGTGGATTCCTGATTTCGCTGGCGATGAAGTTGGTGGTTTGCCAACCGCCGTAGGAGAAGAGCACAGGCACCATCGCAGCGCCGATGGCGGTGAGCAGATCGAGGGAGACGGGGCGATCGAGAACCGGATGAAACAGCGGCTGCGGTTTTTTGAGCAGAAAGAATCCTGCGCCGACCAGGCATGCGATGGCCGCGATTTTGAGCACCATGAGAATGCTTTGAAGCCGTCCGCCGGGCTTGACGCCGAGACAGTTGATGGCCGTCAGCACGGCGAGAGTGACGATCACCACCGACGATTCGGAAACGGGAAGGCCGGTCAGTTCCAGGAAGTAGCGGGCGAAGGTGACGGCGACGGCGGCCATGCCTCCGGTTTGAATGACGAGCAACAGCGCCCATCCGTAGAGAAAACCGAAGACGGGATGCAGTGCCTGGCGCAGATATTCGTATTGGCCGCCCACTTCAGGGATGCGGTCGCCGAGTTCCGCATAGATGAACGAGCCGAGGATTGCGACTACGCCGCCGGCGATCCAAACGGACAAGATCAGCACCGGGGAATGAAGGCGCTGAGCGACCACGTAGGGGTTCATGAAGATACCGGCGCCGACGATGCCGCCCATCACCATCATGGTTGCGTCGAAGAGGCCGAGCTGGCTTGACAGCTTCAGGCGCGCGGGGCTTTCAACGCTGGAATCGGATTGCTTCAATGGCGGGGCTCTCCGGAACGGGGAAATGCTGTTCCGCCTCCGGGCTTCGTTCGGAGGGCGTGTCTCTTGAGTATCCTGGCAGGACCGGGTTTGAGCAAGTCCCGGCACTTTGGCCCGGTGAAGCGCAAGACGGCCGTGCGATGCGCGCTCCCCGTTGAGGTTGGGGGTGTATATTTCTTTCTTGGCGGAATGCGAGCCAATTCAAGGAAGAGGATTGTGATGGCAATGGGGCGAAACGAGATTGCGAGGCCGGCAGCGAATGAGATATTGCTCGTGACGAGCGGGGATCTACGGCTTGCGGCTAACCAGGTTTGCTGGCCGGCGCAGAGAGATATGGAAGAGGCGCTGACCGCGGCCTTCGCAAAGCAGGGCGTTCGGCTTGTCCGCGCACATGCTTACGACGAGACGGCAAAACATGGATTCATCTCGTCGCAGCGCATGGGGATGGATGTCTTCATGAACATCCATCCGGAGGCGCGGCTGGTTTTCGCGACGGCGGCGTGGCAGTACAGCCATCATGTGTTGCCGGGCCTTCGCAGCCACAAGGGACCGATTCTGACGGTCGCCAACTGGTCGGGGCAATGGCCGGGCCTGGTTGGGCTGCTGAATCTGAATGGGTCGCTGATCAAGGCGGGGAGGGAGTTTTCTTCGATCTGGAGCAAGGATTTTACCGACGATTTCTTCCTCGCAGCGCTTGGGGAATGGCTGCGCGACGGCAGGATTACGCATGATACTTCGCACGTTCATGCGCTCGATCGAAGCAGGCTGCCGGCTGAGAGCCTGGAACTGGGTGCGGCGCTGGCGGCCGATCTGAGGCATCGCAAAGCGATACTGGGCGTGTTCGATGAGGGCTGCATGGGCATGTATAACGCCATCATCGACGATGAGCTGCTGAATCCGGCGGGAGTTTACAAGGAGCGGCTGAGCCAGTCGGCGCTGGTGGCGAAGATGCGCACGGTGGGCGAGGCGGAAGCAGAGGCGGTTTACCAATGGCTGGTTGCAAAGGGAGTCAGCTTTGAGTTAGGCACGGACGAGGCNNTGCGCATTGCGAAGGAGTTTGGCTGCGATGCGATCGGCATTCAATATCAGCAGGGATTGAAGGACATGACCTGCGCTTCCGATTTGGCCGAGGGAATGCTGAATAATGCTGACCGTCCGCCGGTATTTGCTGAGGGGACGCAGGATGAGTTATACGCGGGCGGCCCGCTGGCGCACTTCAACGAGGTGGATGAGTGCGCGGGTGTGGATGCGCTGATTACGAATCGCTGTTGGAGTGCGCTGGGGATCGATCCATCGACAACGCTGCACGATGTGCGGTGGGGTGAGCACTACACGGGAGATGGGCTGGACGATTTTGTGTGGGTGCTGCAGATCTCGGGGGCTGCGCCCGCGAATCATTTTTCAGGCGGGTATGCCGGCGCAACAAGTGAACGCCAGCCGCCGATGTATTTCCCGCTAGGCGGGGGGACGCTGAAGGGGATCGGCAAGCCGGGCGAGATTGTGTGGAGCCGCGTGTTTCAAGAGGGCGGCACACTGCATGCGGATATTGGACGAGGCACGGCGGTGACGCTGCCACTGGCGGAGACGGAACGGCGTTGGCGGGAGACGACGAGGCAATGGCCGATCATGCATGCGGTATTGCATGGAGTGAGCAGGGATCAGCTTATGGCACGACATCGCGCCAACCATGTAAACGTTGCCTATGCGCCCTCAGCGGAGATGGCGGACAAGGCGCTGGCGACTAAGGCTGCGATGCTGGCTGAGTTAGGGATAACTGTGCATGTTTGCGGGGAGACGCGGATCGGCTAGAGAAGCTTTAAGGCTCGATCCTAAAACGTTGATTGGATACTTATTTCGTTGGGGCGAAGCCATCGAACTGAAGATGAACCAGAACACGGACGGGAACGGCAACCCCATTTAACGTACCGGGCCGGTAGTGGGACTTGAGAAGTGATGCGAGGGCAGGTTTTTCTAGGATTGGCTTGTCACATTTGGTAAGCGAAATATCGGACGGCTTTCCTTTTGCGCTGACGGTAAGTACCACATCACATGCGTTTCCATCCGCGAGACGAAATGCAGCATTTCCAAAGCCTTCGTCTGAGAACTGAGTGATTGCAGGGGGAGCCAGGCTGCTGGTTAGCGGGTAAACCCCGTCGGTTCCTGGTGAATCGGATGTGATGCCTGGAGGAGCGGAAATCTTGTATCCAACAAGTGCCACGGGATTGTGAGCGCCATCTCGCTGATAGTTAATCTCAACAGTTATCCGGACTGCGACTGGCGTCCCGTCCTTAAGCGTGGCGGGCGTAAAACGGTATTTTGCAACGGCGTCCAAACTGTTTTTCTCGAATACCGGATCGTTGCATCGGACGAGCTTCAGATTCTGTGGCGTGCCAGTCGCGTCGACAATCAGTCCGATCAGACACAGGCCATTTATGTTCTTCGCTCTTCCGTCGGGAGGGAATTCAGCCTCCGGATCATGAATGGCGATAGGCGCTTTCACGCCATTTTCGCCTATTTTGTAGACGGCCTCGTCGTTTGCTGTTGGCTGCGCGGGTTGTTGAGGGAGGACTGTGCGTGCTGCGAGAACGAGCAGCAGCGCGATGAATGCAGGACGGTTCATGGGTGCCTTCGTGAATCCCTACGATGAAGTTATCACGCGACCCCGAATTCACGGAGGAGAAATGCGTAGTCCAGGGCGATCTCCTTCAGGTAGTCGTAGCGGCCGCTTGCGCCGCCGTGGCCGGCTTGCATGTTGGTGACTAAGAGTAACGGGTTGTTATCTGTTTTCAGGGTGCGGAGTTTTGCGACATACTTGGCCGGCTCCCAATACATGACCTGGCTGTCGTGAAGCGATGTCTTGACCATCATGGAGGGGTAACTCGCTGCATTCAGGTTGTCATAAGGCGAGTAACTGAGCATGTAGTGGAAGTAAGTCTCCTGGTTGGGATCGCCCCACTCTTCGTATTCAGGAACGGTGAGGGGCAGCGAGGCATCGAGCATGGTGTTCATGACATCGACGAAGGGGACGTGGGAGAGGACGGCGCGGAAGAGGTCGGGGCGCAGGTTGACTACTGCGCCCATGAGTAGTCCGCCGGCAGAGCCGCCTTCGATGGCGACGCGCTGGGGGTCGCCGTAGCCCGCGGCAGTGAGGTGCTCGACGGCGGCGATGAAGTCGGTGAAAGTGTTGCGCTTGACCAGCATTTTGCCGGCGTCGTGCCAGGGCTTGCCGAGGTCGCCGCCGCCACGGATGTGGGCGTAGGCCATGACGACTCCGCGATCGAGGAGGCTGAGGCGGTTCCCACTGAAACCGAGCGGGAGGGAGTAGCCGTAGCTGCCGTAGCCGTAGACGTAGAGGGGGTTACCACCCCACGGACGAAGACCTGTCCGCGGGGGCCCCGGACTGGAAGCCGGCGCTGCCCGCTTGTCTTTGCGGTAGACGAGGGAGACGGGAACCTTTGTGCCGTCGGGTGCGGTGGCGAGGACTCGTTCGCTTGCGTAGAGGGTGCGGTCGAAGCCGCCGGGGATTTCTACCTGCTTGAGGAGCGTTGAGACGCCGGTGGCCGGGTCGTATTCAAAGACGGAACTGGGCGTGACCAGCGACTGGTAGGCGTAGCGGAAGGTGGCAGAATCAAAGACGCGATTGATGTGCGGATGGGCGTCGTAGGCCGGTTCGGGGAAGGCGATTTCGCGGAAGAGCGCGGCTTCAGGGCCGTCGCCGGTGAAGCGCCAGACGCGCAGGCGAGGCAGGCCGTCTTCGCGCTCGCAGGCGATGAAGAAGCCGGCGAAGAGATCCACTTCCTCAAGCATGACGTTGTCGCGGTGGGGAATGCGCTCGGTCCAGTGTGCGCGGCCGGGCGTGGAGACGGGCGCGGTGACCAGGCGCAGGTTGCGGCCACGATCGTTGGTGCGGATGAACCAGAGGCCGTTGCGATGGTCGATGGAATACTCGTGTTCGTCCTCGCGCGGACTGATGAGAGTGAACTCGCCGTTGGGTTGATCGGCGGGGAGCACGCGCGACTCGGTGGTGGTGTGGCTGGCGGATTCGAGGACGACAAATTTGCCGTCGCGAGTGCGGCCCGCGCCGAGGTTGAAGCGCTCGTCGTCATCCTGATAGACGAGCATATCGTCAGCATGCGGCGTGCCCAGCATGTGACGCCAGAATTGGAATTGGCGCTTCTGCTCTTCGTCTTCAACGGTGTAGAAAAGGGTTTGATTGTCGGCGGCCCATGTGATGGAGCCTACGCGCTCGACTTCGCCGGGAACGGTTTCGCCGGTGGCGAGGTCCTTGATGTGCAGGGTGTATTGGCGGAAGCCGGTGGTGTCTGTGGTGTAGGCGAGCCAGCGGCCGTCGTCGGCGATGTCGGTTGCGCCGAGGGAGAAGAAGGTGTGGCCTTCGGCTAGCCGGTTGCCGTCGAGGACGATTTGTTCGGGGGCGTCCGCGTTGGAATTCAAACTCTCCCAGGTCTCAAAATCGAGACCTGGGGCACCCGCCTCTGTTTCCGGAGTAGGGGCTTTGGCGGCTGCTTTGCGGCAGTCGATGGCGTACTGGCGGCCTTCTTCGGTGCGCGTGTAGTACCACCAGGCGCCGTCGCGATAGGGAACTGAGACGTCGGTCTGTTTCACATGAGAGAGCATTTCCTTGTAGAGCTCTTCACGGAGACCGGCGAGGGGGGACATCACAGATTCGGCGTATGCGTTCTCGGCTTCGAGGTAGGCGGTGACTTCTGGATCCTGCTTGTCGCGGAGCCAGGCGTAGTCGTCGATGAGGGTAACGCCGTGCAGGGAGGTCTCGGTGCGCTGCTTGCGGGCGATGGGGGGAGTGGGGTGCGGGGTTTGAGTCATTGCTTCTTTAGTTTAGGGCTACGGGCAGCTTTCAGTTCTCGGCCTTTCGGGAACTTTCGGACTGGCTTCCGCGTACAATG
>PLPU01000171.1:7542-8677 GCA_003159975.1 Acidobacteriaceae bacterium
GGCTGGACAGCATCTGCGCGCAACTCGACCACTCGGCTGCGAATGCGCAGATTGCCGTGGTGACGGTGCACAACCTGGATGGGGACGATTCGGCTGATTTTTCCAGCCGGCTTGAGGATCAGTGGAAGATGGGCGACAAGGGGTTTAACCGCTACGCGCTGGTGCTGCTGGCCGTCGACGCCCACAAGTACAGGATCGACGTGGGGTTTGGGCTCGAAGGCATTCTACCCGATGGCAAGACCGGGGATATCGGGCGGGAGATGGTTCCCTATCTCCGAGCCAACGACTATGACAGCGCGGTGAACCTGGCCGTGGGGTCCGTGGCGCAGGTGATCGCGGCCGACGCCAAAGTGACGCTGCAAGATGAGCCGACGGCGCCCGTGAGCCGGCCTGTGAGGCACCAGGCATCGGGCGGCAAGATCGTTCTGTTTCTGATCATCCTGATCTTCTTTGGCGTCTTTCACCTGCTGCGATTCCTGCTGGGATTTGGTTTTTTCCCTGGCTGGCGGGGCGGGCCGTGGATTGGCGGAGGAGGGTTTGGTGGCGGAATGGGCAGTGGTGGAGGCGGCGGATCAGGTTTTGGGGGTTTTGGGGGCTCCGGCGGCGGCTTTGGCGGCGGCGGGGCCGGGGGCGATTGGTAAGACCTGGACCAGGAAGTAGGGAATACGGATTAGGACATAGGGATTAGCGGGGCGTTGGTTCAAGTTTGTGGAAGGTGGCCTGAATGAACGCAGGCCGGAGGAGAAGAGGACGGTATGGGCAAGGGAGTATGGATTCTGCTTGGGATTGTGGGCGTGCTGGCGCTGGCCATGCTGATGGTGTTTGGCAGCTATGTGAGCGCCAAGAACCAGATGGTGGCCAAAGACCAAAACGTGAAGGCGGCGTGGTCGGAGGTGGACGTGCAACTGGAGCGGCGGGCCGATCTGATTCCGAACCTGGTGGAGACGGTGAAGGGATTCACCAAGGAAGAGAGCACTGTTTTCGGCGATATCGCGAATGCGCGGGCGGGCATGCTGAACGCGCAGGGGCCGGCGGCGAAGATTGCCGCCAATGGACAGCTCGATGGGGCGATCGGAAGGCTGCTGCTGCTGACGGAGAACTATCCGCAACTGCGGTCGAGCGAGCAGTTCATGCG
>PLPU01000306.1:0-17991 GCA_003159975.1 Acidobacteriaceae bacterium
CGGCGCGACTCTTCCAAGGCGCAGATCGGCGTCGACACCGCCAAGCTGCGCCAGGCCAAGGCCCAGGTTGCGCAGAGCCAGGCCAGCCTTAAGCAGCTTGAAGAACAGCTCAGTTACACCACCATCGTTGCTCCCATGGACGGCGTGATCCTCTCCCGCGATGTCGAAATCGGCGACGCGGTCAGCTCCATCCTCGTCCTTGGCTCCACGGCCACGCTGGTCATGACCGAGGGCGACGTCAACGAAGTCTATGTGCAGGGCAAGGTGGACGAGGCCGACATCGCACACGTCTACCTCGGCCAGCCCGCTCGCATCAAGGTCGAGAGCTTCCGCGACCGAGTCTTCAATGGCAAAGTGACCAAAATCTCCCCCATGGGCGTTGAAAAGGACAATGTAACCACCTTCGAGGTGCGCGTCTCCATCAACAACCCCAACGGCGAGTTGAAGGCCCTGATGACCGCCAACGCCGAAATCCTGCTCGACGAGCACAAAGGCGTCCTGACCGTTCCCGAAAACGCGGTCGTCTACGACAACCAGAAGAACGCTTCGGTTGAAGTTCCCGACAAGAGCAAAAAAGACGGCCAGCGCAAGGTTGATGTGAAAGTGGGCCTGTCGAACGGAAGCGTCACGGAAATCGTCAGTGGTCTGAAAGAAGGCGACCAGGTCGTGTTGCAGCAGTAAAACAGTGGTTAGTTTTCAGTGAACAGCGAACAGCTCGAAACTGTCCATCGCCGCACATCGATGTCCGGAATCGAACAACAAGATTTGCAGAGAAACCCGAATCCCAAGCCCCAACCAAAGATTCAGTTGGAGTTAACCCAACTCCACCTTTGGCAACCCGGATGCTGCAAGCAACATCGGAATGCCGGTCACTGACAACTGACCACTAACCACTAATCACTGTTTTACCGTCCCGGAGGCACCAATGAAACACCTCATTGCAGTAGCGGCAGCCCTCGCACTGGCGGCAATTCCGGCGCTGGCATCCGAGGCTACCTTCGACCGCAACCTGACCGTCAACGGACGGGTTGAGCTCTCCGTAGCAACCGGCTCCGGCTACGTTCACATCACCCGCGGATCAGGCAGCCGCCTCCACATCTCCGGCCGCGTTCGTTCAAACTGGGGCGGCAGCGACGAGAAGGTGCGGGAGATCGCCGCCAACCCGCCCATCGAGCAGACCGGCAACATCGTCCGCATCGGCCACCATGAAAATCTCCACAACATCAGCATCGATTACGACATCGAAGCCCCCGCCGACTCTTATCTCGATGCCACCACCGGCTCCGGCGACATTACCGACGACGGCGTTGGCGAGAATGCCAGGCTCAACACCGGCTCCGGCTCCATTCACGCCACCGGCCTCAAGGGTGGCTTTACCGTCGGCACCGGGTCGGGAAACATCTCCGCCGACCAGATCGGCCAGGGCGACGTGAAAGCGGAAACCGGCTCCGGCTCCATCGAACTGCACAATCTCAAAGGTGCACTCCACGCCCACACCGGCTCCGGCAACATCAGGGTCAACGGATCTCCGGTCTCGGAATGGAAGCTGGGCACGGGTTCCGGCAGCGTCGATCTCACCGTTGGAAATACCGGCCTCACTCTCGACGCCTCCACCGGCTCCGGCAAAATCTCCACCGACCATGAAATGACGGTGCAGGGCTCGTTCGATCGCCACCACATGACCGGCAAGCTCAACGGCGGCGGCCCTACCGTCCGTGTTGAAACCGGCTCGGGCAACATCGAAGTTCACTAAAGTCAGGTTCGCCAGGGTTCGGTTCGATAGGGCCCGTTTCGCTAGCATTCCGGGCTGCCCGGCCGCATCGGGCGCCCAACAAGTTTGTTCCTCAGGCGAGGTCTGCAAAGCTCCTTGGGACGGCCTCGCCTGTCTTTTTCCCTCCCCCAAAATCAATCAATAAAGATAGACTGCCACCCTGAAAAACAGTCGAGAAATACCGCCCGGCGACCAATCGGATTTGGAGACAACCCAACAGCTCCAAAGTCGACTTAGTCCCTCAGTCCCTGGTCCCTTAGTCCCTTAGTCCCTGCCTTCTCCCATCCGCTAAACTGAAGAAGTCGATCGCATCACGGAGATTCCTTGCACACCGCCGCAGAAGAACGCCTCATCCGCCCCGCCCGCAATATCTACGGAAGCCTGCGCCTGCCGGGCGACAAATCCATCAGCCATCGTTACGCCATGCTCGCTGCCTTCGCTGAAGGCACTTCCAATTTCACCAACTTCTCCACCGGAGCCGACTGCGCCTCCACCCTCGCCTGCATGGAAACCCTCGGCGCAAAAGTGAAAAAGGTTGGCGACGGAGCAGTTGAAGTCACCGGCGTCGCCGGCCGCGTCACCCCCGCTACCCATCCGCTTGACTGTGGCAACTCCGGCTCAACAATCCGTATGCTCTCCGGCCTGCTCGCGCCCCAGCAGGGCAGCTTCACCCTCATCGGCGACGCATCGCTCTCCCGCCGTCCCATGGAGCGCATCCGAAAGCCCCTCGAAGCCATGGGCGCGCGCCTCACCCTCACCGACGGCCACGCACCCCTCACGATCCATGGCAGCCAACTCCAGCCCATCGACTACACCACGCCCGTCCCCAGCGCCCAGGTAAAAACCTGCGTCCTCCTCGCGGGCCTTCAAACCGCCGGAACCACAGTCGTCCGAGAATCCCTCCGCACCCGCGACCACAGCGAACTCGCCCTCCGTGCCTTCGGCGCAACCCTCACCCGCACCATTGATTCCATCTCCATCGCTGGCCCTCAATCTCTCCACTCCATCGACGCCGCAGTCCCCGGCGACATCTCCTCCGCCGCCTTCTTCCTCTGCGCCGCCGCGCTCTTCCCCGGCTCCGCCCTGGTCCTCGATTCGCTCGGCCTCAATCCCACCCGCGCCACGCTCCTCGATGTGCTCACCGCCCTCGGCGCACACATCAGCGTGCTCAATCTTGAGGAAAAAAATGCCGAACTCGTCGGCACCGTCCAGCTTTCCGCCCCGCCCGAGGGCCTTGGGTCGACAGCAGTTACCGGCGCGCTCGCAGCCCGGCTCATTGACGAGCTACCCGTCCTCGCCGCCATCGCGCCCTACACCAGCGGAGGCATCCGCATCCGCGACGCCCGGGAACTCCGCGTCAAGGAGTCAGACCGCATCGCCCTCGTCGTCAAAAACCTCCGCGCCATGGGCGCTGAAGTCGCGGAGTTTGAAGACGGCCTCGACGTCCCCGGTGGCCAGACCCTCCACGGCGCCACCATCGACTCCGGCGGCGACCACCGCATCGCCATGGCCTTCGCCGTCGCCGCCCTCCGCGCCGAAGGCGATACCCTCATCCAGGGCTCAGAATCCGCCAACATCAGCTTCCCGGAATTCTTCGATCTCCTAGACCTCGTCGCCGAACGCTGACCAACCATCTCCTCGCAAAACAAAAGGCCCGTCAGCTTCAACAGAAGCCAACGGGCCGTTTTGATCTTCCTCTCAATACCCCAATCAGCAATCGCTTGGGAAAAACAAGCTGAAAGCTGACAGCTAGTTCTTACCTCGTCGCCGGCGGTGTCGTAGTAGCTTCCTTGCTCGGCTTCGCCGTTTGCACTCCCGGCACAATTGGCGCCGAATTCACTACCCCCGCCGCCGCGTCGTTCAGGTTGATCCCGTAGTGTTGCAGAGTACTCGCCAAAATCTGGTAAAGTGCCGCCCGATCCTTCGCATAAGCCGCATGCGCCGCAATCAGGTTGTTCTCCGCCGTGGCCAGGTTGCGTTGTTGCAGCAGCACATTGGCCGACGTCGAAGCCCCCAGGTGCAGCTTCTTGAGCTCAGCATCCACGCTCTGCTGCTGATAATCCCTCGCCGCCACTGCCGCCTGCACCTGCGCCCGGTCGGTCGTCAGCGCAAACTGCCCGTTCACCACCTGCATGCGAATCTGCGTATAAAGCTGCTCCAGTCCCAACTCAGCCTGGCGATACTCCATCAGCGACCGCGCCTGCTGCGCCTGTGCCACCCGGTTGCGCAACGGAATCGACAAGTTAAACATCACGCCCTTGTTGGGAGCACTGCCGTTGCCCAGGTTGCTCAACACCGTCCCGTAGCCCACGGTGGGAACCGTGCCCGGAGGGCATTGAGCGAATCCCGTGCCTTCAAACGTGCTGCACTCAGGGCTCTGAGCACCGCCCACCGCGTTGGCGCCATAAAATCCCTGCACATTCAAATTCGGCAACAGCGCATTGCGCGCGCCCTTCAGCGTAATCTCATCGTTCTTGAGCCCCAGCACGCGTTGCTCCAGCAGCGGGCTGTTCTGGAACGCCTCCTGCACCAGCGCTTCCACCGGTTGCGTCTCTTCCGGGATCTCCTCCGTCGTCACCCGGTCCGTTGGAATCACCGGCGCCGCCGAAAGCTGCGGATCGTTCAGATTGCGCGCAATTGCCTGCTTGATGATCTGCTGCTGATAGTTCAATGCGAGCTGGCTCTGGATCAGCGCCTGCTTGTCGCTGGCCACCGACGAGTCGTCGCTCACAATCTGCAGCGGAGCCACCGTGCCGATCTCCAGTTGCTTGCGGTCGTCCGCATCCAGCTTCGAGCTCTGCTCCAGTTGCCGTTCCTTGGCCTGCACGTCTTCGTACGCCTGCACCAGCCCCCAGTAGATGTTCTCCACCTGGTTCACGGTGTAGAGAATCTGCTCCCTGAAACTCGAATCGGTAATCCGCCGATCGTTCAGTGCCTGGTACATGAACCGCTTGTTCACCCAGATCCCCGCGCCCTGCAACAGTTGCTGCGTCACGGTAGCAGTGAAGCCTGCGCTGATCTGCGGGCTGTAATTGTTGTAAGGACTGTTCGAAGTGACTCGTTCGTTGTTGAACCCCACCTGCAGCCCCGTGCCTGTCACCCATCCCTGGTTATACGTGAAATTGTATTGGTCGGTATTGGTCGAGGACCGCGGAGAAAACAAGCTCGTCTGCGGAAACTCCTGCCGCTGTAATTCCACCAGGCTCGTCACCGTCGGATCCATGTAACTCTGCGGAGCAGGACCGGCGCCCGAGGTGCTGAATGTCACGCCGCCCACGCCGGCGCTCGCGCCGCCCGCGCCACCTGAGGTTCCACCCGGGCCGCCGCCCGAAACTGATCCTGACGTCGAAGCCGCGCCATTGAGCGTGTTGGCAACCACTCCAGTCGCTACGCCCTGCGGCGCTTGTCCTCCCTTAGTGCGCAGAATATCCGTGTCAGCAATATCCAGGTTGTACCGCGCAATCGCGATGTCGAAGTTGTTCTCAATCGCCAGCGCCAGCGCATCGGAAAGGCTCAGGTATATTTTCCCGTCCTTCACCAGGTCCGCCAGCCGCACCGAGTTCGCAAAGTTGGCCTTTGCAATCGATGTCGGACGGTACACGTTGATCGGATTGCCCAACAGGCCCGCTGCCGGCTTTGAAAAATCGCGCTTCGACGGCCTTAAGTCCAGCGGCTCTGTCGCCAGCGGAACCGGTGCCGCCGGCAAATCGGATGCCGCTTTGTCCGGCGCCTTTGATCCCGCTCCAGTCACCGTTTGCTGGGCAAACCCTGTGGGCATTCCCGCCGTCAGCGTCAACATCGCCAGCGCTGCTGCGCGCAGACGCATCCCTGACTGACCGCGACCGGCCCCCCTGCGATTTACCTCGGTGACCTTTTCCTGCTGCTCAAACACACGTGTACCGTACGATTGCATGATTCCTCTCCACGTTTAGTTGGGCATGTGGGGTGCCATTCTTCAAGACGCCCGGAAAACCCCTCCGGACGCAATATTTGATTTCCTCGCCCGGCTCAGGCGCCCGACTTTCGAACCCAGACCGAAGCGCAGCCGTTCGCTCTTCCATCAATACGCGAGCGGCCCGCAATTCGTTCCCAGTTCCTTAATCTCCAGGCTTCAATCACGTTATTCACTGGAATATGCGATTAGCTGAGTATATCCCACCTGCCGATTTTCAATCCCGTTGCCGAATTAAGCAGGTCTGACTCGCTTCGATCCAAACCATGACCATTTCATCCCGCTTTGTATCAGGGCCTGGCTTCAGCCGGGCCGCAAATCCCCACCAAATAGCGGTCGGGCTTTAGCCCCTGAACCGTCACCTTCAAAAGCCACGCTCCCACTAAACTCGATTACCCTGTTATCAACCCTGATTCCGCCCCTCAATCCCATGTCCGATCTCGCCCAACCCGCCCCGCGAACCTTCAAGCTCACCCTCGCCTACGATGGCGCCGATTTCAGCGGTTGGCAGATTCAGCCCGGCGAGCCCACCATCCAGGGTGAACTCCAGGCCGCCCTCGGCCGCGTCACCGGCGAATCCCCCCTCCCGCAAGGCTCAGGCCGCACTGACGCCGGCGTCCACGCACTCGCCCAGGTCGCAAGTTTCGAACTCCAGGCCAACATCCCCCATGAAAACCTGCTCCGCGCCCTCAACCGCACCCTTCCATCCGCGATCCGAATCATTCATTCTAGAACCGTGCGAAGCACCTTCCACGCCCGCCATTCCGCCCTCGCGAAAACCTATGAATATCGCGTCTTCCGCGAAACCATCTGCCCACCGTTCCTCGCCCGCTACGTCTACGCGTGTCCCTGGCCAATGGACGTGGATGCCCTGCAAAGGTCAGCCCACCTCTTCGAAGGCCGGCACAACTTCCTAAGCTTCGCCGCCACCGATCCCGACCTCACCACCCGCACCGCTGATTGCCAACACGAACGTGCCCAGGACACAATCGAGCCCACGGCGCTGTCCCAAACCGCCATCCGCACCATCTACTCCTCCACCTGGGAGCAAAAAGAAACCGAAGCCGGCGCCCTCCTGGTCTACCGCGTCCGCGGCAGCGGCTTTCTCCACCACATGGTCCGCAACCTCGTTGGAACCATGCTCGACATCGGCCGCGGCCGCATCCCCGTCGACGAAATCCCCAAAATCCTCGCCGCCCGCTCCCGCTCCGCCGCCGGCCCCACCGCCCCAGCCCAGGGCCTCTTCCTCCATTCGGTGGAATACCCCACTCAAGAGGAAAATGATCCCACTGCCTGACTGTCACCTGTTCACTTGTTCACTCCATCACCTGTTCACTGTCATCTGTAATCTGTAACCTGCTTCCCCTGCTACCCTTGAATCCAGACCATGCCCCCCTCCCCGCGCAGCTCGGCCTTCTCACAAGTCACGGCTTTAGCCGCCCAGCGCCCCATCCACGCCGCCTTTGCCTGGCTGCACAACAACCCCAAAACCATCCTCGACTGGCAGATCGACCTCGTCTCCATCCCCGCCCCGCCCTTCGGCGAAAAGGCCCGTTCCGAGTGGCTCCTCGCCCGCTTCACCGAGGCCGGCCTCGCTCAGGTCCATGCCGACACCGTCGGCAACGTCTTCGGCTTCCTGCCCACTCCCAATCTCGACCCCGAAAGCTCCGGCCCGGTCATCGTCCTCTCCGCTCACCTCGACACCGTCTTCCCCGCCAATACCCCACTGAACCCAGTCGTCAAGCAGGTGAACGGCGCCGCCCGTCTTGAAGCTCCCGGAGCCTGCGACAACGGTGCCGGGGTCGTTGGCATGCTGGCCATCGCCCATGCGCTCGTCCAGTCCAAAGTTGAACTGCCCGCACACCTCATCCTTCTCGGCAACGTCGGTGAAGAAGGCGAAGGCGACCTCCGCGGCATCCGTCACCTCTACAACAACAGCCCTCTAGCCGGCCGCATCGCCGCCCACATCGTTCTCGACGGCGCCGGAGCCGACTCCGCCGTCACCCAGGCCCTCGGCAGCCGACGTTTTCGGGTCACCATCACCGGCCCCGGCGGCCACAGCTTTACCGAGGCCGGCAGCCCCAATCCCATCGCCGCACTCGCCTCCGCGCTCGCCGCACTGGACCAGATCCCGCTCCCTCAGGATCCCCGCACTACACTGAACATCGGCACCATCCACGGCGGCACCAGCGTCAATTCCATCCCTGAATCCGCCCAGGCTTCCATCGACTTCCGCTCCACCGCCCCCGAGCAGCTCCTGCGCCTTGAAGTCGCCCTCCATCGCGCCGTTGAAGACTCCGTTGAGCAATCGAACTTCAAGGTCAAGCCTCCCGCCCAACGCAGCCGCGGCCTCCTGACTTTCACCATCTCCAAAATCGGTGACCGGCCCGCCGCCCAGCTTCCTGCCGATTCCCCCCTCATTGAGACCCTCCGTGCGGTCGACCGCCACCTCGGCTTCCACACCGATCTTCGCCTCGGTTCCACCGACGCCAACATCCCGCTGTCCCTGGGAATTCCCTCCTTATCCATCGGTGCCGGCGGCGACGGCGGCGGCGCGCACACCCAGGCCGAGTGGTATTCCGCCAAAGACCGCGAACTGGGCCTCCGCCGCGTCCTGCTCCTCACCCTCGCCATGTCCGAATGGGCCACCGAACAATAGCTCAAGCACTAGCTCTTCTCTTTCGGCCCCAACAAAGGCGGGTGCCCCATCCATGCGCCTTTTTTCAGCGCATGGGTTGGAAGTAACGAATCCAGCGCGACCTCCTGCGAACGTCCGTCCCACCGTAGGCGCCCGTCCCGGAGGGGCCGGATGAAATCAGGCACGGGTGGAACCCCCACCCCTGCCAGCCCCGCCGTCCTGTTGGGACTGCATGATTCCGGCCCCAAAATAATCCGCGGACAATTTGCCGATAATTTCCACCATTTGGCGCAGAATCGTTTCATAGCGCCAATTAAAACTTGAGGGTCGCCGGGCAAACGCCCGTAACCCCTTTGTTGTCTATTATCTGCAAAGAACTCCATTGCAATCATCCGCTTACAGCGCAGCCCATGCCCTATCCCGTTGAAAAACAAGCCACTTGCTTGCAGAGACGGGGGGGGGAGGGGTAGGGTATGGACCGGGCATATGCCCGGCGTGCTGAAGCTGACACGGTGGAATGTGGCCAACCCCGTGCGAGCCTCCCGCCAACCTCTGCCCCACCGCAGGTAACTGCCCTCCATCCTTGCGCCTTCTTCCTGGCGCAAGGGCCACCTAAGCCAGTGCGAGCGAAAAGCGAGCGTCCGCCGCACCGCAGGTGCTAGACTGCGCCCATGCGCGTCATTTCCACCCTGCTCTCCGCAGCCCTCGCCGCTGCGTCGCTCACCTCAGCCCAGACCGCAGCCCCTCTGGCCCCTGACGAGATCTTCTTCAACGGCGTCATCTACACCGGCGTGGGCCTCGCCGAAGACAAGCCTGAAATCGTCCAGGCCATGGCCATCGCCGGAGGCAAAATCCTCGCCGTCGGCACCAATCAGGAAATCTCCCGCCTCGCCGGTCCCCACACCCGCAAGCGCGACTTAAGCAGCACCAGCATCTTCGTCTTTCCCGGCTTCAACGACGCGCATGTCCACCTCGGCAGCGCAGGCAGCACCAAGCTCGACGTCGACCTGACCGGCGTCCAATCCCTCGCCGGCATGATGGCCAGCATCCAGACCTTCGCCGGCAACTCACCCGCCGGCCACTGGCTCACCGGCGGCAACTGGGATCACACTTTGTGGGTCAGCAAGATCCTCCCCACCCGTCAGGATCTCGATAAAGTCACCGCCGGCCATCCCACATTCCTCGATCGCATTGACGGTCACATCTCGATTGCCAACTCCGCCGCCCTCGCCGCCGCCGGCATCACCGGCAAAACCGTCCCGCCGCAAGGCGGAGCCATCGACCTCGACGCCAGCGGCAATCCCACCGGCATCCTCCGCGAATCAGCCCAGAACCTCGTCTACAAGGTCATTCCCCCGCCCAGCCACGACGAGCGTCGCCGCGGCGACGAGCTGGCCATCGCCGACGCACTCGCCCATGGCGTCACCAGCGTCCAGGACTTCAGCGACTGGGACGACTTCCTTATCTTTGAAGAGCTGGAAAAAGAGGGCAAGCTCCACCTGCGCATCACCGAATGGCTCCCCTTCAAGGCTCCACTGCTCGATCTAATCAGAATGCGCAATCACCATGACATGAACGACCCCATGCTCCACACCGGCTTCCTCAAGGGATTCATGGACGGCTCGCTCGGCTCCCGCACCGCAGCCCTCAAAGCCCCCTACGACGACGATCCCGGCAACACCGGCCTGCCCCAGTACACCCAGGCGCAGCTCAACCAGATGGCCCTCGAACGCGCCAAGGCCGGCTTCCAGCTTGGCTTCCATGCCATCGGCGACAAAGCCGCCGCCATGGCCCTCGACGCCTACTCCCAGCCCGGCATCTCCACCACGGCCCGCAATCGCATCGAGCACGCCCAGGTNNGCGCGCCGCCTACTCCTACGCCTGGAAAGCCTTCCTCGACGCCGGCGTTCCCCTCGCCTTCGGCACCGACTACCCCGTCGAGCCCATCACGCCTTTCCGCGGCCTCTATGCCGCCGTTACCCGCAAGAACGAAGCCGGCACAAAGGAGTATTTCCCCGCCAACAAGCTCACCCGCGGCCAGGCGCTCTACGCTTACACCCAGGGCTCCGCCTACGCTGAATTCGCCGAGAAGCACAAAGGCAAGCTGGCCCCCGGCTACGACGCCGACTTCATCCTCATCGACATGAATATCTACTCCGTCGCCCCACCCGCCCTGCTCTCCGCCACCGTCCTGGCAACCTACGTAGCTGGCCGGCAATCTTACGCCGGCACAACCCCCGCCCAATAGCCCGCCCCTCCAGCTTTCATCCGGGTGCCCCAGAACCGGCGTTCCCGCGGACGGGCAGGTACCCTCTGGGTGGTCCGTGGGGTGGAGAGCCTGCCCTGTGCGAAGTCGAAGGATCCCGCTTTTGGGACCTGCGGGAGACATGAACTGGCCGCGCCACCGAACTCTCGGTCCCCCGTGCCCCGTAGCCAAGCCTGCACCTTATGCCAGGAAAAACAGGCCCGCGAGCAAAACTGACCAGACGCTTCCCCTTGACCCGGCTAATGTGGGTGAACAACACCAGATTCCATCAGGAAAGAGGCGCAACATGGTTCCCCAACCGATCACCCGCTTTCCCCACAGGCACAACCGCAACGGCTCACACGATTCCATCTGCACCCGCTGCCATCTGACCGTCGCATCGGTCCGAAACGAATCGGACCTCGCCCTCTATGAGCAGGACCACGCCTGCAACCCGATCCGGCTCTACCAGCTCAGCGAAGACCTGCTCCACACACGCACACCTCTGGCCTTTTAGAACGGGACGCGCCACCGGAAACGTCGGGCACTTCCCTGATCGTCGGCGCTTCCCTGATCTCTGATCTCTGACCCCTGATCTCTGTCTTCACCGCGGAGCAATGTCCGCCGCATCCGCCAGCGCATACGCCAGCACCGTCATCACCGCCGCGTTCTGGTTCAGATGCTTCGGGTCAACCTTGTCGAACGTGTCCGCCGCCGTGTGGTGGTAGTTGAAGTAGAACCGGCTGTCCTGAATCGGTGCAAAGCTCGGCACACCCTTCTCCGTCAATCCCTGGATATCCTCGCCCGTTCCCCCTGCCGACTCCACCGTTTCCGCCCCGATCGCTTCCAGCACCTCGGACACCGGCTTCAGCCATTCCCCCAGCGCCGGCTTGCCCGCGTAGTAGATCCCCACCGGATGATCCGCGCCCAAGTCGCATTCGATCGCCCCAATATGGTTCGCCGCCTCCGCGCCATGGTCCACCATGTACGCCGCCGCTCCCTGCGACCCCTCTTCCTCGCTCATCCAGGCCACAAACCGCACCGTCCGCTTCGGCCGAATCCCCAACTCCTTCAGCAGATGAATCGCCTGCATCGACACCACCACGCCAGCTCCATCGTCAATCGCGCCCGTACCCAGATCCCACGAGTCCAGATGTCCCGACACAATCACCACCTGCTCAGGATGCTCGCTTCCCTTCCAGTCCGCGATCACGTTGTAGCTATCCGCATCCGGCAGCGTCTGCGGCGTCAGTGTCAGGTGCAGCTTTACCCTTCCCTGGCTGGTGAGGTCCTTAAGCAGGTCCGCATCTTCCGCGGTAACCGCCGCCGCCGGCACCTTCGGCACGCCTGGCAGATAATCCGTCATCCCCGTGTGCGGCAGTCGGTAATCCGCTCCGCCCGCAGACCGCACCAGCACCGCCACCGCGCCCAGCGCAGCCCCCGCGCTCGGGCCCGCCCCGCGATACGCCACCGCGTCCCCATAAGCGCTCAGCCCATTACCCACCGCCGCTTCTTCCTTGTCAAACTTGTGGTTAAAAAGCAGAATCTTGCCCTTCGCAGCTCCCGTCGGCAACGCGGCCAACTGCTTCCAGTTGTCCACCACCAGCACCTCGGCAGTGATTCCCTCCGCCGGCGTAGCCACACTCCCTCCCAGCGCCGTCAACACCACCTTCTGCGTAGTTCCCAGCGCCTGCCCCGTCCACGACACAACCTCTGCCGTTTCCACCCCGCGTACCCAATGCGGAACCTTCGCCTTCTCCAGCGTCACCTCGGCGCCCAGTGAGCGCATCTCCGCCGCCACGCGCTCGACCGCCTGCTCCGCCTGCGGCGATCCACTCAGCCGCGGACCAATGTTGTAAGTCAGATAGCGCAGCTCATCCAGAGCGTAGGGATCCTTGATCGCCGCGTCGCGCAGCCGTTCCATTACCCCCAACTGCTCCATAGTCCAGGCGCTCTTGCCCCCTGAAATCATGGCGTTCATCCGGTCCATCGGACTCGGCGGAGGAGGCGGACCAGCGCTCTGCGCCAGGCAAATGGGCAATCCCAATGCGACGGTCAATGCCGCCGCGCTCATGAATCCAAGGTGCTTGCAAGTGAAATCCATGAGGGATGTTACCACGCCACTCGGGCGACTCTTTCCCCGCCGATTGCGTCTAAACAGGGGGAGTGCGCCCACTGTAACCTTGCCGGTGGCGCCCTGCGTCCCGTGCTTTTGTATCTGCCGCATGCGGCCTTGTCCTGGCCCCATGCGGTTTTGCCCGTTACTGGCTATACTGAATGTTGTTGCAGTTAACAACCTGGCCGTAAGGCTCTAGTCACCGCATGAGGTCATTGAACCTATGAAATCGCTCTTCGAACGGCTTCGCTCGCGCCGTCTCGCGTCAGTGTTTGTCCTGCTTGCCACTCTCTCGGTCGCCATCGTGGCCGGGTCCTTCGCGGCACACGGCGTCCGTGGGCAAGAGAAGCAAATCAACAGCGCCGACGCCACACCTCTCAAGGTCGTCAATTCTCCGGTTCCTCCCAATGAATTCGTCAAGATAGCCCGACTGGTCGGCCCCGCTGTGGTCAACATCAACACCCAGACCCTCCCCAAGCAGACCGAAAACAAGGGCCACCGCAATCCCCACGGCCGCACCGCGCCCATTCCCCAGAATCCCGATGACGAAGATCAGCCCGACGAACCGCAGCAGGGCCAGGGCGGCGGACAAGGCGGCGGCCAGGGCAACTTCCAGGACTTCTTCAACCGCTTCTTCGGCGGCCAGATGCCCGATCAGGACGGTGACGACGGACAGGTCCGCGAATCGCTCGGCTCAGGCTTCATCGTTGACCCCAAGGGCTACATCATCACCAACAATCACGTCATCGAGAAGGCCGACAAGATCTACGTCAAGCTCTCCACCGACCCCGACTCGTCGGACCTCGGCCGCCCCGCGCATGTCATCGGCTTTGACAAGGCTACCGATCTGGCCGTCATCAAGATCGACACCAACTCCCCGTTGCCGATTGTAAAAATGGGCAACTCCGACACCGCCCAGGTAGGCGACTGGGTTGAAGCCATCGGCAGCCCCTTCGCGCTCTCGCAGACCGTCACCGCCGGCATCATCTCCGCCAAGAACCGCACCATCGAGCCCGGCGCCAGCGGCCAGTTCCAGCACTTCATCCAGACCGACGCCGCCATCAATCCCGGCAACTCCGGCGGCCCGCTGCTCAACATGAACGGCGAAGTGATCGGCGTCAACACCGCCATTTACACTCAGTCGGCCGGCTACCAGGGCATCGGTTTCGCCATGCCGTCCAATACCGTGGTCGATATCTACAACGACCTCATCAGTTCCAGCCACAAGGTCACCCGCGGCTCCATTGGCATTCGCTTCAATGAAGGGCTGTCCGGCGCGGTCAATCGCGTCTACGGCTTCAAAAACGGCGTGCTGGTGCAGCAGATCCAACCCGGTGGCCCCGCTGAGAAGGCCGGCCTCAAGGTGGGCGACATCATCACCACCGTCGATGGCCGCTCCATCAAGGACGGCGACGATCTGGTCAACGAAATCACCACGCGCCGCCCCGGATCGACCATCCGTCTCGGCTATCTCCGCGACGGCAAGCCAGGCGACACCACGGCCACCATCGGCGATCTCGACAAGGTCTTCGCCGACCAGGCCAACCTACAGGCTGAAGCCGGACCGGACGACAAGGGCGATGCCGGCGAGGCCAAACTGGGAATGATGGTTCGCGAGATCTCCCCCTCCACCACCGCCAAGCTCCACATTTCCGGAGTTCTCATCCAGTCCGTTCGCTCCGGCTCGTTCGCTGACCTGCAGGGCTTGGAACCCGGCCTGGTCATTGTCCGCATCAACAAACAACCAACCGGAACCAAGGATCAATACGACGCCGTGGTCGGAAAGCTCAAAATGGGCGACGACGTGGTCTTCGAGGTCGTTGATCCGCGTCATCCCGACAATGGAATCAACTATATAGGTGGAACCCTGCAGTAATCCAGGAATGCGCCGGCGGTGGAAAAGCAAACATTCCCACCGTCGGCGTAGTTCCAAAAAAGGTTACATTTCCAATGATTCGGCGATTTTTCTCGTTGCAGGACGGGACTTTCCGATAGAATGAATTTAGATATTCTTGGTCAATTTTGCTCACATTGAAGGTGGAATTATCGTGCTATTTTCGCGAGCGAGCTTGGCAATCATCCTCTCCGCTTCTCTTTTCGCGTCACCGGCGTTTGCTACACGCACCCACCGGGCCGCCGCCAGCGGCCATGCGCGCATCACCCACAAAGCCATTGCCAAATCCCATCGCCTGCACGGACAGCAGGCCATTGAGCCCGACCGCGTAACTCAGATTCAGCAGGCCCTGATCCGCGAGCACTACCTGACCACCGAGGCCAATGGCAGGTGGGATGCCACCACTGAGGCAGCCATGCAAAAGTTCCAGGCCGATCAAGGCTGGCAGACCAAGCTGATGCCCGATTCCCGCGCCCTCATGAAGCTTGGCCTTGGCCCCGATTATTCCAGCGCCATCAATGCCAGGAACTCTTCCTTCGCCGCCCCGCCCACACCCGGCACGACACCCCCAACGCAATCCGCGGCCTTTGCCTCCGCCGCCGGCGTCAGCCGCTGATCTTTTCGCTTCCTTGATTGCAGCAAGAAGGGCCACCCTCAGGTGGCCCTTCTTGCGTTCCGGTTATCTTCCTTGGACTACATCCGCCGGGTGCCGGGTGCCCCAGGTCTCGCGTTTGAGACCTGGGACAGCATGAACCCCAACCCTTGACCGGAAGGAGCCGGGGGCTTCAGCTCCCGGAAAATCTACATCCGCCCCGCCGGCATCCCCTTCAGCAAAAACTCATACCGCGGCCGCAGCACATCCGGCCCTGACGTAATCGTGCTGTCCAGGTGAATCAGCGAATCGTCCTTGTCGTACTTCGGCCATACCGGCAGCCCCGGCCCGTTCGGATCGCCCGTCCTGGCAAAGTTGGTCCAGTAACTCATCATTTCTTCGCTCAGCTTGCGATCCTCGGGACGCCATACTGCCCCCGGCCGCGTATCCAGCGTGCCAAACAGGTATTCAATATCGTCGGAATGGAACGCAAACGACCCCGGATGAAACTTGCTGGTCGGCGCGGCCAGTTCCAGGTGATAGCGGTATACCGGCGAATCCCCCGTCTTGCGTTGCGCCTCAATCCACTTCCATGTCCCGAAAGCGATCCACGAATCGCTGCCGTAAGCGATCGCCGACGCGACGGCCTGCTCATCCGTCTCGCCAGGGTAGAGCTTCAGGAACTCTTCCGCCCGATCACCGAAATGCTCCGCCGCGTATGCCTTCCACTTCTCCACCGTCATATCCTTGGCAAGATAAGGAAACTCATCGCGATTCCACCCCGCCAGCAGCGGCACATGCGCCTGTTTCCCCGCGGTATACGTCGCAGGCACCTGCTCAGTCAGGAACCTGCCGTCGATGTCCTCTGAAAAATGCACAGCGCCCTTGGCCGCCGCCGCTTCCAGAATCTTCGCTGTCGGCAGTGCCCGCAGCTCCGCCAGGCTCTTTACGCCCAGCGAATCAACCCATTCCCCATCCTTCTTCTCGCGCGCTTCCAGAGTCTCAGTCGCCAGGGTATCGCCAAAAGCCGCGCCGCTCTCCCCAATCGCCTTCGCAAACAGGCCCTTCGCCATCGGCGACGCCATCAGCGAGCTCACCGCAAACGACCCCGCGCTCTCCCCAAAAATCGTCACATTCTTCGGATCGCCGCCAAACTTCGCGATGTTGTCCTGCACCCATTGGAGACCGGCCACCATATCCATCAGCCCGTAGTTCCCTGCCGCTCCATCCGCCTCTTTCGCCAGATCCGCGGTGGCTAGAAAACCAAACACCCCCAGCCGGTAGTTGATGGTCACCAGTACGACGCCCTTGGTCGGCAGAAGGTCACCATTATGCCGCGGCTCTGAGCCGCCGCCGCCCGAGTAGCCCCCTCCGTGAATCCAGAACATCACCGGATACGCGCTCTCGCTCGTCGCATCGGCTGGCGCATAGACGTTCAAGAAAAGGCAATCTTCGCTCGGCCCTGCGTCCTGAAAAACCATATCGTCGAATACGTGGTTCTGGGCGCAGGATGCCCCGAACTTTGTCGCATCCCGCTCGCCTTTCCAGCTCGCCGCCGTCTGCGGCGCCCTCCAGCGCAAATCACCCACCGGCGCGGCAGCGTAAGGCAGTCCCAGGAACTCCTTCACCTTGCCATCGTTGATCGTCTTGCCGTGAACCTTGCCCTGTTCCGTCTTCACCGCCAGCGAATCCGCATACCCAGCCGCGGACACTCCCAACACCACGCCCGCAACCGCCAGCGCGCACGCCAGCTTCATCCTGATTTGCATCGTAAAAATCCTCCGGAAGTACAGTATCAGGACGCCCCGGAGGCGGGGCAAGTCTCACAATTCACTGTGATACGCGTCACTTCTGTGAAAGGTTCATCTCCGGCCCCAGCAAATCCGCCATCGTTTCCCGCCTTCGAATCAGCAGCGCCTTCCCGCCCTCCACCAGCACCTCCGCAGCCCGCGGCCGCGTGTTGTAGTTCGAACTCTGCGCCATCCCGTATGCACCCGCGTCGAGCAGCGCCACCAGGTCTCCCGGCTCCACTAGAGCAAGCTTGCGGTCGCGCGCGAAGAAGTCCCCAGTCTCGCACACCGGCCCCACCACATCCACTGTCCGCGGCCTTCCCGCTCGCCGCCGCACAGGAACAATATCGTGATGCGCCTGATACAACGCCGGCCGAATCAAATCGTTCATCGCCGCGTCGGTAATCACAAACGTCTTCTTCCCATTCCGCTTCACCTGCAGCACGCGCGCCACCAGCGCCCCAGCCTGCGCCACCAGAAATCGTCCCGGCTCCAGCAGCAGCCGCCCCTCAAACCCGGCCAGCGCGTCGCCAATCGCCCCGGCATACTCCCGCACCTTCGCCGCCGCGTCAAAAGCCCCGCCATGGTAGTCGATCCCCAACCCACCGCCGGCGTCAATCGACTTCAACACGATCCCTTCGCGCCTCAAATCGCCCACCAGCTTGTTCACCCTCGCCATCGCGGCGCCAAACGGTGCAGCCGAGCGGATCTGCGACCCGATATGCACGCTCACCCCGTGCGCCTCAAGCCAGCGATTCCCCGCCACGCTCTTGTAAATCCTCAGCGCCTGCCGTATATCGATACCGAATTTGTGCTCACGCAGCCCAGTCGAAATATATGGATGCGTATCGGCAAACACATCCGGGTTCACGCGCAGCGCAAACCGCGCAGTCGCCTTCAACTTCGCCGCGCGCCGTGCCAGCAACGCCAGCTCCGCCTCGCTCTCCACATTGAATTCGAGAATGCCCGCTCGTAGCGCCAGGTCGATCTCCG
>PLPU01000306.1:18037-19534 GCA_003159975.1 Acidobacteriaceae bacterium
AATCTGATCGGCGGAATACACATAAAGCGGTGTGCCAAACTTCCTGGCCAGCGCCTCGAGTGAAACCTTCCCGCAATAAAGCGGAGCACCACTCTCAGGATGATGAAACGGACGCGACGACGGAATAGAAGATGAGGTCAAGGCAAAGATTCCAATGCGAAAACGCTCTCTTGAGCCTACAGCATTCTGTTCAGTGATTGAGCGCCGTCTGCCCCACCGCAGGTGGTCAATCTTCCGGTTGCCGCAGCCACTCCGCCAGCAATGCCGCCACCTTTTCCGGCTGCTCGTACGCCGCAAAGTGCCCCGCATCCGGCAGCAAATGAAACTCGCATCCTCCCGGCGCAGCGCTGTACGTTTCCATTTCTGCGGGACTTGCCGTCGGATCCTCGCCCCCGGCAATCGCCAGCACCGGCGCGCTGATTGTCGCAACCGTCGGCAAAGAATCCGGCCGCGTCGCCAGCCCAGCCTGCACCGCGACAGCCGCTGCTGCAGTCACCGTCATGCGCGCCCGCATTTCAGTCACAATCGCCGGCCGCCGCTCCTGCGCTGTCTTCCCAATCAGACTTCTCGCCATCCCGTCAAACAACGGGCCTGTGCCGTTGGTCCGCACGCTCACAATATTCTCGGCACGTTTCTTGAGATTCGCCTCAGCATCCGCTTGCGGTTTTGAGCACACAAACGCCAGCCCCGTCACGCGTTCCGGAGCCATGCGCCAAAGCTCCAGCAGAACGGAGCCGCCTATGGAACAACCGGCAAAAACGGCTTCTTCAATCTCAAGGTGATCCAGAAGAGCAACAACATCGGCAGCCAGTTGCGTCATGGTCAGCGCCGGAGCATCGGGAACCAGCTTGAAATCACCCACCGGCAGCGACTCCACCGCGCCCAACTCCGACTCGCCATGCCCGCGCAGATCGGGAATGATGGCCCGCACGCCCGCCAATCCCTCGGCCAGCGGACGCCAATACTCGCGGTCAAGCGGTGTGGGATGCAGAAAAACCACCACCTGCCCCGCACCCGTATCCCGAAAACTCAGCCGTGCCCCGTTCGATTCGTAGGTACCCTTCATTTAAAAGCTGCCCTCAAGTAGCCCCTCATGGAGCGTCTTATGAAGGAGGATACGCTCCCGTAGACGGTGGATAGGTCCCCGCCGGCGGATATGTTCCCCCACCAGGAGGATATGCCCCCGGCAGTACAAACGGCTCTTCGGGAATCCCAATCCAGCCGGCCAGGTACGCTACGGTCACAATGCCACCCGAGCAGAAGAACGCCACCACAGTAACAATCCGCACCACGGCGACATCCCAGCCATTCGCCCGCGCCAACGCCAGGCACACTCCGGCGATCATCCGCCCCACCCGCGGCCGAACCAGCGGCGTACCGGGGTAGGTTGCTGTCACGGGAATCCCTGACCCGCAATTCGAGCAGAACCGCGCGCTCGTCGGTAATCCAGTTCCACATCGATGACAAAAGACAGCCATGACGGACTCCTCCAGCAAA
>PLPU01000391.1:0-4176 GCA_003159975.1 Acidobacteriaceae bacterium
ACCGTGGCGGCGCAGTGAATGACGCGCGTGGTCTCGGCGGAGAGGCGCTGCCAGGCCGCGGTATCGAGGCCGCAGTTGGGTAGGCTTACGTCGCCGGAATAGACCTGAACACGGGAACGCTCGGCTGCGGGGACGAAGCTGTCGGCGCGTTGCTGACCGGTTTGGGCAGGATGGCCTGCATGGCCGGCCCGGTCACGGATGAGGAGGGCCAGGGTCGCTTGCGGATAGCGATCCAGCAGATCGTGCACCAGTTGCACCCCGAGAAAGCCGGTCGCGCCGGTCACCAGGATGAGTTCGTCAGCATTCATTAAGAAGCCAGTCTCCGAATCGGAACAACGTGAAAGCCGGTCGACAAGGGACCGTGCGCGCAGGCCGCTGGACGGGGTTAAGTCTCATTATAGACGGGGAGATTGCGAGGGTGAGCCGGGGACCGACGATGCGCCGTCAGCTCTTATGAACGACCTCGAACGAATAGCCGTCCGGGTCGAACACATCGGCTGCGTAGTATCCGGGATAGTATTCAAGTCGCGCTCGCGGTGAAATATTGTTCCTCGCACCAGCCGTGATCGCTGCCTTGTAGAATTCATCGACCTTGCCGTTGCTTTCGGCCTTGAACCCCCAGTGAATTGCCGCGGGATCGGGTTTGCCTTGCTGGAGCCAGAAGAACGCCTGCTTGCCATCCCCAAATCCCCACAGATCGGGATCGCCGTTCTGGCCTTTGTAGGGCAGGAAGAACTTGATATCGAGAGGCTTCAGAGCCGCCTCATAGAACGCCAGTGAACGCTCGATATTGCTGACAGTCAAAATGATGAAACCGAGCATTGTTTTCTCCTTAAAAATAACCACAGCCGGGTGACCAGGTACCGCTTTTGGGATCTGGGATGTTTCCATCTAAAGCTTCGTTATTCGACCGTGAGAACCAGCTTGCCGAAGTGGCGTGCATCTTCCATGCGGGTCAGCACTTCGCGGGCTTGGGACCAGTGGAAGTTTTCGCCGATGGGGCGGAGCTGGGTGAGGGTGATGGCCTTGTTCATGTCGAGGAAGTCTTTGCGTGAGCCGACGTAAATGCCCTGAATTCGGGCCTGCTTGTGAAGAATGGAGGTAATGGCCAGCGGCTCTTTGGACTCGGCCAGCACGCCGACCTGGGCAATAGCGCCGCCCATGCGCAGGGCACGCAGCGAGCGGGCCAGCGTTCCCACGCCGCCCACTTCGACCACCAGGTCGACGCCTTCGCCGCCGGTCTGGTCCATCGCCCAGCGGTCCCAGTTGGGGTTTTCCTTGTAGTTGAGGCCGGCGTCGAGCCCGAGGGCGCAAGCACGGTCAAGCTTCGCATCGCTCGAGGAGATTCCGAGCACGCGCAGTCCGTGAAGACGGGCAAACTGGACGGCAAAGATGGAGACGCCGCCGGTTCCCTGGACGAGGACGGTGGCCCCCGGCTTCAGGTTGGCGGCGGCGAGCGCGTTCCAGGCCGTGACGGCGGCGCAGGGCAGCGTGGCAGCTTCCTGAAAGCTGAGGTGGTTGGGAATGCGGACCAGGCCGGTCTCCTTGAGCAGGACGTGATCGGCGAGCGTGCCGTCGATGTCACCTCCCAGCGCGCCCTTGACCTTGGCCGGGCTGGGTGGGCCGTCGAGCCAGTTCTGCATGAAAATGCCGATGACGCGGTCACCGGGCTTCCAGAGGGTCACGCCCTCACCGACAGCTGCAACTTCGCCGGCGCCGTCGGAGCAGGGGATGCGGGGAAAGGCCAATTTCGGGTTGTAGAGGCCCTTGACCATGAGCAGATCGCGGTAATTGAAAGAAATCGCACGCACATGGACAAGGACTTCTCCGGGGCCCGGAGAGGGGCTGGGACGCTCGACAAACTCTAAGGAATCAATGCCAAACGACGGAATCTGCCAGGCGAACATAGTGAGATTCTCCCCTTTCGATGGGATGCCGTAAGCACTTCGTTGGATGCAACGCGGCAAAACACCCGTAGAATGAAGATATGGCTCGTGGTTGGGAAAGTAAATCCGTGGAGGAACAGATGGCTAATGCCCTGCAGCAACCGGCGGTCAACACCGGCAAACACCTCAACGGGCAGGATAGCAACGGCTTTGTGAGCGAGGATGCCCGGCGGGCGGCAGACAAGGTACGCAGTGAACGTGAACGGCAGAAGCAGGCGCTGAACCTGCAGCGGGAGAATATCCTGTCGCAAAAGACTTCAAACCCGGCGAGACGCACCGCGCTGGAAGCGGCGCTGGAGCAGATTGAGTCGCAGATCGCGGCAATGGGCTAGCCACCTGCGGTGGGGCCAAACTCTCGCGACCCGCTCGCACGGGACTTCAATGCTTCGCACCCATGCGACAGGAAAGAGTCGCATGGATGCAGCAATCAGGCCCATCGCGCGAGCTAGGACTCGCGGTGAAAGAGCAGCGAGTTGGCCTGGTGGATCGAGGTCAGAACCACTTGCGCTATGTTGACGTGGGCGGGGCGGCTGACGGCCCATACGATGGCATCGGCCACATCCTCGGGAGTAAGCGGCGTAATGCCCTTGTAGACTTTGGCGGCGCGCTCCTCATCGCCCCGAAAACGCACCAGGCTGAAATCGGTTTCCACCATGCCGGGGTCAATGGTGGTGACGCGGACCGGCGATCCCAGCAGGTCCTGGCGCAGGCCGTCGTTGATGGCTTTTTCGGCCGCTTTGGTGGCGCAGTAGACCGCTCCCTTCGGGTAGGTGAGCTCGCCGGCGGTTGAGCCCATGTTGACTACGTGGCCGTGTCCGCGGACCACCATGCCCGGTACGACGGCGCGCGATACGTAGAGCAACCCCTTCACGTTAGTGTCGATCATCTCTTCCCAGTCTTCGAGTTTTCCCATATAGAGCTTATCGAGACCGCGGCTGAGGCCAGCGTTGTTGACCAGGACATCGATCTCCGCCCACGCTTCGGGGAGTGTGTCAATGGCCTCCTGAACAGCGCGGTGGCCACGCACATCGAGTTCGATGGAGTGGACGGAGGCGGCGCCCCGCTCCAATGAGAGCGAGGCAACTTCGGCAAGTTTTCCGGCGCGCCGGGCTGCGAGCAGCAGGCGCGCGCCTTGGGCCGCGAAGGCCAACGCGGTGGCCGCGCCGATGCCGGAACTGGCGCCAGTAATGAAGACGATTTTTCCTTGGAGGCTCATGCTTCCATCTTAGATCAGAGATCAGGGATCAGAGATCAGAGATCAGGGATCAGAGACTTAGGGACTTAGGGACTGGGGATTGGAAAATCATTTCGTGTCACCTCACCATCTTGTCTGGGTACTTATAGGATGAGGTACGACGATGACTACGCAGATTTCGAGCAACAGCGACGCGCAATTGGTGGAAGGGAGCCTTTTGGGCAACCGTTCCGCATTCGGTACGATCGTCAAGCGGTATCAATCGCTGGTCTGCTCGATCACGTACAACGCCACCGGCAGCCTGAGCCTGAGCGAGGATATCGCGCAGGATACCTTTCTGGCTGCGTGGAAGCAGCTCTCCGAGCTGCGTGAGCCGGCGCGGCTCCGTTCCTGGTTGTGCGGCATCACGCGCTTCCTGGTTGGCAAGGAACTCCGGCGCCAGGGCCGTGAGCCCATTCACGCCGCCGAAGCGCTGGATACGATTCAGGAACCGGCATCGCTGGAAGCGTCCTCGTCGGTGCAAGCCGTCAGCCGCGAAGAAGAGGCGATCCTCTGGCGAGCGTTGGAACGGATCCCCGTTGTCTATCGCGAGCCGCTAATTCTCTTCTATCGCGAAGAGAAGTCGATCGAACGCGTGGCGGCCGAGATGGACTTGAGTGAAGACGCAGTGAAGCAGAGGCTCTCACGCGGGCGCAAGCTGCTGCACGAAGAAGTGGCCGCCTTCGTAGAGGGAACGCTGAGCCGGTCAGCGCCGGGCCAGGGCTTCTCGAGTGCGGTGCTTGCACTGCTGCCAGGCGCTCCAGTGGCGATGGTGGGCGCCGGCATGGCGACCAAGGGCGTGGCGATGGCCAAGTCGGGTTCCGCTGC
The DNA here is from genome assembly GCA_003159975.1 of Acidobacteriaceae bacterium. Taxonomy (GTDB): domain Bacteria; phylum Acidobacteriota; class Terriglobia; order Terriglobales; family Acidobacteriaceae; genus Telmatobacter. Next base: position 4,009 of record PLPU01000391.1, read on the forward strand.
GACATGGCTGGTTGCGTTGGCGCCCCTTGTCGGAGTCTTTGCCGGCATGATGGCAAATTGGCTGTCTGTTCGATCCGCTCCCACCGCTCGCGAACGCCGCTTCCAAACCATTGCGTTCATCGGCTTATGGGCATTTGTGCTGGTTTGGGCCGTGGCCGGGCAAATAGC
>PLPU01000391.1:4253-11497 GCA_003159975.1 Acidobacteriaceae bacterium
TCGTGGCTCATTTTCCTGGCGTGGAAGGCACATGACATTGTGACCGCCGTAGTCGTTGCCGGGATCATGGTGGCGCTGGGAATCTGGCATTTCATTCACATGCGCGGCCGGTCTGAACGTGCGGCAATGCGCGCTGCGATTGGGGATATCGCGTTGGCTTGGGGCGTCGTCCTGGCGATCTTCAATCTTCGCGTGAATGTATGGCTTGCGGCTTTTCATGGTACTGATGTTGCGGGAATTCATCGTCTGCTGCCGGTGTGGGCTATTCCATTGGCTACGTTGGGGTTGCTGATCTGGGTGGGAGTGATGGTTGCGCTAACAGGTCCGAAGGCATCCGTTCTTGAGGCGGCGCAACGCTGAAAATCATCGTGCGACACGTCGGGCTAGACCTGAACCTTGTGAAGCGGCGGTTTCGGGTGCTTGAGCTCGTCTATGTCCTCGGTGCTGCCGTACCAGCGGATGATCTTACCCGCCGATCCAGCGCGCGGCGATCCGCGAGACCGCATCCACCTCCAACCCCGGTCGGCGCTCTTGACCCTGTACTCAATATCGACGTCTTTGCCGGTGTGCAGGGCCTCCAGGAGCGCTTTCATGGTAGCCTGCACGTCCTCCGGGTGAACTGCTTCGAGCCATCCGAGGTTGCGGGTCTTTTCCCTGCTGAGCCCGGTCAACTGCACCCATCCCGAGTTCACGTCGAGAACGTTGCCTTCCGCGTCCATGGCCCACTGCGCCGCTGTATTCAGGTCGACCATATAGCGGAGGTGATCCTCACTCTCGCGGAGCGCCTCTTCGGCTCGCTTGCGATCGGTAATATCGATGACCGCGGCCGAAATCCCGATCACCTCTCCTGCTTCATCCAGAGCGGGCTGATAGGACGCCACGTTGGTCGATTCCACGGTCTCCGGACCGTGTGCCGGCCTGGTAAACTCTATCTCCTCGATCACCTCGCCCTTCAACGCTCGGCTGACATACGGCTCAACCTGCTTAAAGACTTCTGGAATCATTTCCCGGATCGATCTTCCCAGGTAGGATTCCGCCGGAGCTCCGTTCATGGCGGCAAGGCGGCGGTTAATGCTGACATAGCGAAGATGACGGTCGAGAAAGCATAATCCCACAGGAGCGCCGTCATAGATGGCCTGCAATTCCGCCAAGCGCTGCGCCGGCATTGCTTCGAGATTGGAGACGACCGAGTCGGCTCCAACGCCCAAAGACCCGGAGGAGTGAATGCGCGGCGCGTCGGCAACCAATTGGGGTATCCGGTCTGCGGTTACGGGCCGCCCGTAGAGCCATCCTTGCCCGAATTCACAGCCGAGCCGCAGAAGCATATCCGCCTGCTCCTCCGTTTCTATTCCTTCAGCTACAGTAGTCATGCCGAGGCTGTGCCCCAAGCCAACAACAGCAGCGACGATCTTCCGGCTCTCCCGTTTGGCGGACATGGAGTTGACGAAACTGCGATCGACCTTCAGCGCATCGAAGGGAAGAGCCTGGAGGTGGCGCAGGCTCGAATATCCCGTTCCAAAATCATCGAGGGCAAGCCTGCAGCCCATAGACTTCAACTCGCGGGCAATTTTTTGTGCCATCTCCAGGTTGCCTATCAGCCCACTTTCGGTGATTTCGACGGTTAGCCGGGCAAGCGGAAACCCTCCCTGCTCGGCAGCCTCGCGAATCTGGGTGGGCAGGCTCAACTCGCGCAACTGGGTTGGGGATATATTGACCGCCAATATCAGGGGCACCGGTAACGCCGAAGCCGACAAGAATGCTTTGCGCAATATCTGCCGCATCAGGCGTCCGATGAGCCCGTCTTCTTCGGCAAGCGAGATAAAGTTTTCCGGCAGGATGAGGCCGAGCCGGGGGTGCTTCCAGCGCGCCAAGACTTCAAAACCGGCCAAACGGCCGGTGTGAAGTTCAACCACAGGCTGGAAGCAAGGCTCAAGCTCATCGTTATCGAGAGCACGACGGACTGCGGCCAAGTCTACTGACATGCCCATGACTTTATTGCAATTTCACGAGAGTGTCTATACCATTTGTTGCTCTTCAGGAAATNNCCGGTCTTGTCAAAGATGTTGGACAGGTGGCGCTTGACGGTCTCTTCACTGAGCGTGAACTGCCTGGCGATGTCGCGGTTGCTGCAGCCTTCGACGATTGCTCCGACGACTTCGAGTTCGCGAGGGGTGAGGCCGTAGGTTTTGTGCTGGGGCGCGGCGGTCTGTTGCATCAGGTCGTGGAGCGCGGAAACCAGGTTGATGACGCGCTTGCCGCCGATCCAGTAATCGCCGCTGATGACGGTGCGGATGGCGGTTTGCAGATGGCCGGCGAGGGCGTCTTTAAGCACGATGCCGCGGGCACCGATGTGGAGGGCTTCAATAATCTGCTGCGTGGTGATGGTGGAGGTGAGAAGGAGAATCTTGACGGTAGGCGTGCCGGCCATGATGGCGCGCATGGCCTCAAGGCCGGGCATACGCGGCATCTGGACATCGAGGAGAAGAATGTCCGGCTCGAGATCGAGGGTCTGAGTGATGGCCTCGTCGCCATCGGAGGCATCGCCGACTACTTCAAAGCCGTCTCTGAGCGTGAGCATGTTGCGCACGCCAATACGAACAACGGGATGGTCGTCTGCGAGTACGATGCGAATTGGCCGGTCCACTTGAGCGGTTACCCTCCGACTGATGGGAGTTACTTACTCTGAAAACTCACCCTCAAGCATACGCTCAAGGTTTAAGGAGGCGGTGCGTAAATCTTTGAGCAGGGCGGAGCTGTTATCCAGATGGTTATCTTTTTGCGGCGGAGAGGCGCCGGGAGAGGGTGACGCGGCGCTGGATTCGAGGAGAGCGCCGAGGCGGGCTGCCTGCTGTGCGCCGGCCATGGCGCATCCGCCCTTGATGGCGTGGCCGATGCGGCGGATTTCGGCGGTATCGCGTTGCGCAACGGCGAGCTGAAGGGCCGCCAGCTTTTTCTGGAGATCGGCGACGACGGCCAGGTAGATTTCGCGGACTGCGGACTCGGGCATGATGGCGCGAAGCTGGGCGAGGGTTTCCTTATTGACGACCGGTTCATCGGCGGCGAGGCTGGGCGCGTCGGCGGGGTTGGACTGGGCAGCGTGTTCCGCAAGCAGCCTGTTCAGTGCATTGGCGCCGAAGGGTTTAAGCAGGAAGCCGTCACTTGCGGCAACTACGTCGTCGGGTGGGTGGCTACCGCTGATGGCATAGACGGTGGCGTGGGTGCGGGTTCGGAGCTGGGCGATGAGTTCGGTTCCGCTGAGGCCGGGCATCTGCGCGTCCATCAGGATGACGTCGGGAACACATTCTCCCGCGGCAAGCAGATCGACGGACGCACTGCCGTCGGCCGCGGTGTGGACGGTATAGCCGCTCATGGTGAGCACGGTGGCCATGACTTCGCGGCTGACGAGGTCGTCGTCGATGAGCAGCACCGTAGGCAGATTCTGCCTGGCTCCGAAGTCCAGCATTCGTTTAGTGTGCCACCGGGATGGGCAGTCGCGCGCTGAAATTATGAAGCTGAACCTGATCGGATATTGTTTGGTTCAATTTGCGACGACCAGGACCTGGAAGCTGCCGTTGGCGGGAGCGGGCTTGAGGGAACCGATTTTGCCGGGTTGTGCGAGGTCGATGCCGAGCAGGTCGGTGACGAGGAAGACCTGGCCGGTGGAGGGATCGACGGCCAGGGTGCGGGCGCGCTGGCGCGTGGCGAGGTTCTGGATGACGGCGTAGGTGTCTGTCACATCCTGATGAACGATGGTGAGGGTTCCCTGTGCTCCGCCGTTGGCGGCGTAGATGAGTCCGCGGTCGGGGTCGTATGCGACGGCATCGGTGCCGGGGCCGGTGTTGAGCGATGTGACCACTTCGCCGGAAGAGGCGTTGAGCACGACCAGCTTCATGTTGTTGCAGGCGGCGAAGAGGCGGCCGTGTTGGGCGTCGACGGCCAGGCCGGAAGGGCCGGTGCAGTCGGGGCCGAGCGAGAAAATGGCCATGCTGTTTTGCGCGGAGTTGGGAAGGCGGGACTCATGGCTCCAGTCGAAAATATGGGTCGATTCGGATTGCTTTGCTGGGCTGGACGGATTCGAAGCAGGAGCGGCACTGTGTCCGCGCAGGTATGCGGCGATGGACTGGGCGTCGATGCGGGCGACCTGGTTACGGTTGTCGATGTTGACGAAGACCTGTCCGTTGCCATCGGTCTGGGCAAAGCCGAGCCTGCCGGGCATGAGGATCTCGGCTAGCGGCTCGCGGGTCTCGGTGTCGATGACATTGACGGATGTCTTGATTTCGCTTTCATGCACGGGCGGGGAGTTGGGGGGCTGCGCCGGACGGGCGACGGGGGTGGTGCAGATGACGAAGAGCAGCCTGGTCTGGGGTTCAAAGACGAGGGCGCGGGGGCCGGGTCCGGTGGGAATGGAGGCCACGACCTGAAGGGAGCGGCGGTCAAAGACTTTGACCTGGTTGTCTGCGCCGTCGCTTATGTAGCCGAATTCGCCCGAGGCGTCGAGAGCGATGGCGCGGGCGTTGTGGAGGCCGGTGACCTGGCCGGTAAGGGCACCGGCATCGATGTCGACCACCTGGACTTGGGTGGTGTGAGCGATGTAAAGCCGGCGGGCGGTGGGGTCCGCGGTGAGGTAGTCCCAACTGCCTGCGCCGCCGATGATCCAGGTCTTCTTGATCGCGTAGGGGCGGTCGGGGAGCTCGGTTGCGCCGGGGATCTGCTGGGCTTGCAGAGCGGCGCAGGACAGCAGGGCGACGGCGAGGAAACTCTTCATGGGAATGGCTCCTCAAGGATAGATGCGAGAACAGAGATTAGAGAACAGGGAACAGGGAACGGGAATAGGGAATAGGCACCCTTCCGGGGAAGTGGGCGCTACTCCGCAAGCTGATCTGCTAACTCAGGAGAAGCTCGTAGTAGATGAGGGGGGCATTTTTGTAGGTGGCGCGGGCGGTTTCGCGGAAGTTGCATTTGGCGTAGAAAGGGCCAGCGCCGGCGGCGGTGTCGAAGGCGTCGAGACGGATGGCGTCGGTGGGCCAGGCGCGGGCTTGAGCTATGGCATGCTCCAAAAGCATGCGGCCGACGCCTTGACGCTGGAGCTTGAGCGTGACCGCCATGTCGGTGAGATAGAGGGGTCTCTTGACCGGCGTGAAGTATTTGACGTCGATGGCCCATGGCTTTTTTGTGGCGAGACGCACGGAGCCAGCGAGCGTCTTACCTCGGTACGCGAGGATGGTCTGCGCGTGGCGCATGTGGAAGAGCACAGCTTTCTCGGAAGACGAGGAGGACGAACCGCCGTAGCATTGGGCGCGATCGGCGGCGACCGCGGCGCGGAGAGCAACGAGCGCGGAGACGTCGGCTTCAGTGGCGTTTGCGAAGGTGAGTTTCATGGTGGCGAATCGTTGTTTGTTACATCCCAGGTCCGAAATTCCGAACCTGGGGCACCCGATTTGTTTTCTGGCTGCTGGCTTACTTTTTCACAACACTCAGGGTGACGGTGGAGGGGTATTGAGCTGAGTGGTGGATGGCGTTGTGGGCGACTACGCCTTCGGATTCGCTGACGTTGTCGCCGCCGGTGTTGAGGTTGCGATCGAAGCGGGGGAAGTTGCTGCTGCTGACTTCAATGCGGATCTGGTGACCGGGGGCGAAGTAGATGCTGGTCTGCATGGGCTGGAAGGCGATTTTGTAGACCTTGTCTTTCTCAATAAACACAGGCGGCTTGTCGTAGCCCTCGCGATAGCGGACACGCTGGATGTTTTCGTCGATGTTATAGGCGGTTCCATCGGGCAGCACGTCGATAAGTCTCACGGTGAAGTCAGTATCTTTGGCGTCGCTCGAAACATAGAGAGTTACATCGATGGGGCCGCTGACTTCAATCCCGTCCTTAAGCGGGCCGGTGCTGTAGACGAGGATGTCGTCGCGCATCTCTTCGCTGCGCTGATCGAGCGCACCGGGCTTGAAGTCGGCGCCCATGCAGCAGAAGCCTCCGCCGTGGGTGGGTACGGGATTCATGGGATCGTAGACGAAGTTGTCGGCGGCGTCTTTCGGTTGAGGAGCGGGGACGAGAGCGCCGTCGCCATTGAGCGAGTTGGCGCGGCCGGCGCCGGCGAGATAAAAGGTGACTGGCTTGGCTTCTTTGGGCGGCCAGGTGTCGGAGGCCTGCCACTTGTTGAGGCCCATGGTGTAGTACTGCACCTTGGGTGTCTTGTCGAGCAGGGGGCTGGGCTGGTCTTTGAGATAGCGATCGAACCAGGCGAAGGTGAGGGCGTCGTAGTCGAGGCGCGCGTCGCCGAGGTCGCGCTCGCCGACGATGGTGTGTTCCGCGGCGCGCTTGTATCCGCAATGACCGGTGGGCGCGATGATGGCGTACTGCTCATTGGCGACGGCGGGGCTGGCGGTAGAGCGAACGTAGTTGTATGCGGCCAGGTTGGGCGCGGTGCTGACGTCGTACCAGGTCATCATCCAGAGGCCGGGAATGTCGATTTTCATGCTGTCGTTCCACAGGCCGCCTTTGTACCAGGATGGATCGTTGGGCGTGCGGAGGATCATGCCGGGCTGGCCGGAGGGCGTGGTGTCGGCGAAGATGCCGTGTTGCGCGCCGACGGCGGCGAGGATGTCTTTTTCAGGGAGATGCGCGAGGGCTTTGCCCCAGTCGACCGCGGGCGAGTGCGAAGAGAGGTCGTAGGACTTTGCCGCGGTGACGAGCGCCTGCTGCGACATGCCCGGCGGGAAGTTGGGCTTGCCGTCGTTGGTTTGCAGGCCGGAGCCGTAGACCCAGGTGGTGAAGAGCATTTGCACAGCGCCGCCGCGGAACCAGTTGCCCTGCTCGTAGTAGGGGCCGACGCGGCCGACGCCGGCGCCGAAGCTTTCAGGAATGAATGTGGCGAGGGCCTTGTTGCCGCGCGAGGCGACGGCTAGCTGCCACTCGGCGGTGGAGGAGCAGCCGATGAGTCCGACCTTGTCGGCGGACCAGGGCAGGCCGCCCATCCAATCGAGCGCGTCGTCGGAGTCGGTGAGGGGAGTGCCGAGGATGTCGTAGTCGCCTTCGGAGAAGTAGCGGCCGCGCTCGTTCATTTCGATGTAGGCATAGCCGCGCTTGACGGCGTCGAGGGCGGCGGACATGTCGCGGGGCGCGCCTAACTCGACATCCCAGTAGTTGAAGTTATAGGGAGTGCGAACGAAGATGACGGGATACTTTTTCGATTCGTCTTTGGGGCGGTAGATGTCAGCCTGCATGCGCTTGCCGTCGCGCATGG
>PLPU01000391.1:11543-14044 GCA_003159975.1 Acidobacteriaceae bacterium
CGGCCTCTTTTCAAGGGCGTTTTGGGGGAACCCAATGCTGTGCAGACACTATAAACCACCTGCGGTGGGGCAGACGCTCGCTACCCGCTCGCACTGGCGTCTATGCTTCGCACCCTTGCGATAAGAAAAAATCGCAAGGATGGGGCACCCAGCGGTGTTGATCATCGATCGAGTGGCTTTGTTGGGGCGAATTGAGATTCGCCGCGCAGTGGACAGAATTGCGCATCGTTTGAGTGACTCGGCCCGTATACTCTTGCGGATGGCCAAGTTCAGTAGGCAAGTCAAAGAACTGCTCAAGATTGCAGGGCCCGGGATTATTACGGGCGCCGCGGACGACGATCCGTCGGGCATTGCGACGTATACGCAGACCGGAGCGCAGTTTGGGTACGGGCAGCTGTGGACGGCGCTGCTGGTGCTGCCGATGCTGATCGCGGTGCAGGAGGCGTGCGCGCGCATCGGCGCTGTGACCGGCAAAGGCATTGCCGCGGTGGTGAAGGAACACTACAGCAAGAAAGAGCTGTATGGAATGCTGGTGTTGATTGTGGTGGCGAACACGATCAACCTGGGCGCCGATCTGGGCGCGATGGGCGCGGCGGCACAGCTGATTGTGCCGGTGAACTTCACGGTGCTGGTGCTGTTTTTCACGGCGGCGATTCTGATCCTGGAGATCTTCACGTCGTACCGCACCTACGCGCGGATTCTAAAATGGCTTTGCGTCACGCTCTTCTCGTATGTCATTACAGTGTTTCTTGTGCATGAGCCGTGGGCAGTCATCCTGCGGGCGACGTTTGTTCCGCATATTGAATTTACTTCGGCGTTTTTCTTCATCATTACCGGTGTGATCGGCACAACGATTTCGCCGTACATGTTTTTCTGGGAAGCTTCAGAAGAGGTGGAAGAGGAGCGCAGCGAGCACATGATCCACAACGGAAAGCCGGCGGTTACGGAGCGGTTCATGAAGCGGCTGAGGATCGATAACTTCCTGGGCATGCTTTCATCGCAGATCGGGGCTTGGTGCATCATCGTGGTTGGGGCGACAGTGCTGCACGCGAATGGGGTGATGCATATCGACAGCGCGGCGCAGGCGGCGAAGGCGCTGGAACCGCTGGTGCACAGCTTTCCGCACGCGGGGTTTCTGGCGGAATTGATTTTTGCCATCGGCATTATTGGATTGGGATTTCTTGCAGTGCCTGTCTTCTCAGGGTCGGCTTCGTATGCGCTCTCAGAGGCGCTGAGCTGGAAGGCGGGGCTGAATCTGAAGNNATCAATCCGATTCAGGCGCTGGTGGTGACGGCGGTGATCAACGGCGTGGTTGCGGTGCCGTTGATTTTTCTGATTGCGCGGATCGCGCGAAGCAAAGAGATCATGGGTGAGTATCGCAGCGGGGCGCTGTCGAATGTGCTGGTGTGGGCGACGTTTGTGTTTATGGGCGCGGCGGCGGTGGCGATGTTTGCGACGATGAAGTGGTGACCACCTGCGGTGGGGCAGACGCTCGCTATTCGCTCGCAAGGGCTTTGCTGGTCTCCATCATTACGCTGAGAAAAAGCGCCAGGATGGGCATCGATCGTAGAGGAGGGGTAAGCTTGGAGTCACTGGACTTGGGGGAGGGGTGGTTCAGATGGCAAATGAATCGAAGACAACGCGCCTTAAACGAGAGAGTTCGCGCCGGTTTAAGTTGGGACAGTTTCTGTTTCTCGTTGCCCTGGCGGTGGGTGTTTATCTGCTGGGGCGAAGCATGGTGGAACACCGCTTCTTCCGCGGCGGACACCAGGAAAAGCATGGTTCGCTGATGCCTTAGGCTGCATCCTGCCGAGATTCATAGCGCATGCGCTATTCGTTGGCAATAGCTACTTCATGGAGCCAGCCGGGGGCTTTTAGAAGCTCGCGGGGACGGGAGCCGTCGGCGGGGCCTACTAATCCGTCGCGCTCCATTAGATCGATGAGGTGCGCGGCGCGGCCGTAGCCTACGCGGAGACGGCGCTGCAGGAGCGAGGTGCTCGCTTTGCCGAATTCAAAGACCAGGCGCACGGCATCGTCGAACATGGGATCGTTTTCGTCGGGATCGGCGTTGGAGCCGTCGGGAGAAACGCGCTCGTCTTTGGGCGATTCGAGGAAGCCCTGCACATATTCCGCCTGGCCTTGATCCTTCCAGAAGGCGACAACGGCGGCAGTTTCCTTTTCACTGACGTAGGGCGCGTGCAGGCGCATGAGGCGGCTGGTTCCGGGCGGCAGGAAGAGCATGTCGCCGCGGCCTAATAGAGCCTCTGCACCGTTGGTGTCGAGGATGGTGCGCGAGTCTACTTTGGTGGCCAGGCGGAAGCTGATGCGCGTGGGGACGTTGGCTTTGATGAGGCCGGTGATGACGTCGACCGAGGGGCGCTGCGTGGCGAGGATGAGATGAATGCCGACGGCGCGAGCCATCTGCGCGAGGCGGGTGATGGATTCTTCAACGTTGGCGCGGTCGAGCATCATGAGGTCGGCGAGCTCGTCGATGATGATGA
>PLPU01000527.1:0-2863 GCA_003159975.1 Acidobacteriaceae bacterium
GCGTTGATGGGGATTGGGTATACGAAGGTGTGTTAAGGAGGGGCTCTACCAAGAACATCCTCCAGGGGCTAAAGCCCCATCTCTCTCATTTTGAATGGTTTTTCGGCACGACTGAAGTCGTGCCCTTTCGCACATCCAGGTCAAAAATCCGAGTTTTTCAGCAGGCCGAAAGGGCGGCGTGGGCCGCCCTCTTAGTCTTGATGCAGGTTGATTTGCCGATCTCTAGAAATTGTTCCAGAGGGACTGGTTGTAGACTTCGTGGTGGTATTGGACCTCGGAGCCTTTGACGAAGGTTCCCAACTCGCGCGGGGAACGGTTGGCTGCGGCTTGCTTGAGGTCGGCGAAGCGGCCTTGCACGTCGGCGCCGAGGATCTCCGCGATCCAGGTTGAGGCCTTGAAGTCGTCGATCGCGGCCTGGATGTGGTCAGGCAGGTAACGCTGGGCCTGGCGCAGGTTATCGATGGTTGCGGTGGTGCCGTCGATGCCGGTTTTGAAGATGGAATAGAGGGTGAGGTAGGGATTGGCGTCGGGCGCGACCGAGCGCACTTCGACGCGCATGGAGCGCGAGTTGCCGATGGGGACGCGCACCATGGAGCCGCGATCGGTGGCCGAAGCCTTGATCTGGTTGGGCGCCTCGAAGTGCGGGTCGAGGCGGCGATAGGCATTCACGCTGGGGTTAAGGATGAGGCAGATGTCCAGGGCGTGGGTGAGGATGCGGTCGATGAAATCCCAGCCAAAGGCGGAGAGTTTTTCCTGGCCCTCGGGATCCCAGAAGAGGTTGGTCTTTCCCTCGGAGATGGACACGTTGGTGTGCATGCCGCTGCCGTTGACGCCGACTACAGGCTTGGGCAGGAAGCTGGCCGTGAAGCCCATGTTGTTGGCCACCTGGCGGGTGAGCAGTTTGTAAAGCTGAATCTGGTCGGCGGCGGCAACCACTTCGCCGTAGCCGTAATTGATTTCAAACTGGCTGGGCGCTACTTCCGGGTGGTCCTTCTCATTCTGGAAACCCATGGCGCGCTGCACTTCAGCCGATGTGTCAATGAACTGACGGAGGGGATCGAGCGGCAGGACGTGATAGTAGCCGCCGGTGTTGATGAACTCGAACTTGCCGGTCTCGTGGAAGTGGCGCTCCGCGTCCTTGCCGTTGCCGAAGACGTCGGCGGGCACCCAGTAGAAGGCACTCCAGTCGATGCCGAGGCGCAGGTCACTCTCTTTTTGAGCGGTGAAGCCGCGGATGGACGAGCCGTCGAAGGTCAGATTTTCATAGGCGCCGAGCAGGAACTTCTTGTCGTAGTCGAGCAGGTGAAGGCGGCCTTCGAGGTCGCTGAAGAGCACGGTGACGGCCTTGATTCGCTTCTCGTCGGTGAGGTACTTGATCCGTTTTTCGCGGATTTCGTCGGCTGCGACACGGTTCATGCGGTCGGCTTTGGCGGCGAGGTTCAGCTCTTCCAACTCGTCGTAGGAGAGGGCTAGAAAGTTGCGGTATTCGGTGGACATGGTTCTCCTTCTTAACCGGGCAAAAAAGTTTGTGTATTCAAGGCAAGATTAGGGGTTGAAGCATAAAGAAATCATCAAGAACAAGAAATGACCTAGTCAAGAAATCCCATAGCCGAGCGGGAAGATCAATGGCGATGGGCAACGAGAATCATCAAGAGCAGGATCACGACCGGAATCATGGCCAGGCCAACGTAGTAGAGAATCTTGCGGGGAAGCTGGCCTTTGCGATTCTGCCAGTTGCGCAGCTCAGGGCGGTCTTCCACGCCGACCTGGTCGAGGTGAGCGAGGTCCCATGCAAATTCCTGCGCTTTGGCATAGCGATTGCGGGGGTCCCGTTCAAGGGCGCGGTAGAGGATCTCCTGCAATTGCGGAGAGATGGAGGGATCGGCAACGCGCGGGGGAGTGGGGTGGTTGAGCAGGCGGTCATTCATGACGGCCAGCGGGGAGGGGCCGGAGAAGGGCAGCTTGCCGGTGAGCATTTCATAAAGAATGACGCCCAGGGAGTAAATGTCGGAGCGGGCGTCGCCGCGTTTGCCTTTGACCTGCTCGGGAGAGATGTAGTCGGGCGTGCCGAGGGTTGCGGTGAAGTTGGCGTAGGTTAGGCGTCGCGCTGCGGTATCGCCGGCGATGCCGAAATCGATGAGCTTGATGTTGTCGTCGGCGTCGACCATGATGTTCTCCGGCTTGAGGTCGCGGTGGACGATGCCATTGGCATGGATGTATTCGAGGCCATCGAGAACGCCGATTGCGATGCGGATGGCGCGTTCCTGGGGAATTCTTCCCTCGGCCAGAATCTGGCGCAGGAGGCGGCCGTCGCACCACTCCATGACCATGTAGACGCGGGAACGTTTGTCGCCGCCAAAGACGCGCATGATCTTAGGGTGGTTGAGTTTTTCGCCGATCTCCGACTCGCGCTGAAAGCGGTCGAAGAGCAGCGGATCGGCCTCGAGGTCAGGGTGGGGAATTTTGAGCGCGACGACGCGATTGTCGCGCAGGTCGGTGGCGCGGTAGATGGAGGCCATGCCGCTGCGGGCGACCGGCGCGTCGATGCGGTAGGAATCGACCTGTGAACCGGTCTCCAAGCTGTCGAAAAAACTCATTGTGCGGCGTGCTCCGGAAGGGGTCTGTCTTCCACTGTACCGGGAATTGGCGGGAGAAATGAAAGGGTTGTGTAAAGGAAGGGGAGAATTCGGTGTTGCGGCAAGCCATTGACCCTGGCACCGTTTCGGCCAAGAATGTAGAAATGCTGCCTCTTCTGTTCGGCCTGACCATCTTCGCATTCCTGCTGCTTGGAGCGGTAGTGTTCGTGGTGTGCGCCGTGGTACCGCCGATTCGTCGATATGCATTGAGCGCGGCATTGTGGTGT